>JAQVGI010000014.1 GCA_028696805.1 Alphaproteobacteria bacterium
CAGCCGAGCATGACATTGGAGCAGATTTACCAGACGCGGGCGGCGGCGCGCGACGCGTTCGCCGAATTGGCCCAGGCGCGCGAAATGGCGCGGCAGCTTCAGCTGAACCAGGCGGCCAAGACGCAGAAGCCGTCGGCGTCCGCCGGCAAAAAAAGCGGTGTCCGCGGCACCATTTCGCGGGCCAGCCAGCCATGACGCAGTTCGACGCGCGCCCGCTGAAAACCCGGCTGAAAAAAACGCGCGGCCGGCGGGCGTCCAGCACCCAGTGGCTGCGCCGGCAGGTCAACGACCCGTATGTCGCCGAAGCGCGGCGCCAGGGATACCGCGCGCGGTCGGCTTTCAAGATCATCCAGCTGGACGACCGGTTCCATTTCTTCAAGCCCGGGCGGCGCGTCGTCGATCTGGGGTGCGCGCCGGGCGGATGGGTTCAGGTCGCCGCGGCGAAGGTCGGATCGACGCCGGAAAACCCGCTGGTCGTCGGCATGGATTTATTGGAAACGGACCCCGTCCCGGGGGCGAAGCTGGTCCGAATGGATTTCACGGACGCCGATGCGCCGCGCATCCTGCGGGATCTGCTGGGCGGGCATCGCGCGGATGTCGTCCTGTCGGACATGGCGGCGAACACGACCGGCATGCCGGATGTGGATCACCTGCGGATCATGGGGCTGCTGGAAATGGCGTATGATTTCGCGGTCCGGGTTCTGGCGCCGGGCGGCGCGTTCGTCGCCAAGGTTTTCGCGGGCGGAACGGAAAGCGCTTTCCTGGCGCGCATGAAGCGGGACTTCGCGGTTGTCAAACATGTGAAACCCGAGGCCAGCCGGAAGGACTCCGCGGAGTTCTATGTCGTCGCGACGGGCTTCAAGGGGACGGAATGAAACCGGGGGCTATTTTGGAATCAGCCCGCGCGCTGCTGATCGAAATACAGGCATCAAGCCGGCCTGCGAACGAGGTCATCAACGCCTACACGCGCGCGCGGCGGTATATCGGATCCAACGATCGGAAAGCTCTGGCGGACAGGGTGTGGTTCGCGGTGCGCCATCGCCGCCGGATGCAGTTTTTGGGGCTGGGCGTCGGGGAGGCGTGTCCCGAAGTCGTCGCCGGCGCGCCCGACGCGGTCAACTGGGAAGTGCCGGATTGGATGCCGGATCTGGTCGACAATCCGGCGCGCGCCCTGCCGGCTTTATTGGAAGCGCCGCCGGTCGTTCTGCGGGCGAATGGAAATCGGGAAAAAATCCGGAAGCTTCTGGCGGACGAAGGGTTTGAAACGGAGCCGACCGCGCTGTCGCCGTATGGGCTGATTTTGACGAAGCGCGGCAACCTGGCGCAAGCGCGGTGTTATCGGGACGGCCTGGTGGAGATTCAGGACGAAGGGTCGCAGCTGGCGGCGCTGGAAACGGGTGTCAAGCCGGGCGACGCGGTTTTGGATTACTGCGCGGGCGCCGGCGGCAAGTCTTTGATTTTCGCGCAGATGATGGGCAACCGCGGCGCGATTGTCGCGCACGATGTGTCCGAGCGCAGCCTGGCCGAATTGGAAAAGCGCGCGCGGCGCGCCGGAGCGACCTGTATCCGGACGATGCTTCGACTCGAGGGCCTCTTCGACCATGTGGTCGTCGACGCGCCGTGTTCGGGGACGGGGACGTGGCGGCGGTGCCCGGACGCGCGGTGGAAATTGACGCGGGAGCAGGTGGATGCGCTGGTTCGGAAACAGGCGGATATCCTGGACGCGGCGGTTGCGTTCGTCCGTCCGGGCGGGCGGCTGTCTTATTTGACATGCTCCCTTCTGCGGCCCGAAAACGACGGGCAGGTGTGCGCGTTCCTGGCACGCCATGCCGGTTTCGCGCTTGAAAAACGGCGGCAGTTTTCACCCGCTACGACCCAGACGGACGGGCTGTTTTCCGCGGTGTTCCAAAAGACAACAGGCTAAACTTTCCGGCGCTTTTTCAACGATGTCAATTTGGAGCTGACGATCGCGGTGTCGCGGCCGGTGTGTTCCAGTCGCGCATACATGCGCTCCATTTCCTTGTTCAGGTAGCAGGTTTCGATTTCCTGCGCCAGGCGCTTGCGGGCCTCGGTGTCGCGTCCGGCCAGCACGGCGTCCTTTTCGGCAACGATATCGGCCGCGGATTTGTGCGGGAACAGCCTGCGCTGCGCGATGACATAGGGCAGCTCGTAGATGATTTTCTCGACGGCCGCGCGGGCTTTGTCCTTCGTCAGGCCGTGCGCGCCGGACAGCCCGATCAGGTCGAAGGCCAGGCCGGCCTCGGCGCTGTCGTCGACGACGATGAACGGCACGGCGTCGGCGAAGCCTTGCAGGTGGATATCTTTCAAGAATTCCAGCAGGTGGTGGAAGAACCCGTCCACATTGAACAGGACGAACGGCTTGAATTGCAAAAAGCCGTCCTGCATCGCGACGCAGTCGTAGACCAGCTCGTCCAACGTGCCGACGCCGCCGGGCGCGAAAATGACGAAGTCGGCGTTCAGCAGCTGCCTCTTGCGCTCCTCCAGCGTTTTGGCGACGATGATGTCGGACACTTCCGACAGGATTTTCTGCGTCCGGTACAGCGCCAGGTATTCCTTGGTCGTGACGCCCTGGACCGGGAAGGACGACCGCCGGCCCTGGATCGCCCATTCGTGCAGGACGCCGCGCGCGACGGCGCCCATGAGGCCGTTCGAGGACAGCCCGAAATCCAGGCGGTAGTTCCGCTTGCCGATTTCGTGGCCCAGCAGCTCGGCCTGATCCGCATAGATTTTCTTATTGCCGGGCCGCGACCCGCCGGCGACGAACACGCGCACGGCGCCCCGCGCGTTGCGGGTGATGAAATGCTCGGCGATGCGGCTGGGAACGGCGCCGGAGCGCTTTTCCGCGCGCGCGCGGCGCAGCAGGCCGCTCCCGCGGTTCAGCAGGAGCTCGGCGTTCAGCGCGTTTCCGGTTTTTCGGGGTTTCATGTGTCTATCTAACACTATTTTTTTCGATTTTGCCAGATGTTTTGTTGATATTTGGAAAAGATTCGTGCTATACTCGCCCCAATCGTTCCATCAAGGAGAAAAGCATGCGGAAAATCGTCGTTTGGGTTGTATTCCTGGGCATCCTGGCCGCCGCCGGATACGGCGGATACGGCTACTGGGCGGGCCGCCGGGACGCCGGCGGGCAGAAACAGATGCCGCCGCCCAGCGTGAATGCGGTGGTCGCGGCCGAGCGTCCGATCAACCCGACCGCCAGCTTCGTCGCCAAGATCGAGGCGAAGGACAAGGTCGGCCTGCGGGCGCGCGTCACCGGATTCCTGCATGAGCGCCGCTTCACCGAGGGCGATTTCGTCCGGAAGGGCGACGTGCTGTTCGTGATCGAAAAGGTCAACTTCGAGGCCGGCCTGCGCGCCGCCGAAGCCAACCACGCGCGCGCCGCCGCGAACGCCAAGAACGCCGCGGTGCAGTATGAGCGCGCCCAGAAGCTATACAAGACCAAGGATGTGTCCGAGGCCCGGCTGGACGAGGCGCAGGCGGCCTATGAGGCATCCCGCGCGGATGTCGCCCAGATGAAGGCGCAGGTCGACCTGGCCCGGCAGAACCTGGACTACACCGAAATCGTCGCGCCGATGGACGGCAAGATCGGCGAGGCGCGCTACTCGGTCGGCAACCTCATCGGCCCCGATTCGGGCGACTTGGCGACGCTGGTCGTCGTCGATCCGATCTATGCGGTCTTCGCGGTCAGCGAGAATCAGGTCGGCCCGATGCAGGAATCGTTCGCGCGCGCGTCGGATGTCGTCGTGCGCTTCGTCTTTTCGGACGGCGGCGTTTATCCGGAGCCGGGGACGATCGACTTCGTGGACGTGACGCTGGACGAGGCGATGAACACGTTGAAAATGCGGGCCGCCTTTCCGAATCCGAAGGGCCGCCTGATCATCGGGCAATACGGGCGGGCGGTGCTGACGGCGCGGACGCCGGCGAAGGCCATCGTCCTGCCGCAGCGGGCCGTGCAGCAGGATGCGGACGGCCGGTATGCGTATGTCGTAGCGGCCGGCGGCGCGGTCGAGCGGCGCGCTGTCAAGACCGGTTCGGAGCTGCCCGGATTCGAGATCGTCGTCGCGGACGGGCTGAAGGCCGGCGATGTCGTCGTGACGGACGGCTTTCAAAAAATTATGTCGGGCGCGGTCGTCCGCGTGGTTCAGGAATAAGGGGACGCAATGATAGCCGACGCATTCATCAAAAGACCGCGGTTAGCCACTGTGATTTCCATTGTCATCATGCTGGCCGGATTGCTGGCGGCGCGGTCTCTGCCGGTCGCGCAATACCCGGACATCGTGCCGCCGACCGTCGCCGTGTCGGCGATATATCCCGGCGCCAGCGCGGAGGTTGTCGAGGCGTCCGTCGCCCAGCAGATCGAATCGGCCGTCAACGGCGTCGAGGACATGATCTACATGAGCTCTGTCAGCGCGGACGACGGCTCGTATAACCTGACGGTGAGCTTCAAAATCGGCACGGACCCGAATATCGATGCCGTGAATGTTCAAAACCGCGTGAAGAAAATCGAGAACACTCTGCCGCCGGAAGTCATCCAGCAGGGCATCGTTGTGCAATCGAAAATGACTTCGATGCTGCAAATCTACACGATGACCTCCGACAATCCCGAACACGATGCGGCCTATTTGACGAATTATGCGCTGCTGAATGTGAAGGACGAGCTGGCCCGGACGCCGGGTGTCGGGGATGTTTTGATATTCTCCACATTGGATTACAGCATGCGGGTGTGGTTGAGCAACGACAAGCTGAAAAGTTTGAAGCTGTCGGCGAACGAGGTCTTGAATGCCATTAAAAGCCAGAATATCCAGGCGGCCGTCGGGCGCATCGGCGTCATGCCGTCCCGCACGGATCAGGAGTTCCAGTTCTCGCTGACGACGCAGGGGCGCCTGTCGACGCCGGAGGAGTTCGGCGACATCGTGATCCGGGCGAACACGGACGGATCTTTCCTGCTGTTGAAAGACATCGCGCGGGTTGAACTGGGCGCGAAATCCCGATCGCTGGAAGCCATGTATAACGGCAAGCCGGCCATCGGCTTCGCCATCTTTCAGGCGCCGGGGTCGAATGCCGTGGATGTCGCCAAAGCCGTGCGTGCAAAAATGGCGGAACTGCAAAAGAAAATGCCGGCGGGCATCAGCGCGCACACGATGTTTGACAACGCGCAGTTTGTGGAAAACTCCATCGCGGAAATCGGGCAGACGATTTTGGCGGCGTTCTTCCTAATCGCCTTGGTGACATATCTGTTCCTGGGGACGATGCGCGCGACGATTATTCCGGTGCTGACCATTCCGGTGTCGCTGATCGGCGCTTTCGCCGGCATGGCGGCCTTCGGCATTTCCGTCAATACCATTTCGCTGCTGGCGCTGGTGCTGGCCATCGGCACGGTTGTGGACGACGCCATCGTCGTCGTGGAGGATGTGTCGACCATGATGGCGGATCATCCCGATTGGGAGCCCGCCGCCGCCGTCAAAAAATCCATGGACAGAATCACCTCCCCCATCATCGTGACGACATTGGTGATGCTGGCCATTTTCGTCCCGGTCGCCTTTGTGCCGGGCATTTCCGGACTGCTCTACCGCCAGTTTGCCATCACGATTGCCATCGCGGTGTGCATTTCGACACTGAATGCGCTGACATTGTCGCCGGCGCTGGCGACCCTGATGATGCGGCCGAATCAAAAGCCCTGGAAATTGCTGGCGCTGTTCGGGGGGCTTGTGAACAAAAGCCGGGACGGGTATGCGCGCGTCGTGTCGAAAACCTTGTGGATGAGCAAGGGCGTCCTGCTGATGATGGGCGCTTTCGGGCTGGTGGCGTATGTGTTGTTCAAGGCGCAGCCGACAGGGCTTTTGCCGGCGGAGGACCAGGGGGTGTTCATGATGGAGGTGCAGCTGCCCTCCGGCGCCAGCTGGAACCGGACGAACGCGCTGATGAAATCCGTGGGCGGCATGCTGCGCAAGATTCCGGAGGTCGACTCGCTCATGGCCATCACGGGATACGGGGTGATGTCCGGCAGCCAGTCGGCCAACAACGGCTTTTTCGCCGTCAAGCTCAAGCCGTATGGTAAGCGGACGGGGGCGGATCAGGATGTGAACGGCGTGATTCGCAAAGCCTATGGCATGACGATGGGCATCAAGGAGGCGCGGTTCTTTCCCTTCAACCTGCCGGCCATTTCGGGGATGAGCATGACGTCGGATTTCGAGTATATCCTGCAAAGCACCCAGGGCGAATCGCCGGAGCGGATGATGGCGGTCGTGAATCGGCTGATTGCCGAGGCTAACAAAGATCCCCGGGTGCAGCGGGTCATGACATTCTACTCGGTCGACGCGCCGCGCGTGAACCTGATCATCGACCGGAAGAAGGCCTACGCCCTCGGCGTGAACGTTGCGGACGTGTTCGGCACGATGCAGACCATGCTGGGCGGCGTTTATGTCAACGACTTCAACCTGTATGGCCGGACGTGGCAGGTCAACGTGCAGGGCGATGTCGACGACCGATCCGTTCTGGACGACATTTTCAAAATCAACCTGAAAAACAACAGGGGCGAGATGGTGCCGCTGCGATCGCTGGTGGCGGTGGAGCGCACCATCGGGGCCTCGTCCATTCAGCGGTATAACAACTACCGCTCCGTCAAGATCACAGGATCGCCGGCGCCGGGATACGGCCTGGGGTCGGCCATTGACGCGATGGGCGAGGCATCCCGGAAAGTTCTGCCGGCCGGCTATCAATACCAATGGACGGGAACGGCGCTGCAAGAGCGGGAAGCCGGCGGCCAGATCATCCTGATATTCGCGATGGCGTTTGTGTTCGGCTACCTGTTTTTGGTGGCCCTGTATGAAAGCTGGGCGATGCCTTTGTCCGTGATGGTTTCAATCGTTGTCGGATTGACGGGCGCCATCGGCTTTTTGTCCGTGCGCGGCATTGTGAACGATCTATACACGCAGGTGGGCATCATCGTGCTGGTCGCTTTGGCGGCGAAGAACGCCATCTTGGTGGTTGAGTTTGCCAAAATCGAGCATGACACCAAAGGCGTTTCCATCCGGGATGCCGCCATGGACGGCGCCTATAAGCGTTTCAGAGCCATCATGATGACGGCGATTTCATCGCTGGCCGGATTCTTGCCGCTGGTGGTTGCATTCGGCGCGGGCGCGTTGGCGCGCCAGGCCATCGGGTCGTCTATTTTCGGCGGCATGGCCTTTGCGTCCCTCATCGGCATTTTCTTCATTCCGATGCTGTATGTCTTTTTCCAGGAGACGGCGGAGTATTTCTGGAATCCCAAAAAGGCGAAAGGCCCCGATGGATAAAGCCTATTTCCTGAAACGGCTGGCGTTGATTCCGCTCACGTTGTTCGGGATTATGGCGATCAATTTCCTGATTGTGCAGCTGGCCCCCGGCGGGCCGGTCGAACAGCTGCTGGCCAAGGCGGAGCAGGGGGCGGCGCCGTCGGCCGTCGGGCGCATCGCCGGCGGGGCGGGCGATGTGGCGGCCGGCAACGGGCTGTATCGCGGCGGGCAGGGGATGCAGGACGACCTGCGCCGCGAATTGGAGGCGCGCTTCGGGTTCGATCAGCCGGCGGGCAAGCGGTTCCTCATCATGATGAAAAATTACGCGCTGTTCGATTTCGGCAAGAGCTTTTATCAGGATAAATCCGTTATCCGGCTGATTTTGGACAAGCTGCCGGTGTCCGTGTCGCTGGGGGTTTTCAGCACATTGCTGATTTACCTAATCTCGATTCCGCTGGGGATTCGCAAAGCCGTGCGCAAGAGCATGCCGTTCGACAGGAACACCAGCTGGATGCTGATCGTCGCGCATGCCGTCCCGTCGTTTTTGCTGGCCATTTTCCTGCTGATTTTTTTCGCGGGCGGGCGGTATCTGTCGTGGTTTCCGCTGCGCGGCATCGTGTCGGACGGCTGGGCGGACATGTCCGCCGGCCGGCAGATTCTGGATTACCTGTGGCACATGGCGCTGCCGGTGCTGTCGCTGACGATCGGGGGGCTGGCGGGGCTGACATTCCTGACGAAAAACGCGTTTTTGGAGGAGTTGGGCAAGCAATACTGCCGCACCGCGCGCGCCAAGGGATGCACGCAGCGCCAGGTGCTGTGGGGGCATGTGTTCCGCAACGCGATGCTGATCGTCATCGCCGGATTTCCGAGTATGCTGATCGGCATGCTGTTCACGGGATCCGTTTTAATCGAGGTCATCTTCTCGCTGGACGGGCTGGGGCTTCTGGGATTCGAGGCCGTCCAGAACAGGGATTATCCGGTCGTGTTCGGGACGCTGTATCTGTTCGCGCTGCTGGGGCTGGCGCTGAACCTGATCAGCGATTACATCTACACGCGCGTCGACCCGCGCATCCATTTCGAAGCGAGGAAGCAATGAGCTCTCCTTGGACGCGGCGCTGGACGATTTTCAAAAGCCGCCGGCGGTCGCGGTGGTCGCTGCGCCTGTTCGCGGCGCTGCTGGCGGCCAGCCTGCTGGCGCCCGTCCTGGCCAACGACAGGCCGCTGGTCTTGGTCTATCGCGGCGCCGTCTTTTTTCCGATGGCGCAGCTTGTGACGGACGCGCAGGTCGGCGGCGGCCTGCCGACGGCGGCGGATTTCCACGACCCCGACACGCGCGCGCAAATCCGCCGGCACGGATGGAGGATCATGCCGCCCGTGCCGTGGTCGCATGACACGCTGGACGACTGGTCGCGGGAAGCCTTGCCGGCGCCGCCGTCCGCGCGGCACTGGCTGGGCACGGACGACCAGGGGCGCGACATCCTGGCGCGCGTGCTGCACGGGATGCGGGTCAGCCTGCTGTTCGGCATCGTGCTGACGATTCTGTCCGCGCTGATCGGCATTGCGGTCGGCGCCGTCCAGGGCTATTTCGGCGGCCGGCGCGATTTGTATATCGGCCGGTTTTTGGAGATTTGGAGCGCGCTGCCCCAGCTGTTCATCCTGATCATCATCTCCAGCCTGATCGCCCCCAGCTTCCTCACCCTGCTGGTCGTGCTGCTGCTGTTCAGCTGGACGAGCCTGACCGGCGTCGTGCGCGCCGAGTTCCTCAAAACGCGCAACCTGGATTATGTCAAGGCCGCGCGCGTTCTGGGCGTGTCGGACGGCCGGATGATCGTGCGCCACATCCTGCCGAACGCGCTGGTGGCGACGATCACCTACCTGCCGTTCATGCTGTCGGGGGCGATCGTGGCGCTGTCCGCGCTGGACTTTTTGGGATTGGGGCTGCCCGTCGGGACGCCGAGCCTCGGCGACCTGGTGCGCCAGGGCAAGGAGAACCTGCACGCGCCGTGGATCGGGCTGACGATTTTCATTGCGCTGACGGCGGTTTTGTCGCTGCTGCTGCTCATCGGCGAGGGCATCCGCGACGCGCTGGACCCGCATGAGAGGGAGGTCGGATGAACCTGCTGGACATCCGGCGCCTGTGCGTTTCGTTCGACGGCCGGCCGGCGGTCCGGGATGTGTCCCTGTCCGTCAAGTCCGGTGCATTCGTCGCCATCGTCGGCGGCAGCGGATCGGGCAAGACATCGGTGTGCCTGTCCGTGCTGAAACTGCATGACAAGGCGCGGATATCCGGCCGGATTTTATTCCGCGGCCGCGATCTGGTTCCGCTGTCGGACGACGAAATGACGGCCGTCCGCGGCGGCAAGATCGCGATGATTTTTCAGGAGCCGATGGCCAGTTTGAACCCGCTGCACACCGCGGGCCGGCAGATTTTGGAGTCGCTGCGGCTGCACCAAGCCTGCGTCGCGCGCAAGTCAAAGGTGCTGGACTTGCTGCGGGTGGTCGAGCTGGCGGACGCCGGGCGGATTTACCGCGCGTATCCGCACGAGCTGTCCGGCGGCCAGCGCCAGCGCGTGATGATCGCGATGGCGTTGGCGGGGAATCCCGACCTGCTGATCGCCGACGAGCCGACGACCGCGCTGGACGCGCAGACCCAGGCGCAGATTCTGGCGCTGCTGAAAAACTTGCAGCGCAAGCTGGGGTTGAGCATTTTGTTTGTCACGCACGATTGGGACATCGTGCGCGCGATGGCCGACCGCGTGTATCTGATGCGCGGGGGCAGGGTCATCGCGACGCGCCTGCCCGACGATGCGCCGGAATCGCCGCGCCCGCCGTCCGCTCCGGCCGAGGTCGTTTTGCAGGCGCGCGGCATCCGCGTGTTCCACGGCGGTTTCTGCGCGGTCAAGGGCGTCGATTTCGATTTGCAGAAGGGCCGGACGCTCGGCGTCGTCGGGGAGAGCGGATCGGGCAAATCGTCGCTGGGGTTCGGGTTGGTGCGGCTTTGCCGGGCCGAGGGCGGCGTTTCAATCGGCGGTCAGGATTTTTTCAAGTTGTCGGGGAAAGCCTTGCGCGCCGCCCGCCGCCGGATTCAGATGGTATTTCAAGACCCGTTTTCATCGCTGAATCCCCGGATGACGATCGGGGACATCGTCGGCGAGGGCCTGATGCATTGGGAGCGCGCGGCGCGCGCCGTCCGCGTCGGCGAGGCGCTGGCGTCCGTCGGGCTGAACCCGGCCGTTACGGCGCGTTATCCGCACGAGCTGTCCGGTGGCCAGAGGGCGCGGGTGGCCTTGGCGCGGGCGCTTGTCCTGAACCCCGACGTGCTGATACTGGACGAGGTGACGGCCAGCCTGGACAGGCAGACGGCGCTGCGCCTGCGGGCACTCCTCTGTGATTTGCAGCAGCGTTTCGGGCTGTCCTATATTTTCATTTCGCACGACATCAAGACCATCCGCTCCGTCGCGGACGACATCCTGGTCCTGAAAGACGGCGTCGCCGTCGAACAGGGCCCTGCGGCGGACGTCCTGGACAATCCGCGGCATCCCTATACGCGGGGATTGCTGGCCGGATGACTCATCCCAGAATGTCGCACCCGATGAAGTGCCGCTCGGCTTTCCGGCAGGCGGCCAGGACGGAATAGCCGCCGGCGGCCGGATCCAGCACATAATCGCCGGCCTGCGTCGTCGCGCGGATCAGCTGCGCCTGCAGCTCGACGGGCTTCGTGTGCGGGTGGTTTTTGACGACGATCTCCTCCCACACGTCCGGAATGGTGCGCAGCGTCCAGCACTTCTGCGCGTTCGTCGGCTTTTTCTGGAAGACCAGCAGGAACTCGCTGCGGTGCCGGCTGCGGTATCCCATGCCGAGCACTTTCTTGTCCCACGTGATCATGTCCACCAGAACCAGATCCGTTTTTTTCAGCCAGCGCGCGATGCCCTCGCACAGATGGAACTTGTCCACCCACAGGAACAAATGCCCGGACGGCCGCAGCACGCGGCCGAGCTCCGCGATGAACCGCCGGATGTCCTTTTCAGGCATCTGGGGGAGCGTGGAGCGGCTTTTCCCGCGGCCGCTGCCTTCGTTCCAGTAATTCAGCTTGTCCAAAACGCCGCGGTATTGCGGGTCGAAAAAGGCCGCGGCAATGCCGCCGTCCTTGATACTGCGCATCAGGGTCAGGCCGTCCGTCCGGTTGGGTTGATTGGGCGGCGGCGCGTCTGGGGTGAAAATCGGATGTTTCATGGCGATACGATACAGGGATATGCCGGCAATGTCAAGCGGGCGGACAATTCAAAAAAACCTTGACAAATCATTCGGCCGGGTGTATGCTGTTCCTGATTTTCAACGAACGGAGGAACGCATGGAATTGACCTGGGAACAAATCGACCGGCTGCAACAGGCGGTGGCCAATGCCGACTTAACGACATTGTTCTTCATGACGCTTATGCCGGAGAAGATCATCGAAAATGATTTTGCCAATGTCATGGAAGATATTCAGAGGAGAAATCTGACCGCCCTGTTCGACAGGGGAATCGATTATGTGTCCGTTGAACCCGGACAGCAGGCTGTCGATATTTGGAGGGTCATGTCGTTCAAAGAACGATATGAAGTTTTATTTATGCGGGATCAGAGCGGCAATACGGCGCCGCATGTATTGGGGGATGCGATGTGTTTAGACCTTATGCGGGCAACGCCGTCCGAGGAGAGGGCTGCCGTTGCATCCGGTCAAAATGCGAATGACGACACGATTTTACATGTGATACGAAATGATCAGGTGCGTGTGAAAATTTATGAGGAATTGCCACCCAAGGACAGGGGAGCCGTTGCGGTCATTCGGAATAAACAGGGCAATACGTTTTTGCATAAGATGTCCGATGATGTGGTGCGGATGAATATTATATCTTTGACACCGCGCGCGGAGCGGTTGAATGCCGTATCCGTTGAGAATAACCGGGGCTGTATGATTCCGGATATCATGAGCGCGTGGGGGTTGAAGCATCTTGAAGATCTGTTGCCGCTGGCAGACAGGCGGAAAATGAGGGAGAATTTGGCAGAAAGCGAATCAAGGATAGTAGCCGCCAGGGTCAGAGAAGCAGAGGCAGCCGAGGCAAGGGCGTGCTTGCAGTCGCCGCGCGTATCGGTTTCATATCGGAACTTGATTGCGCAGACGTTGATGGATCGTCGCGTGCGGCAACGCGATTGACCGCGCCCCGCCCGAAAAAAAAGACAGCCGGAAAGCTGTCTTTTTTTTATGTCTTAATCGCCGCACTCCCGTTGCTTGAAGTGGCAAAAACGTTTGTGCCGCGCCAGCAGCCTGTCCAATTTATGCCGGGCTTGCTCGAAGCCTTCCTGGCTTGCGCGCGCCGTTTCGGGAAAGCTCACTTCCCGCATGCACAGCACATGCACCTGGTCCCACTTGTCATTCCGCAACGCGACATACCACGCGCGCGTGTAATCGATTGTTTTCATGGCTCCTCGCTTTCTTGTCCGCCGATGCCGGATTGAAAGCCAGTATAACACGGCGCCAGATTTTTGTCAAACTTTATTTTTCCAGGACGGCGACGCCGGGCAGGGATTTGCCCTCCATCCATTCCAAAAACGCGCCGCCGGCCGCGGAGATGTAGGTCAGCTTGTCCCCGACGCCGGCCTTTTTCAACGCCGACACCGTGTCGCCGCCGCCCGCGACGGAGGTCAGTCCTTTCGCGGTCAGATCCGCGACCGCCCGCGCGATGTCGTTCGTGCCGGTATCGAACGGCTTCAACTCGAACGCGCCGACCGGGCCGTTCCAGATCAGCGTCCTGCACCCGGCAATCACGCGCGTGAACTCCTGAACCGCTTTCGGGCCGATGTCCAGCAGGACTTTGCCCTCCGGCACTTTGTCCGCGTCGGACACGTGCGGCGTCTGGCCTTCGCCGAATGCGTCCGCCCAGGTCAGGTCGGGCGGCAGGATGATTTTGCACGCGCCGGCGTTGTCCATGATGCTTTTGGCCGTGTCGATCATCGTCGGCTCGACCAGCGATCCTTTGCCCATCGCGATGCCCTTGGCCGCCAGGAACGTGTGCGCCATGCCGCCGCCGATGCACAGGAAATCCACCTTTTTCACCAGGTTGCCCAGCAAGTCCAGCTTCGTCGAAATCTTGGAGCCGCCGACCAGCGCGACCGCCGGCCGCGCCGGATGCCCGAGCGCCTTGTCCAGCGCCTCCAATTCCTCCTGCATCAGCCGGCCCGCGCCGTGCGGCAGCAGGTGCGCCAGCCCCTCGGTCGACGCGTGCGCGCGGTGCGCCGTCGAAAACGCGTCGTTGATGTAGATGTCGATGCCGCTGGCCAATGCCTCGCAGAAGGTTTTGTCGTTTTCTTCCTCGCCGGCATGGAAGCGCAGGTTTTCAAGCAAAATCGCCTCCCCCGGCGCCATCGCGTGAATGGCCGCGTCGCGCGCCTGCCCGATGCAGTCGGCGCAGAATCGGATTTTCAGGCCGCTGGCTTTTTCCAGAGCCGGCACCATGAACGCCATTGAAAATTCGGGCTGGACCTGTCCGTCCGGCCGGCCGAAGTGGCTGGCGATGACGGCTTTTCCGCCCTTTCCGACGATTTCCGTCAGCGTCGGGACAAAGCGGTCGATGCGCGTCATGTCCGTGATTTTTCCGTCCTTGGCCGGCACGTTCAGGTCGGCGCGGATGAAGACGACTTTGCCGTCGCAGTTGAAATCGTTCAGTGTCTTGAAATGCATGGGGTTTCCTTTCTGTTGAAATCAGGCGTCATTTACGCATATTTTTCGGCGAAAATCAAGAAAATAAAAAGTCGGATCATTCCCTCTTGCAATTTGCCGGAAAGTATCATATCCTGTTTTCAGGATTCATCGAACGGAGGGAAAAATGAAACGGAGAGTTTTGAAAACAACGGGCATCGTGCTGGCGGTTTTGGCTGTCTTGGTCGTCGGGCTGTACCTGTCGCTCAACATCATCGTGCGCCAGGCGATCCAGCGCGTCGTGCCGAAAATAACGGGAACGCCGGTGTCCGTGGAGAATGTGGATATATCGCTGATCCGGGGGCATATCGGTTTGAACGGATTGAAAATCGGCAATCCCGAAGGATTCCAGACGCCGCACTTCCTGACCCTCGGGTCCGTGCGGGCGGATGTGAACCCGCTGGCGCTGCTCTGCGGCGAGATCGCCGTCCGGCGCCTGGTCTTGGACGGCGCGGTCATGTCCGTCGAGCTGAACCCGCGCGGCATGAACAACATCGCGGTTTTGCAGCGGCAGGTCAAATCCGGCGTCGCCGGCGATAAAGAAGCCGCGGCTGCTCCGGATGCGGCGGCAAAGACACCCGCGCCCGCCGGCCGGAAGATCGTCGTGGACGAGCTGAAACTGCTCGGGACGGAGATGGTTTTGGGAATGGGGGGGCATGTCACGTCCGTGTCCATTCCAGACATCACGCTGTCCCAGGTGGGCGGGGACGGCGGCGTGACGCTGGCGCAGCTGGTGGAGCGGGTGCTGGACGTGCTGTCCGTCGACGCGGTGCAGGAAATGGGGCGCGCGATGCAGCGGCGGCTGATGCAGGACCTGAACCAGAATATGTCCCAGGGCCTGCGGCACCTCGGTGTGACATTTTAATGACAAAAAACGATTGATTTTCGAGGCGATTTGTGCTAGCCTCTTGGCGCAAGAGCGATTTTGCGTTGAAAAGGAGTCGGGCATGGCCGAAAAAATGGATGAGGAAACGGTTGCCAAGGTCAAGGGCATCCTGCTGCCGTGGAAAGGAAAGCGCGGCAATCTGATCATGGCGCTGCTGCGCGTGCAGGAAGCGCTGGGGTATGTCCCGTGGGAGGCGATGGAAATCGCGTCGGTCGAGCTGAACGTCCCGATGGCGCGCATCTATTCGGTCGTGACATTCTACAATTACTTCAAACTGAAAACGCCCGGCAAGGTCGTCGTCATGGTCTGCGACGGGACGGCGTGCCATATCCAGGGCTCGCCGGCGCTGGTCGAGGCGTTTGAAAAGCAGCTGGGCGTCAAGTCCGGCGAAACGACATCCGACGGGCTGTTCTATTTGCAGGTCGTCCGGTGCCTGGGATGCTGCGGGCTGGCGCCGGTCGTCGTCGTCAACGGCAAGACATACCGCACGGTCGCCGGCGAGGATGTCGCCAAAATCATCGCCGAATGGCGCGCGGCAATGGGTTGAGTCAAGGAGCAGAGCATGGTTGAGTTATCGGCGGAACAAATCGCCAAGTTGAAGGCGCTGGGCGCCACGCAGAAAGAAACCCTGGTCAAAATGGGGGATGATTTCAAGAAGGAGCGGGAAAAAGACGCCGCGTGCATTTACACCTGCAACGCGACCGGATGCCGGTCGGGCGGGTCGGTCAGCGTCATCGACGCGTTCAGGGACGCGCTGGCCGCCGCGGGATTGTCCGATCGGGTGCGGATGGTCGGTACGGGGTGCATGGGGCTGTGCGCGTCCGGGCCGCTGGCACGCGTCGAGATCAAGGGGCGCGAGCCGTTCCTCTACAAGCAGGTGACGCCGGATCTGGCGCAGATCATCGTCGCGCAGCACATCGCGCCGGCGCTGAAAGACGCCGCCGCGCCTCTGAACCTCAGCAAGAAGCTGGCCGGGCATGAGTTGTCATTGAAGCTGCCGTTTTTCACGAAGCAGACGAAAATCGTCTTGAAGCACCTGGGGCATTCCGATCCGGAGAACCTGGGCGAATACATCGCCAACGGCGGGTATCGGGCGCTGATGAAAGCGCTGGAAATGAAGCCTGCGGACGTCATCGACATCGTCAAGAAATCCGGCCTGCGCGGCCGCGGCGGCGCGGGATTCTCGACGGGCCTCAAATGGGAGATGCTGGCGAAATCGGCGCCGGTCGGCGGCGAAAAGTTTGTCATCTGCAACGGCGACGAGGGCGACCCCGGCGCGTATATGGATTCGTGCATCCTGGGCGGCGGATCGCACGCCGTGCTGGAAGGGATGATGATCGCGGCCTACGCGACCGGCGCGACATCGGGCTGGTTCTACATCCGCGCCGAGTATCCGCTGGCGCTGGAACGGATGGAGCTGGCGATCCGGCAGGCGAAAAAATACGGCATCCTGGGCCGGAACATCTTCGGATCCGATTTCAATTTCATGGCGGATCTGCGCTACGGCGCCGGCGCTTTCGTCTGCGGCGAGGAAACCGCCCTGATGGCGTCGCTGGAAGGCAACCGCGGCACCCCGCGCCCGCGCCCGCCGTTCCCGACGGAAAAAGGTCTGTTCGACAAGCCCTCGGTCATCAACAATGTGGAGACGCTGGCGACCGTGCCCGCGATTATCCTGGGCGGCGCGGATTGGTATAATGCCATCGGCACCGCGACATCCAAGGGGACGAAGGTGTTCGCGCTGACCGGCAAGGTGCTGCACTCCGGCCTGGTGGAGGTGCCCTTCGGCACGACCATCGGCGAGATGGTCAACGACATCGGCGGCGGGACGTCCACCGGCAAAAAGTTCAAGGCCGTGCAGACCGGCGGCCCGTCCGGCGGCGTGATTCCGGCGTCCGAGTTCCGGATGCCGCTGTGCTACGAGGAGCTGAAAAAAATCGGCTCCATCATGGGGTCGGGCGGCATGATCGTGATGGACGAAAGCGACAGCATGGTCGAAATCGCGAAGTTCTATCTGGAATTCACCGTCGAGGAGAGCTGCGGCAAATGCACGCCGTGCCGCATCGGCGGGTATCAGATGCTGCGGCTGCTGAAAAAAATCGCGTCGGGCAAGGGCACGCGCGCGGACATGGACAAGATCAGGGACATCGCCGCGGCGATGCAGCGGGGGTCGTTGTGCGGCCTGGGGCAGACGGCGCCGAACCCGGTGATCTCGACGATGAAGTTTTTCGCGGACGAATACGATGCGCTGCTGAACAAGGGCAGGAAAGGATAGGGGATGGTCAAGTTAAAAATCGACAATATGGAAATCGATGTTCCGGCGGGCACGACGATTCTGGAAGCCGCGCGGCGGGTCAAGGTGGACATTCCGTCGTTGTGCTATCACCGCGATTTGAATCCGCGGGCGGCCTGCGGCATCTGCGTCGTGAAGAACAAGGGCAAGACGCTGCGGTCGTGCTGCACCGCGGTGGAGGAGGGCATGGACATCACGACGCGCGATCCCGAGCTGATCGAAACGCGGCGCACGATTTTGAAGCTGGTCTTGTCGAACCACCCGAGCGAGTGCCTGACGTGCATCCGCAACGACAACTGCGAGCTGCGCCGGCTGGCGGCGACGTTCGGGCTGCGCGAGGTGCCGTTCGACGACATCACGCCGTCGCTGAAAGACAGGCCGATCGACACGTCGACGGACTGCATCCACATCGACTCCCGCAAGTGCATCCTGTGCGGCCGGTGCGTCGAGGCGTGCCAGGTCATGCAGAAAATCCACGCGCTGACCTACCTGGACCGCGGCATCAAGAGCCGCGTCGGCGTCGCGGGCGGTCTGCCGCTGGGCGATTCGCCGTGCGTGCGGTGCGGCCAGTGCACGGCGCACTGCCCGACGGGCGCGCTGACCGAGGAAGACCACTCCGAGCAGGTCTGGGCGCTGCTGCAAAATCCGGACAACCACATGGTCGTCCAAATCGCGCCGGCCGTGCGCGTCGCGCTGGGCGAGGAATTCGGCCTGCCGGTCGGGACACTGGTGACGGGGAAGATCTACACCGCGCTGCGCAACATGGGGTTCAAGGTCGTTTTCGACACCAATTTCGGCGCGGACATGACGATCATGGAGGAGGCGACCGAATTCGTCAAGCGCTTCACGAACCGGATCTGCCTGCCGATGGTGACGTCGTGCTGCCCGGCGTGGGTGAATTACATGGAGAAGTATTTCCCGGACATGATCCCGCACTTTTCGACATGCAAGTCGCCGCACCAGATGGTCGGCGTTCTGGCCAAGACCTACTACGCGCAGAAGGCCGGCATTGATCCTGCGAAGATGAAGGTCATCTCGATCATGCCGTGCACGGCCAAGAAAATGGAGATCACGCTGCCGGATATGAAGTCCAGCGGGTATCAGGATGTGGATTACGTCCTGACGACGCGCGAGCTGGCGCGCATGATCAAGCAGGCCGGCATCGAGTTCACGAAGCTGGACGACGGCGTCGCCGATTCGCCGCTGGGGGAATACAGCGGCGCCGGCACCGTGTTCGGATACACGGGCGGCGTGATGATTGCGGCGCTGCGGACGGCGCACTTTTTGATTACTGGTAAAGAAATGGCCGAGGAAGACCTGGAAATCAAGCCGATTCTGGGCATCGACAAAGGCGTCAAGGAAATGACGATGCGCATCGACGGCTCCGAAATCCGGATCGCCGTCGCGCACGGCATCGGGCATATTGCCGAGGTGCTGGAACGCGTCCGCGCGGCGCTGGCCAAGGGCGCGGAGCCGCCCTATCACTTCGTCGAGGTCATGACGTGCCCGGGCGGGTGCGTCGGCGGCGGCGGCCAGCCGTGCGAGGTGACGGACGAGGTCCGCATCGCGCGCGCGAACGGGTTGCGCCAGGACGACAAGCAGAGCAAGAAACGCTGCTCGCACCAGAACGCGAACATTCAGAAGGTCTACAAGGACTTCCTGGGCGCGCCGAACGGCGAGAAGGCGCACCACCTGCTGCACACGCACTACACGGCCCGGCCGCTGTATAAAAAATAGCGGCGCGCGCCGGGTTGAGGTTGGCTCACACCATCTTGACGGCGGCGATGTGCGGGATGGATTGCAGCGCCTTGACCATTTCCGCGGTGATGTTGTATTTTTGCGGCAGCTCGATTTCCACATCCGCGCCGGCCGTCTTGGCGGTGATGAAAACGCTGTTCCGCCCCGACGGCGCCGTTTTCAAGACTTCCTGAATCTGCGGCACGGCGGATGCGTCGTCCAGCACGAGAATAATCGCGGAGGTCGTTTTCGCCATCGCTTCGGCCAGCGGCTCGACGCCCTGCAAGGTCAGGCGCAGCGAATCGTCGTCCGGCCTCTGCGCCGCCATGATCGTGAACAGCAGCGGCTGCCCCCCGGCCTTCAAGATGTCGCGGTGCAGCACCAATAAATCCGACCAGCACATGACATCGTAAGCGCCGTCCTTGTCGGTCGCCGAGATGATCGCGAACTGGTTGCCTTTCTTGCTGATTTTCTTGCGCACGTCCTGAATGATGCCGCCGAGCTGAACGCGTATCGGGCCGCCGGCCGCCTTGACCAGTCCGGCGATGTCGGCCGATCCGGCGATGCGCAGCCGGTCATACGCTGTCTGGTATGAATCTAGCGGGTGCGCCGACAGATAGAATCCGAACGCGGCTTTTTCCTGGGCCACCTGTTCCAGCGCCGACCAGGCCGCGCAGTCGTTCAAAACGAGCCGGGAAACCGCGCTGTCCGCGCCGAACAGGCCGATTTGCGCGCTGTTTTTCTGCGTCGTTTCGCCGGCGGCGTATGCCAGCATGCCTTCCAGATTGTGCAGCAGCTTCGCGCGGTTTTTTTCCAGCGCGTCGAACGCCCCCGCCTTGAACAGGTGCTCCAGATACCGCTTGTTCAGCGCCGCCGCGTCGACCCGCTTCAAGAAATCGGACACGGACTTGAACGGGCCGTTTTCTGCGCGCTCGGCGACGATGACATGCATCGCGGCCTCGCCGACGTTCTTGACCGCGGAGAGGGCGTAGCGGATGGCGTCGCCCTCCACGGCGAAGTCCACCTCGGACGCGTTGATGTCCGGCGGCAGGATCGGAATCTTCATCGCTTTGGCGTCGCCGATGAACTCGGCCAGCTTGTCGGTGTTCGTCTTGTCCAGCGTCATCGTCGCGGCCATGAACTCGACCGGATAGTGCGCTTTCAGGTAGGCGGTCTGATACGCGATGAGGGCGTAGGCGGCCGCGTGCGATTTGTTGAATCCGTATTCGGCGAACTTCGCCATTTTTTCAAAGATGTTCTGGGCGACGGGTTTCGCGACGCCGTTCTTGACCGCGCCGTCGATGAAGATGGCGCGCTGGGTGTCCATCTCTTCCTTTTTCTTCTTGCCCATCGCGCGGCGCAGCAAATCCGCGGCGCCCAGCGTGTAGCCCGCCATTTTCTGCGAGATCTGCATGACCTGTTCCTGATAGATCATGATGCCGTGGGTTTCGCGCAGGATGTCTTCCAGCATCGGGTGCATGTAGTCGGGCTTTTCGGTGCCCTTCTTGCGCGCGATGTAGCTTGGGATGCTGCTCATCGGGCCGGGGCGGTACAGCGACACGAGGGCGATGATGTCCTCGATTTTATCGGGCTGCATCTCGGTCAGTATCTGGCGCATGCCCGCGCTTTCCAACTGGAACACGCCGGAGGTGTTGGCGGCGCACAGCAGCTTGAACGTCGCGGCGTCGTCCAGCGGCAGCGCGTCCATGTCGATTGTAATGCCCCGGTTTTTGATCAGCGCGCTCGCCTTTTCAATGACGGTCAGCGTTTTCAGCCCCAGGAAGTCGAACTTGATCAAACTGGCGTCCTCGACGAACTTCATGTCGAACTGGGTGACCGGCATGTCGGATTGCGGGTCTTTGTAGATGGGCAGAATCTGGTCCAGCGGCTTGTTCCCGATCACGACGCCGGCCGCGTGCGTGGACGCGTTGCGATACAGCCCTTCCAATTTCAGCGCGATTTCCAGCAGCAGGGCGATAGCCTCGTCCGCCTTGGCCTCGCGGTCGAACTCGGGCTCCATCGCGATGGCTTCGGTCAGGCTGAACGGCTTGCCTTTGTCGTTCAGGCCGTTCGGCACCAGCTTGGACAGCCTGTCCACGACCGGATACGGGATTTGCAGCACGCGCCCGACGTCGCGGATGACGGCCTTGGCCTGCAATTTGCCGAATGTGATGATTTGCGCCACATGGTCGCGGCCGTATTTTTTCTGGACATACTCGATCGTTTTGCCGCGGTTTTCCTGGCAGAAGTCGATGTCGAAGTCCGGCATCGACACGCGCTCGGGGTTCAAGAACCGCTCAAACAGCAGGTTGAAGCGCAGCGGGTCGATGTTCGTGATGGTCAGCGCCCACGCGACGACGGAGCCGGCGCCCGATCCGCGCCCAGGCCCGACGGGCACGCCGCTGCGCTTCGACCACTGGATGAAATCCGCCACGATTAGAAAGTATCCCGCGAATCCCATCTTGGCGATGATGCCCAGCTCGTATTCCAGCTGCTTGCCGTATGTGTCGGCGTCGGCGGGCGGCCGCCCCGCCATGCGGATTTTCAAGCCGGCGCGCGCCTGCTCGGCCAAAACCGCGTCCTCCGTCTGTCCGTGGCAGTCGTAGTTCGGGAACGCGGGCTTGAGCTTTTCCGTCATGAAATGGCACCGGCGCGCGATCACGATCGTGTTGGCGACCGCTTCGGGCAGGTCGGCGAACAGCGCGGCCATCTGCGCCGGTGTTTTCAGGTAATGCTCGGGCGTCAGGCGCCGGCGGTTCTGCTCGACCACGTAGCTTTTTTCGGCGATGCAGATCAGCGCGTCGTGCGCCTCATACATATCCGGCGTCAGAAAATACACGTCGTTCGTCGCGACCAGCGGAATGTTGTGCTTGTAGGCCAGGTCGATCAGGCCGGGCTCCGTCTGCTGCTCGGTTTCCAGGCCGTGCCGCTGGATTTCGACATAGAGCCTGTCTTCGAAAGCGGCCGAGAGCCGCCGGGTTATCTCGTCGGCGACATGCGCCTGCCCGCGCAGCAGCGGCCGCTCCAAAATCCCGCCCGCGCCGCCGGTCAGGCAGATCAGCCCCTGCGGCCGCGCGCAAAGCTCGTCCAGCGTCAGGTGCGGCGTCTGCTGCTTGTCCGCGCCCATGTAGTAGAGCGTGAACAGCTTCGATATGTTCAGCCAGCCCGTTTTGTCCTTGGCCAGCAGCACGACCTTGTCGAATGCCGGCGGGTCTTCCGGCTTCAGGTTCGGCGTCCTGACCAGCAGCTGGGTTCCTAAAATCGGCTGGACGCCCTCGGCGCAGCAGTCGGCCGTGATCGCCATCGCGCCGAACATGTTGCCCGAATCCGTCATCGCGACGGCCGGCATGCCCATGTCGCGGACGGCATGGGCGAGCTTGCCGGTCTTGATCGCCCCTTCCAGCAGGGAATAGGCCGTGTGCACGTGCAGGTGGATGAATGTCGGCGCGGCCATGTTATATCGTCCCGTCGTGAACCGTCAGGCGCCTGTCCATCTGGGCGGCCAGGTCGGGGTTGTGCGTCGCGATCAGCATGCCGAGGCCGGTCTGCCGCACGATGCCCAGAAGCGTTTGGAACACATGCGCCGCCGTATAGGGATCCAGGTTGCCGGTCGGTTCGTCCGCCAGCAGCAGCTTCGGCCGGTTCGCCAGCGCGCGCGCGATGGCCGCCCGCTGCTGCTCGCCGCCCGACAGCTGTCCCGGGCGGTGGTTCAGCCGGTGCGCCAATCCGACGGCGTCCAGCAGCTCCGCCGCGCAGACGCGGGCGTCCTTGACGGAGGCTCCGGCGATCAGCTGCGGCAATATGACATTTTCCAGCGCCGAAAAATCCGGCAGCAGCAAATGGGCCTGATACACGAATCCGATTGTTTCCCGCCGGAGTTTCGTCCGGCCCGCGTCTGTCATCCGGGACGCGTTCCGCCCGTCGATTTCGATCATGCCGCTCGTCGGCGCGTCCAGCAGTCCCGCGATGTGCAGCAGGGTCGACTTGCCCGATCCGCTGGGTCCCAGCAGCGCGACGATTTCGCCGGCGCCGATGGTCAGGCTCGCATCCCGCAGCACCTCGACCTTCGTGTCGCCCTTTCCGAACGATCGGGCGATGTGCGATAAATGCAGAACCGGCGCGGACTTATTCATAGCGGAGCGCCTCCACCGGGTCGGTCTTGCCGGCTTTCCACGACGGATACAGCGTCGCCAGCAATGCCAGTATCAGCGACAGGCCCGTCACCACGCCGACTTCGGCCAAATCCACCTGGGCGGGCAGGTGCGACAGGAAATAAATCTCCGCCGAAAACAACTCCTTGCCGGACAGGCCCTCCAGCCAGCCCTTGATCGTGTCGATGTTGTATGAAAACGCCAGCCCCAGCGCGGCGCCGGCCATCGTCCCGACGACCCCGACCGTCAGCCCGGCCAGCAGGAACACGCGCTGAACCCCGCCTTTGCTCATCCCCATCGTGCGCAGGATCGCGATGTCCTTGCCCTTGTCCTGAACCAGCATGATCAGGCCGGAAATCATATTGAACGCGGCGACGACGATGATCAGTGTCAGAATCAGGAACATCACGTTGCGCTCGACTTCGACGGCGTTGAACAGCGCGGCGTTGGAATGGCGCCAGTCATACACCTGCGCCGAATCGCCGACGGCCGTAAATACGGCGTCCAGGGCTTTCCGCATGTCTTTCCGGTCCGCGACGAAGACTTCCAGATGGGAGATTTTCCCGTCCGTCATGAAAAACTTTTGGGCGGCGTCCAGCGGCATGAACACGAAGTTGGCGTCGTATTCGAACATGCCGGTGTCGAACGTGCCAGACACGCGGTAGGCTTTCATCTTGGGAATCGTGCCGAAGGCCGTTATGTTCCCCTTGGGCGCGACCAGCGTCAAGGTATCGCCGGCGCGGACGCCCAGCTTGCGCGCCAGCCGGTGCCCCAGGACAATCCCGTCGTCGGTCAGGCTTTCCCCCGCATAGCCGCCGTTCAGAATCGGCCTGTTCTTAAAATCCGCCCACTGCATGCCGCGGATCATCACGCCCGTCGAGTTGTCGGCCGCGGCCGCCATCGCCTGCCCGTCGACGACCGGCGCGACCATCTGAATGCCCGGCAGCGCGGCGACGGCCTTTTCATGCTGCGCGTAATTGTCCAGGAATCCGCCCCATTCGGGATAAACGCCCAGCTCGCCGTTCAGCCCCAGCACCCGCCCCATCAATTCCGCGCGGAAGCCGTTCATCACGCTCATCACGATGATCAGCGTCGCGACCCCCAGCATGATGCCGAGGAAGGAAAACCCCGCGATCACGCTGACGAATCCGGTGCGTTTGCGGGATTTCAGGTAGCGGAAAGCGATCAGCCGTTCGGTTTTTGAAAACATGTGCCGAGCATACCGCAAAAATCCCGTTTTGGCAAGAAGAATTTCGGGCGCCCGTCCGCGCCGCCGTCTTATTTTTCCCTTGACTTTCGCCGAAAAAGCCGGTATAATCCCGACAGATTTTTTTAGAAAGGATGTTCCCATGAGCAAAAAATGCGCCGTATCCGGCAAAAAGCCGATGTCCGGCAACAATGTCAGCCACTCCAAGCGCCACACGCGCCGCGTGTTCAACCCGAACCTGCAAAGCGTCGCGATTTACAGCGAAATCCTGGCCGCGCCCGTCACCCTCCGCATTTCCTCCAAAGGCCTCCGGACAATCGAAAAGAACGGCGGATTGGACCTGTATGTTCTGAACACACCCGTGTCCAAGCTGTCCGCCGAGTGCAAAAAGCTACGGAATCGCATCTCCACCGCCAAGGTGAAAAAACAGCCTAAATAAGCGTCTGCTTTGTCAGAGCCGCCCTCATGTATTTCAGTATACACATCGGGCGGCTCTTTCGCGCATTCCTCTTATTTATGCCGTTTTTTTACAGGGGCAGTCCCTTCGCGCATCTATCTTTTTTATAGAGGCAGCCCCCTTCGTGCCTCCTTTTCGCCGCGGGTGGGGGATGGGTTGATTTTGGGGCGCGAATGTCCTATATAAAGGAAACAGGAGAGGCGCATGTCCGGAAAGACGAATGTGATTTGCATCAAGTGGGGAACAAGCTATGTCGCGGAGGATGTCAACAAACTCTGCGCGGCCGTCAAGCGCAACACGACGCGCGACATCGATTTCTACTGCTTTACCGAGCACCCCGAAGGGCTGTCGCCGGATGTGATCGTCCGGCCGCTGCCCGTTCTGCATGTCGCGCCGGAGGATAATAAATATGCCTACCGCAAGGAGGCGGCGCTGTGCGACGACGCGCTGGGCGGATTGACGGGGCGGCGCGTGTTTTTCTTCGATTTGGATTCGCTGATCGTCGGAAATCTGGACGCGCTTTTCGATTATCCGCAGGGGGACAGGTTCTATATCATCAACGACTGGAAGCACCGCCGGGGACGCAAGAAAAATCAGGTCGGGCAGGCCAGCTGCTATTCCTTCGTCGTCGGGACGCTGGGGTATGTGAAAAAGGATTTCGAGGCCGATCCGAAAGGCGTCATCGCCCGGTATTTCACGGCCAGCCAGGAATACCTGTCCGCCAAGGTGATCGAAAAATACGGTGCGCTGAACTTCTGGCCGGACGACTGGTTCAAAAGCTTCCGGTTCCACTGCATGCGCAATTACGTGCTGCGGTGGTTCCTGCCGCCGAAGCTGCCCGAAATCCGCGGCTTGAAGATGGTCGCCTTCCACGGCGTGACCGGCATCCGCGAGGCGATCGACGGCGTGTGGAGCCGGGATACCCGCTCGTCCAAACATCCGCGCGGATACAAAAAGCTCTACAAGCACGTGCGTCCGACGCCGTGGGTTTCGGATTATTGGAGATAATCAGATTTTCGGAAAGCGTCCGCCGATGCCCAGCTGCCGGTAAAGGCGCTTCAGCCGCCGCCGCATGATCGCGCGCGCCAGCGGCCGGATGAGCTTTTCGGCATGCAGCAGCACCCACGGGCGGTAGCGGTTGTAGGTCTTCAGATCCGTGAAGTAGAGGCGGCTGCCGGACTTGGTTTTCTGAACCATGAAGTTGGTCAGGTTGAAATCGTAGAAAAAGATGTTGTTCCGGATCAGCAGGCGGGCGAAATCGTCCAGCTGCGCGACAAGGCCGGGCGCCGGCGGGGGGGGGGTGCTCGTCAGATGGTTGAAAAGCGTCTGCGACGGGCGTTTGTCCGCGTCGTGCAGGAATTCGCACACCAGGCCGGGCCCCAGGTTGGTCATGACCAGCGCCGGCCGGTACCGCGGCAGGTATTTGCCCAGCACGGGCTCGATTTTCGCGTATGTTTCCAGTTCGTGTTCCAGCAGCCGGACATTCCTGCGCTGGCCGGCGACTTTGACGCAGGCGCCGGCATCGCGCGGATGCGCGAAGCACAAGCGCACCGCTCCTTTGCCGATGAATTTTTCCAAAATGAGCATTTCCCGATTCCCTTTCTGGGAAGTTTATACCTTGTTTTTGCGGCAAAAGCAAACGGAATGTTTTATTTGTTCAGCCTGTCCGACACATAGCGGTAGGCGTCCATCAGCCGGTGGAAACGGTGCGCGGCCTGGGCGCCGCCGGTGTCCGGATGGTATTGCTTGACCAGCAGCTTGAACTGCCGCTTGACCTGAACGAGCGTGACGGGCATGTTCAGCCCCATGACGTCCAGCGCCCGGACAAGTTTTGTTTCGGACACGGCCGCCGGGCGCGGCAAGGTATCCGCGCCGTCCATGCCCAGATCCGCGAAAATCGTCGAATCGCCGCGCACGTCCGGACGGCCCTTCGTCGGGCCTTCGCCGAACTTCCATGTCGGGCGCTGCCAGACGGCGTCGTGCTGCAAGTGCCGCTCGATTTCGTCCGGTGACAGGCCTTTCAGGAAATCCCAGCTCTTGTTGTATTCGGCCGCGTGTTGGGGGCAGAACCAATAAAAGTGGCGCAGCGACCGGTCTTTCGGCGCGCGGCAGGCGCCGCCGGCCCCGCATCCCGGAAAGTCGCAGGGCCGCGTCGTTTTTTGCGCTTTCGCCGTTTTGTTTCGCCGCATCGGATAACACCTATTAGTTGTAAAAATATATTTTATACAATTTTAGATTGCGTTTTGACGGAAGATTCTCTACGATGATACTGCTTCTTGCCTTCAAATGAAAGGGGAAAAAATGCTTGTGTGTAAAAATGTGATTGTGAACGGTCGGCGGACCAGCATGCGATTGGACCGCGAAACATGGGCGTCTCTGATCGATATTTGCGCGCGTGAGGGGATCACCATCCATCATTTGTGTTCCAAAATCGACACGATCAGGGGGGAATCGGGCCTGTCTTCCGCCACCCGGCTGTTCGTTCTGACGTATTTCCGGGCGCTTTTGAACAAGTACGAGCCTTCCGCATTCGTGGCGTCCGAAGCGTGCGATCCGTCCGTTGTTTTGCAGAAAGCCTCCTGACAACCGGGGCCGCGCCGGGTTCGCATGCCGTGCCGCCCGCGCCGCCGGCGGGAAACGGCTCCGCCCGGCCGTCAGATTTTTCTAGTAAAATCCTTCTTTTTTTGGTATACTCTTTCCAGGAGATGCAAACGAGAAGGTCGCATGATGAAAAATCTTAAAAGGAACCTGATGGTCGGCGTCGTGGTCGGCGCGCTGTTTTTCGGATGGTATCTGTATGCTTTTTTCATGCAGAATTGGTATTTCAACATCTTTTCCGTCCAAGACTGGGCGTATCTGGTCTACGAGTTCAAGAACGGCTGGGTCATCTCCGCGCGCAGCGATTGGATTTTCGTCTCGGTCGCCGCGCTGTCCGTCCCGCTGTTTTTATACCTGTGGTCGCTGGCGCTCAAAGTCCAGTGGCGGCAGCAGGCGTCCGTCCTATATAAGAAGGCGCTCTTCCAGCTGCGCGGCGGCGAAAAAAGCGTCCAGCGCGGCAAAATCAAATTGAAGGCGGTCGTGCCGCACACGAAGCGCCGCCCGCGGCCGATCATGGCCATCGGCCGTCCGGCGGAGGACAAGGCGCCGCCGGTTGCGCCGGCCGCCGCAGCCGTTGCCGCGCCGCTGCAGCCGCAGAAACAAGCAGCTCCGGCCGCCGCGCTGGATGCGGATCTGGCCAATGTGCCGCTGAACGAAATCCAGCTGCCGACGCGCGCCCAGGTCGCGGAGGACATCGAGGCCCTGTTCCGCGCCGCGAACTACACGTTCCAGACCGGCCTGGCCCTGAACGGCCGGACGTTCGATTATGTCGCCGTGGCGCAGGGGAAGATTTTGTTGTGCGCGTTCGACAACCAGCCCGGGGACTGGCTGGCGGACGAGGAATCTTTCAACAACGAGGATCCGCTGTGGTTTTCGGAAAGCTCGCACCGCGTTTCGCCGGTGTTCGATCTGTTGAAAAGCGCCCGGGAC
>JAQVGI010000015.1 GCA_028696805.1 Alphaproteobacteria bacterium
AGCCCAGGCGAGCAAGACGGGCATCGGATCTTCCCGCATGGAAACCGCGTAATCGATCCCCCGGAACACGACCATGGCGGTATGCGTCATCAGTCCGTGAAAGCCGTCCAGGGGTTGGGAAGTCGTTTCCAGCACTTCGGGCAAAATCGCATCCTCGTAAAAGCGGTAGGCGCCGACAATAATGTTTCGGGCCGAACCTTCAACCGGGAAAGCCGTCGTTTCTTTCAGAAGAACCATCCTGCCGCCTTTGGTCAAACGATGGGGTCAAAAACGGGGCGTACCCCCCGCGCGATTGGACTTATTGTATCAGAACCGCCCCGAAAAGTCAAGGCATTTGTCGCGGCGGCGCCCGCGGCCGGCCTTAAAAAACAACGGGTTATCCCTTTCATATAAAATTCATACACATATCCCTTTTTTTATGCTATAAGGGCAGACGGCCCAGCGGCCCATCAAAAAGGACACATCATGAAAAAGCTCAACCCGATTCTGATTTCGGGCAAGGAAGTTCTCCCCCTGATCGAAGGCGGGAAAGGCGTCGCCATTTCAAACGGCGCATCCAGCGGCGCATGGGCGGCCGAGAACGCCGTCGGCACGATTTCCGGCGTGTTCGCGGACATCGTGGACGAAACCGGCCGGATCGTCCCGAAGGAATACCCCAGCCGCGTTCGCGCGGAACGGCACGCGCAGCTGATCCGATACTCCATCGCCGGCGCCGTCAGCCAGGCCCGCATTGCGCATGAAATCGCCGGAAACCGGGGGCGCGTGCACATGAATTTCCTGTGGGAGATGGGCGGCAGCAACGCAATCATCGAGGGCGCGCTGGAAACGCTTGAAAACGCCTCGCACAAAGTCCGCGCCACCATGGACAAGGTCATCCCGCCGCTACGCCAAAACGTCCAGGAAGCCGTCGGCGCGGTTCAGCAAACGCTCCAATCCCGCGTGAACCAAGCGATGCCGGCGGTCGAGCAGTTCCTCGGCGGCGCGAAGGATTTCATCCACGGCATCACCTGCGGCGCCGGCATGCCTTACCGGCTCGGGGAAATCGCGTCCAAATACGGCATTTTCTACTATCCGATCGTTTCGTCCGCGCGCGCGTTCAAGGCGCTGTGGCTGCGCTCCTACAAGAACTTCAAAGAGTTCCTGGGCGGCGTCGTCTACGAAGACCCGTGGCTGGCCGGCGGGCACAACGGCCTGTCCAACAGCGAGAACCCCGCCGAGCCCCAGCGGCCGTATGAGCGCCTGGTGGAGCTGCGCCGCCAGATGGCGGAGTTCGGCTTGCAGCGCACGCCGATCATCCTGGCCGGCGGCGTGTGGAACCTGTCCGAGTTCGACGATTACATCGACAATCCCGACATCGGCCCGCTGGCGTTCCAATTCGGGACGCGGCCGCTGCTGACGCAGGAAAGCCCGATTGCGAAAGCGTGGCAGAAAACGCTGATGGCCTTGAAAAAAGGGGACATTTTATTGCAGCGCTTCTCGCCGACCGGCTTTTATTCGTCCGCGATCAAAAACCGGTTTTTGGAAAAGCTCATCAACCGCTCCCAGACGGAAATGCCCTACCGGGAAGCGGCCGACGCGACATTCACCGCGCCGTTCCCCATGGGCGGCCAGACCCTCTACCTGTCCGACGCGGACTTCAAGCGCGCGCAGGATTACATCGCGCAGGGCTTCGGCATTCCCGCCCGGACGCCGGACGCGTCGTTGGTTTTCCTATCGCCGGAAGATGAAAAAGACATCCGGCAGTCCCGCGCCGACTGCATCGGATGCCTGTCCCAGTGCCGTTTTTCGGGATGGTCGCAGAGCACGGGCAGCACGGGGCGCCTGCCCGATCCGCGCTCGTTCTGCATCGCGCGGACGCTGGGCAGCATCGCGCACGGCGGCAGCGTCGACGACAACCTGATGTTCGCGGGGCATGCGGCCTACCGCTTCGCGACGGATCCGATGTATCGGGACGATTTCGTGCCCAGCGTCCGGCAGCTGATCGCCGCGCTGCTGGAAGGCAAGTAAGGGTTATTTCCCGCCGCTGTTGAAATACTTGCGCCAGAACGCCATCCACTCTGCGCCGCGTTTCTCGCGCGCCGCGATGGCCGCGGGCGAAGGACGCGGCTTTTCCGGCGCCTGGGACGCGGCCCGTAGCACCCACTGCCATTCCTGAAAGTTCTCTTCGTCTTTTTTCGTATCGCGCATAGCCATATCCTAACACATTCCGCCCGAAAGCGCAACCCCCAATATCGCTGCCGTTTTCGATTGCGTTTCGGGCGAAAAAAGGGTATGATACCGCCCGCGCATCGCATACGGAAAACAAGGAGACACAGACAGACATGAGCACGCATTTATGGTATGACCTGCCCGCGGAAAAAACGGCGAAACTCTTGAAAACAAGCATCGATGCCGGATTGGCGGCCGAGCATCTACCGGCGCTGCGGGAAAGATTCGGGCGCAACGCCCTCACGATCAAGGAAACCAAGAGCGCCTTTCTCCGGTTCCTGGCGCAGATCCACCAGCCGCTGGTCTATGTCCTGATCGTGTCCGCGACGCTGGCGCTGTTTTTCGGGGAGTTCATCGACGCCGGCGTGATTTACGGCGTCGTCCTCGTCAACGCGGTCATGGGGTTCATTCAGGAGGACAAGGCGCTGAAAGACCTGTCCAAGCTGGCGAAGGCGCTCGAAGTGCGCGCCCATGTCATCCGGGACGGCGCGGTGCTTGAAATCGGCGCCGCCGAGATCGTGCCCGGCGACCTCGTCCTGCTGCGCTCGGGCGACAAGGTTCCGGCGGATATCCGGCTGGTCCAGGCATCCAATTTGAAGATAGACGAATCCGCGCTGACCGGAGAATCCGTCCCCGTTCAAAAAAACCCGGACCCGCTGCCCGAGGGGACGCAGCTGGCCGACCGGATCGGCATGGCCTACTCCTCGACGCTGGTCACATTCGGCGTCGGCAAAGGCATCACCGTCGCGACGGGGGACGCCACCGAAATCGGCAAGGTGTCCCGGCTGATCGGCAACGCCGTCGACTTGAAAACGCCGCTGACCGAGAAAATAGAAAAATTCAGCGCCCGGCTGCTGTGGCTGATCGTCGCGCTGTCCGCCGTGTCGTTCGCCGTCGGCATGTATCAGGGCATGCCGTTCATCGACACGTTCATGTCGGCGATCGCGATGGCCGTCGCCGCCATTCCCGAGGGGCTGCCGGCCGCGATGACGATCATCCTGTCCATCGGCGTCAACCGCATGCTGAAACGCAAGGCCGTCGTGCGCAAGCTGCCGGCCGTCGAAACGCTGGGCAGCACGTCCATCATCTGCTCGGACAAGACGGGCACGCTGACCGAAAACAAGATGACCGTTCAGAAAATCGTCGCCGGCGGCACGACCTTCGCTGTGTCGGGCGTCGGATACGCCCCGGCCGGCGATATCGCGCCGGCGGAGAAGAATGCGGCGCTGGACGCGTGCCTGACCGCGGGCGCGCTGTGCAACACGGCGTCCGTTTCGGACAACGGGCAGGTTCAGGGCGACCCGACCGAGGTCGCGCTGCTGGTTTCCGCGGCCAAGCGCGGCATCGATTCCAACGGCCTCCGGGCGGCGAAAAAGCTCGTCTACGAAATCCCGTTCGAATCCGCCTACCAATATATGGCCTGCCTGTATCGGGACAAGACGATTTATGTCAAGGGCGCGACGGAGGTCCTCCTGCCGTTCTGCCGGCACGCGATGGACAAGGACGGCCGCGTTGTCCCGATCGACCGGAAAGCCGTCCTGAAAACGATGGAGGAGCTGGCGTTCGAGGGGCTGCGCGTCCTGGCGATGGCCGTCAAGCCCGATTTCTCGGGCACGGAAATCGCCCATGCCGACGTTCACAGCGGCCTGATCTTTGTCGGGTTGCAGGCGATGATAGACCCGCCGCGGCAGGAGGCGATCAAGGCGATAGAGGCCTGCCACCACGCCGGCATCCAGGTCAAGATGATCACCGGCGACCACCTGGCGACGGCGCGCGCAATCGCCGCGCAGATGAGCCTGCACGGCTTAAGCCCCAGCACGCCGCCGGCCGTGATGAACGGCGACGATATCGCGCGGGCGACGGCCGCCGAATTGAAAAAAATCGCGCCGGTCATCGATGTGTTCGCGCGCGTGACGCCCGAGGACAAGCTGCGCCTGGTCAAGGCCCTGCAATCCAACGGCAACATCGTCGCGATGACGGGGGACGGCGTGAACGACGCGCCGGCGCTGAAACAGGCCAACATCGGCATCGCGATGGGCCTGAACGGCACGGACGTCGCCAAGGACGCGGCCGACATCGTGCTGGTCGACGACAATTTCGCGACGATCGAGGCCGCGGTCGAGGAAGGGCGCGGCGTCTTCAACAACCTGGTCAAGTTCATCCTGTGGACGCTGCCGATCAGCTTCGCCGAAGCCCTGATCGTGATGGCGGCGATTTTCCTCAACATAACGGCGCCGATGTCGTCCGTCCAGATCCTCTGGATCAACATGGTGACGACGATCCTGCTGGGCGCGACATTCGCGTTCGAGCCGATCGAGAAAAGCATCATGTGGCACCCGCCGCGGAAGGCGGACGCGCCGATTATCACGCCGGCCGTCGGCTACCGCATCCTGACCACCATCCTGGCAATGACGTTGTTGAGCTTCCTCGTGTTCCTGACCGCGACGGCGGGCGGCGCAAACGTCCCGCACGGCCGCACGCTGGTCGTCAACGCCATCGTGATGATGGGCATCGCGTTTATGTTCGCCTGCCGCTCTTTCGACAAATCCGTTTTCCGGACAGGCTTCAAGGGCAACAAATACATGGTCTGGGGCGCCGCCGCCATGATCCTATTGCAGCTGGCCTTCACATACGCGCCGCCGTTTCAGATCGCGTTCGGGACGACGGGATTGAGGTGGGCGGACTGGCTGGCCGTCGCGGCGTGCGGGGGGGCGGTCGGGTTGGTTGTGGAGCTGGAAAAAAGCATCCGCCGCCGGCGAAAAGCCGGTTAAGAGCCGGCCTTGCCGCGCTTCCGGTTTTTCCAATAGCGCGCGATGCGGTAGGACAGGAAATAGCTGACGCCGCCGGCGACAATCGCCCACAGGACATATCCGATGGCGATCGGCGCGCCCATGCCCTTGATCAGGTTGACCGCGACTTCATACACCGACCGGAGGGACAGCTCCTCGCTGAATATCTTGTTGAACCGGACGAGGAAAGATTTGAACGGCAGGGACTTGCTGCCCATCAGCATCTGGCCCGTCAGGTAATAGAAATAGCATAGGAACGGCGTCGTCGCCGGATTCGTGATGAATGTCAGCGCGCAGGACAGAATCAGGCTGAAATGAATCTTGAACAGGCGCAGGATCGTCCACATGGCGAAACACAGCGCCGTCTGGCCGATGATGGGGCTGATGCCGAACACGATGCCGACGCAGACGCTGCGCGCAAAGTAATGGGGCGAATGCTCTTTATATTGCTTCAGCACCCGAATCAGATACCGGTAGCTTTTGTTTTTCAAACTCATCAGGATTCGAGTGTAGTGCAACCGGCCGGCAATGTCAAACTTATTTTTTCGGGGCGGTTTTTTCACAGGGGTAGATGAGCCCTTCGTCCCCTCGACCTGCCTGCCGACATTTCAGCCTCTTTGCGCTTTCGCTTTCAATAGGGCGGCGGCAGGAAGCCTGCGCGCCGGCCTGATTGAAAACCGCGGGTTGTTCCTGTTTCCGCTCGCATACAGATTTTGAATATCCTGATATGTATTCACTTTCTCATATTCGGCCGGTTCCAGTATGGCCGCGATAAAATGGGAAGGATTGATAAAATTGCCCGCCTTCACATCCCCGTCTATCAATTTCAGCGGGCTGCGGAGGTCGAAAGCATGAAGCTTGCCGTCGGATAGTCTGACCGCCATGATTTGATGCCCGTTTATTCCCTCGGGTTTCGAGTTGCCCGTCTGCCGGAGCTTCGCCTTCTCCCAATCCTGATAATTGGCGGTCAATACGACGGACAAATCCAGCCCGCTGTCTTTCGCCAGATGGCAGAAAACCTTTGTCAAGCCGGTGCAGCCGCAAACCAGATCGGAAATATCCCTGTTTCCGACAATCTCCGCGCCCGTCAGAGAAAACGAGTAATCGATGCCTGTCGTGAGGCCGTTCTTTTTGATAAAGTCTTGTCGGCTGATCGAGCTGCGATCGGAAAAAATTTTCTGCATCCGGCCTAAAATCGATTGAATCCGATTTTTTGTTTCCGCATCGGTCATGCGCCCTCCTTTTTCCGTTTATTTTCAAGCTCATCAGGATTCGAGTGTAGTGCAACCGGCCGGCAATGTCAAACTTATTTTTCAGGGCGGTTTTTTCACAGGGGTAGAGGAGCCCCTCGCCCCTCGGTTTTTTGTTGATTTTTTGCGCGCCATGTAGTAGAATAACGTTTCTTTTTTGACTCGAAAACGGAGAATCCCATGATACCGCAACACACCGAATCGCTTTTATCGGAAACAAGCCATTATGCGGCCGCCTATCGAAACCGCCTGATCCTGATCAAATGCAGCGGCAAAGTGTTGGACGATGCCGCCGCGCGGGCGTCCGTCATCGGCGACATCCTGCATTTGAAAAGCCTGGGGATCGACATCATCCTCATCCACGGCGGACAAACGGCCATCACGCAAGCCTTGGAAGCCGCCCGCGCCAAACACCCCGGCGTCACGAACACGGCGATCGACGGGCGCCGCGCGACGGACGAAACGAACATCGGGATTATCGCCAAAACCCTGGCCAGCGTTAATAAAAGCCTGGTCGACGATTTCCGCCGCGAAGCGCTGCGCGCGGGGTCCGGCGCGGCTGTCTCCGGCATTCCCGGATCGGCCGTGTTCAAATCGACGCCTCCGTCCGCGCGGACATCCGAGGGGCTGATCAATTACGAGGGCGGCGTCAACATATCCGCGAACCTGGGCCTGCTGCGCGCGGCGATGGCGCGGAAACGGCTCGTCATCCTGTCGCCGCTGGGACTGAATGCCCAGGATGAAAACATGATCCTCAACCAAAACGCCGACGATGTCATCGCGCCGCTGATGCAACTGAAGCCCGTCAAGCTGATTCTGGTCAGCGACAAGGACGGGGTGCATGACGCGGACAACCGGACGATATCCCAGCTCAGCCGGCAGCAGGCGGAATCCCTGATGCAAAGCGGCGTCATCGCGGGCGGCATGCGCGTCAAAGTGGCGGCGATGATCGACCTGTTGCAACGGAACGGCGCCCTGTCGTCCGTCAGCATCGTCAACGGCCTCGTGCCGGGCGCCATCCGGCAGGAAGTCCTGACGGCATCCGGAGCGCCCAAGGCGACCAAGCTGGCCTCGCGGCACTTCCTGCGGATCGACACGCTGCTGATGGAATTGAGCAAAGAATTGACGCGTTGAACGCCTGCGAAAGGCTCCCCGCGGGGAGGTGTCTTCGTATCGGAGGGCGCGCCCTATTCCTTCACCTTGGCCGTCTGTTCTGGCATCGGCGCCCCGTCGAGGCAATGACGCAGAATATTGGGCAGATGCCCCAGATCGAGCGCCTGATACCCCAGCAAAGACAAATCGTAAGCCAGCAGCGTGGCCACCGCGCCGGCAGCGATATAAAACAGCCATCCCTCCCCGACGGGAAATTTTTTGCAATCGGACAGGATCCGGTCATACTCGGCAAAGGCCTCCATGGGTGGAATGTCGACAAAGGCTTTTTGGGCTATATTGTCGAACAGGCGCGGCTCGTCGATAAAGCGTCCTTTGCTCGGAACGACGAAAACGACCTTTTTTCCATCCCAGATTCTACGGAAGCCCGCAATCGATTTTTCGTCCAAAACTCGAGTTATCCCCGTCGCGCCATAGACGAGATACGGATCCAGCAAAGGGATGATCTTGTCGAACATCCTGTCGCTGTATTCGATCCAAAAATCATCGGCGGAGGCAAACAACGAATCGGATATGCAGACAAGGCATCTCGGATTTTCACGCATGCCGTGTTTCAAAATATGCCTCAACCGCTCATCCAGTTTTTCATTCGGCCGGCCGAACGCATACGGCAGATCACAGCACAGATTGAACTCCCCGTCGCCATAACGCGCGCAGGACAATCCCGTCTCCAGCAGCTCTATCGTCCGCCCCATCGCATACGTTTTGGGGGCGGCCGCGCGACGGGCCGTCATTTTCTTTTGCAGGGACAGCACGTCCCGACAGGCCGCCATCTCATCGTTCTGCCTTGACACGATGTCTTTCAAGCGCGCGATTTCGTCATTCAGCGCGTCCGCCTCCCGCCCCATCATTTTCGACACGATCGATTTCAGCATTTTGTTTCCAGAACCCTCAATGGATTTCACCCGAGTCTGCTTAATGGTAACATATAAAAATTATTTTGTCCAGAGATGTATTCATCTATAAGATCAAAATATGATAAAAAAATATTGTTATATCTCGATATATTTATTTGATTTTTGGATTAAATCGGTGTAAGCTCCCAACTATGAATGGAATACATATTACGGCGTTGTTTTGGCGTCGTCCGAACGCCGGAATATGGCAGCCGTTTTTGGCGCGACACCGACACAGGTTTTCAAATACATTGTTCTTTATGAAGCCCTGCCGCAAATTTTTATCGGCCTGCGGCTGGCGGTTTCTTTTTCTTTGATCGTAGCCATTGTATCTGAAATGTTCATCGGCACGGAGCTGGGATTGGGACAGCGCGTTTACGATTCGTATCTGACAAACAATACGACCTCCCTTTATGCGATTCTGCTCGTGCTGGGATTGTTGGGATATGTTTTAAACAAGTTTATTTCCTTGATAGAAACAAAATTCATTTTTTGGGGTGGGAAATGATAACTTTTCAACATGTAAAAAAACATTTCAAAACAGAAAAAATAAAATTGTTGTCTTGAAAGACGTTTCTTTTCATGTTAAAAAGAAAGAGTTTATAACGATTTTTGGCCCGAATGGTAGCGGAAAATCAACCCTTATGAATATGTTGACGGGCCTTGTCAAATCGGACAGCGGGATAATTGAGAAAGACAAAAATTTGAAAATAGGATTTGTTTTTCAAGATTATCGCCGCAACTTGTTGCCATGGCTGACGGTCAAAGAGAATATTTTGTTCCCTTTGAAATTACAGAATATGGAAATAAAACGACAAGAAATTTTACTTAAAAACCTTTTGGAAAAATTGAAAATTTCGATACCGTTCGATCAACATGTATTCACACTTTCGGGTGGTCAAGCGCAATTGATAAGCTTGCTGCGAGCCCTCATTATCAAGCCGGACGTGCTTATATTGGACGAACCCTTTTCGGCATTGGATTACAGCCTTACATTGTCGTTTTATCAAAAGCTGCAGGAAATCGTTAGAGTGTTAAATCTAACGACCTTGTTCATCAGCCACAATTTGGACGAAGCACTCTATCTGGGAGACAAAGCGGTCTTCTTGACGCAAAAACCGACAAGCGTCTTGAAAATTCTCGATGTTCCGTTTAAGCGTCCGAGAGAAATATCCCTGATGGCCTCTTTTGAATTTGCAAAGCTTAAACGCGAGGCGCTTAAGATCATAGAAACATGTGCAGAAGGATTGAATTTGACATAGGACTGGCTAAATAATGTTGAGCGTAGGGAGGTGGGTCATTCCCTTCTTTTGCCTCGGGCAAAAGCGGGCGCCCTTTCGGCTTGGTTTTCGGGCTTCGCCCACCAGCGTCCTCCCGCCCGCCTAAAGCCGGCGGCCCGAACCCTCTTCCCGGGTTCGCATTCCAAGGCATCCACAATTAAAATACCCCATCCTGGGACGGGGCATTTTGATTGGTGAGCGCGGAGGGATTCGAACCCTCGGCCACCTGATTAAAAGTCAGGTGCTCTACCGGCTGAGCTACGCACTCAAATCGGGGGACATTATACAGGCGCGAAACGGAAAAGTCAATGATTTTTTCGGCGGGGCGCCCCATGGACGGGCAATTTTTCAAAAACAGATGACTTTTGGTTTTTTTTGCGGTATAGTCCGGGATATGAACTCCATCATATTCAGGTATCTGCTGAAGAACTTCGTCGTTGTTTTCATCGCGGCGCTGGCGGCGCTGGCGTTCGTCGTGATGCTGTTCGACATGATCGACCTGCTCCGGGCATCCGCGAAAAGGGAGCATGTCGCGTTCACGAGCATCCTGCTGCTGACGCTGCTGAAGCTGCCGCAGACCATTCAGCTGATCCTGCCGTTCATCGTCCTGCTCGCCGGCCTGATATTCGGGCTGAAGATGAGCCGCACGTCCGAGCTGGTCGTGATGCGCTCGGTCGGGCTGTCCGTCTGGAACCTGATCCTGCCGGTCATTTCGTCCGTGTTCCTGCTGGGCGTTGTCGTCGTGACGATCTTCAACCCGTTTTCGTCCTTGATGGCGGAGAGATACGCGCGGCTGTCCGAACGCGTCGGCATGACGTATTCATCCCCGTTTTCGTGGACGGAGGACGGGCTGTGGCTGCGGGAAGTGCGGCCCGACAACACGACCATGGTCTTGCGCGCGAACCGCATCCGGAACGACGGGCGCCAGGTTTTTTTCAGCAACCCGTCCGTGTTCGAGCTGTCCGCCGAAGGAACGCTGCTGAGCCAGACCGAAGGAAAAAGCGGCGTCCTGCAATCGAACGCCTTCGTCATCCGGAACGCCTTTGTCATCTATCCGGATCAGGAAAGCGGCGCGCTGGAGCCCGAGCAGTCGTTCCAGACGGATCTCGATTTGGAAAAAATACTGGAAAAGTTCGACGACCCCAATACGATGTCTTTCTGGCGGTTTCCGCGGTTCATCGGCTTTTTGAAGGAGGCCGGGTTCGCCACGAACATCCACGAGATGTATTTCCACGAGCTGCTGGCCATGCCGATCGTCCTGGTCGCGATGGTGCTGGTCGCGATCGCGTTCGCGCTGCCGCAGACGACCCGGCAGGGGCATGTCCTGGCGCGCGCGATCGGGTGCCTGGCCTGCGGCTTTTTCCTGTATTTTTCCCTGCGCGTCACGGGGGCGCTGGGCATATCGAACGGCCTGCCGATGGCGCTGGCGGCGTTCGGCCCGGCCGTCATCGGCATCTTTTTAAGCCTGACCGCGCTGCTTCATTTCGAAGACGGCTGAACGTTCTTTTCCAAGAACACCCGCACGTCCGGCAGAATGTTTTTAACCATCGCCGCGACGCCCGACGCCGTCGGGTGCATGCCGTCGTCCATCATCTTGCCGTTCATCGCGTTGGCCGGCAGCCATGTCGTCCAGATCGCGCCGTTCAGGAAAAACGGATACAGCATCAGGTCGTGCTTCCGGGCCAGGTCGCGGTACATCTTTTCAAACGCGGCGTCGTATCCGTCCCCGCGCGGCGGAATCCGCATGCCGACCAGCAGGACGGGAATGCCGTTTTTCCGGAAAGCCTGGATAATGGTTTCCAGGTTCCGCTGCGCCTCCATCAGCGGCAGCTCGCGCAGCCCGTCGTTCGCCCCCAGTTCCAGCAGAACCCCGTCCGGTTTCTGCCGCAGCGCCTCGGGCAGCCGCCGGACGCCGTCCGCCGTCGTATGGCCGCTGACGCTGGCGTTGACGACCTGGGCGTCCGGATATCCGCTCTGGCGCAGCGCGCGTTCCAGCTGCGCGTAAAAGGCGTCCGGCGCGGACAGCATGTATCCGGCGCTTAAACTATCCCCGTAGACCATCAGCCGCTGCGCGCCGGCGGGCGCCGCCCCCATCAGAACCATCAGCAGAACCAGATACCTCATGCCTCCCCTTCCGTTTCGTCCGCCCCGCCCAGCGCTTCCCGGGCCGTTTCATACGAAAAGCCCGCGCGCGCCAGTTTCGCCAGATCCTGCGGCGTGCGTTTCAGTTTTTTCTTGGCGGCAAACATGCGGGCGCGCTGCACATCCGTCGCGGCGTCCCGCCCCAGGGCATCCTCCGCCTCCTCCGCGGACAGGTGCGCGCGCATCAGCTTTTGGCGGATAAAATAGGCCGACTTGCCCTGCCCCGACAGCCGCCCGACCAGCACCGCCGCATAGGCGCCGTCGTCGACATACCCCGCCTGAACAAAGGATGCGACGATTTTGTCTATCCATGCCGGCGTTTCGGGCGGGATTTCCGCCTGCGCCCGCCGCGCGCGGAACACCTTGCGGTTCAGGACGTCCCGCACCATGCCGGACGACGCGCTGAATTTCGCGACATAGGCCAGCGCGGCGTGATAAAGTCGCTTTTCGGTCAGCTTTTTCATTGACAAAGACGCCTCCTTTTTTTTATAATAGGATTTTCGCAAGGGATTTTCAATGGATATTATTCAGCCGTTTTTGTTGGAGAAGGGATTGTTCCGCGGTTCGGTCATCCGCGCGGACAAAGCCGTCGCCGACATCTGGGCGTGCCACGACTATCCCGACATGCTGCGCCCCGTCCTGGCGCAGGGCGTCCTGGCGGCGCTGGCTTTGGGCGGCACCCTCAAATACGACGGCGTCTTTTCGTTGCAGGTGCGCGGGGACGGCCCCGTGTCGACGCTGTTCGTCGACCTGACGCATGACGGGAAAGTGCGCGCCTATATGACATACGACCCCCGGCGCCTGCCTCCGCAGGCCGCCGCATTGGGCGATTTGTTCGGCGCGGGGCAAATGCTGTTTTCGGTCGCGCAAGTCGGGCGCGAGCCCTATCAGGGCGTCGTCGCGCTCAACCCGCGCGCGCTGGCCGATACCATCGCGGATTATTTCCGCCAGTCCGAGCAGACCGACACGCAGCTGGTCGCCTTGTCCCGGGGCAAGACGGCCGGCCTGATTTTTTTGCAGCGCATGCCCGTTCCGCCCGGACAGGACGCCGCGGCGGCCGACGACGCGTGGGAAACGGCCTGCGTCCTGATGCGCAGTGTCGCGCCGGACGAGCTGTGCTCGGACACATTGCCCGCGGCGGATGTGCTGTTCCGGCTGTTCCATGCGCAGCAGGTCGCCGTCCTGCCCGCCCGGACGCCCGCGTTCGCGTGCCGGTGTTCCCAAAGCCGGATGCAGGGCTTCCTGCAAAAGCTGCCGGCGGCGGAGCGGGACGACCTGTATCAGGCCGATACGATTCAAACCGCCTGTCAGTTTTGCGGGCGCGTTTTCCAATTCAACCGAAAGGATTTCACATGACAAGATGGGGGTTTGTTTTGCTGCTGGGGCTGGCCGGATGCGCGGCGCAGACGCCGGCGTTCCAGGTGGAGACATACGAGGGCGAGCGCATCTACCTGAACGTCCGCGATGTGCGCGTCCACCCGGCGTTCACGGCGCCGGCCGGCGGAGGCCACATCGAATCGCGCCTGCCCCTGACGCCGCAGCAGGCGCTGGAAACATGGGCGAAGAACCGCTTTTTCGGCGCGGCGCGCGCGTCGGGCATCTCCGCGATTGTCACGATTTCGGACGCGTCGCTGACCCAGCAGATCAAGCCCGCCGGATTCGGGCCCGACATGGTCCAATACACATTGTCCTACCGCGTCGAGCTTACGTTCCTGAAAGGCATTCAGCCCGAGTTCAAGCGCGCCATCGGCGGTACCGAAACGCGCGAGCTGCTCAAAAGGGCGCCCGAATCGAAACACCGACACGCGTGGGCGGACATGATCAACACGATGCTTGAAAAGGCGGATGCGGCCGTCACGGCGGACATTCCCAAAACCTACCTGACAGACGAATGAGGAATGCCGACCCCATCGCCCGGCGTCTGGTCCACGCATACCCGCAGTGGTTTTTGTATTTCACGCTGTGTTTCGTATCGGGCATCGCATGTTATTTCGGTCTGCCGGCCGAGCCCGCGCTGGCTGTATGCGGCGGCGTGTTGGCGGGAGCAGTAATCGGCCTGATTCTCCTGCGCCGCAGCGTTGTCGCGCGGTTCGCGCTCGGGTGTTTGTTTTTCGGCCTGCTGGGGCTGACGGCCGCCACTTACCGCGCGCAGGCCGTTGCCGCGCCCAAATTGTCCGAGCCGTTGTTTCAGGTGGAAATCCTGGGGCGCGTTTCGGTCGTCGTCGACAAAAGCCCGCGTCCCAAAATCACATTGGCGGACGTCCGTTTCCGCAACCAAGCCTTCGTCCAAACGCCGCGCTTCATCACCCTGACGGCTCCCGCCGAGGCCAGCTTCTCCGCCGGCGATGTCGTCCTGGTGCGCGCGGACATATTCCCGCCGGCGCAGATGACGGACACCGGCGCCTACTCGGCGGCGCGCGCGTTGTGGTTCGAGCAGGTCGGCGCGACCGGATTCATCACCGACACCCTCCGGCATGTCCGCGTCGGCCGAGCAATGGGACTGGATGCGCCACGCGCCTCGATTTTAAGCCGCATCCGGCAAATCCTGCCGCCCGACACCGCCGGCATTGTCGCCGCGCTGGTGCTGGGCATCGACGGATTCATCGCGCCGCCCGTCTATGACAAATACCGCGTCGCCGGCATCGCCCATGTTTTGTCCGTGTCGGGGTTCCACATGGCATTGCTGTCGGGGCTGGTTTTCTTCCTGATACGCGGGCTGCTCGGCCTGATGCCCGCCGTCGCGCTGCGCGTGAACACCAAGAAAGCGGCTGCCGTCTGCGCGCTGGCCGTCACGGGGCTTTACCTGGCATTGTCGGGGTTCCAGGTGCCGGCCGTCCGCTCTTTTTTCATGATCGCCGTCGTGTTCGCCGGCATCCTGTGGGACAGGAACACCCTGTCCGTCAAATCGCTGGCCATCATCGCGTTTTCGATTCTGATAATCCGGCCCGAGCTTTTGATTACCGCGCGGTTTCAGCTGTCCTTCATCGCGGTTCTGGGGCTGGTCAGCCTGTATGACGCCCTGATGCAGCGGGGACGCGATGCCGCCCCGCATGCCGCGTTCGGGCGCAAAGCGCTGCTCGTTTGCATCGGCCCGCTGGCGGCGTCCGCGATTGCCGCGCTCGTCACGGCGCCGTTCGTCATGTATCATTTCGGCACCACCGCGACCTACGGCGTTTTGGGCAATGTCTGCACGGCCTTCCTCTTTTCATTTTTAATCATGCCGCTGCTTCTGCTCGCCGTGCTGCTGATGCCGTTCGGGTGGGACGCGCCGGCCTGGCAAGGCGCCGGATATTTCCTGGACATCGTGTCCGCGCTGACAGGCCGGATCGCAGACCTGCCCCACGCCACATTGCATTCGCCAGCATTCGGCGGCGCCGTGTTGAGCGTCATCGCGGCCGGCATCGCCGTCGTCTGCCTGGCGCCCGGGCGCAGGGGGCTTGGTCTGATACCCGTCGCGGTCGGATTCGGCCTGATTTATTTAACGCCCCGGCCGGATGTTTTCATAGCGGACCGCGGCCGGACAATCGCAGTCTATGAGAGCGGCGGCCTGCGCTTTGTCGCCCACCGCGGCAACACGTTGGCAACAAGCATGCTGATGCGCCGCTACGGGGTGGAGGTCGTTCCGCTGGGCCCGCCGCGCGCGGCGCCCGACGCCGTGTTTGTCCGGGCCCGGAAAGTGGCCTTCGCGCCGGAGGCCTGCCGGAATGCGGACGCGACCATCCTGTTCGGAGCGGCCGGCGCCTATTGCCCGGAGCCGGCATTCGTCGTGGACGGCCGGAACGCATCCCCGCTGGCGCTCTACCTGACCCCGCGGCCGCGCGGCGTCTGGATCGGCCGAATCGACAGCCGCCGCCCGTGGAGCAAATAATATATTGCGTTTTTGGAAATGTGTGGTATAATAGGGCTTGTAGGAGTAAGCGGGATGAACCGGACAATACCTTTTTATCAAATAGGATACCGCGGCGCGAGTTTATCCGACAGCGGTAAAACTTACTTACTTACTTACTTACTTACTTACTTACTTACTGATATAACCTGCAGAGCGAAATTATCAGCCGGCGGCGCGGTGCCGCGGGTGTTTCGTCATGCATGAACAGGAGAAAAAAATGACAGACGAACAAAAACCCGAAGACACAAAACCCGCCAAAATCAAATTGAACAGCGCCAGTATTTCTTCTAATTCCATGGTAAAAGAATATCTGAGAAATGGAAGAATGGATGGAATACCAACGGAACTCAACTTGGACAACCTGGGCGCCGCGATAAGGGGGCTTGGTCAAGATGGCTACAATCAATCTCGCATTTATCATCTGATAAAAGAATTGTTGCCCAAAGAAAAATATCCCGAATTTTCTGATGATCTTCTGATTGCCTCTCCCGCGGAGTATACGATAGGCAACGGTTCTGATTTCATCAGAGCACTGGAAAATGCACCCAAATTGGCTGAGGATACGACAACTGCCATGTTGTTCGACGTGGCGGATCGGATCGCCTTTCCGCCGGTTATCGCCACACAAATCGTAGAGATGCGACGCGCATTATACCGCGGCAAACGGAAAGACATTCTACAATCGAAAAAAAATGCCCATGCATCACGGGAAAATGTGGGAAAACCAGCCTTATCCAGTTTATTGGCGCAACGAAGCCAGAGAGCGGGGCAGGTAAAAGCCGCTCAAAAATTGAAAGGCCCCGTCCTTAAAGGCGACATTCTGGCCGAAAGGGGATGGAAAGAAGCGCTGGCCAAAAGAAAACCCGGCCGGTAACAATCACGAAACAGGCGGACATTCCGCCTGTTTTTTTCTTCCCCGCACAAATCCCGCGCCGGCGCCGGAATCCTGTTGCATTCCGCCGCGGAATGCGATACACTGGCGGGCATGAGGAAAATCCTGATCTGCATTGTTCTGCTGGGCCTGGCCGGCTGCGTGTCGTATGCCGAATATATCCGGACGCTGACCGGCCTGACGACGAAGCAGGTGCGCTCCAAAATGGGCAAGCCCCTGCTGATCCGCCATGAGGAGCCGAACCAGGTCTGGGTCTATCACCGCAAAAACTGCGCGACGCTCGTTTACTTCAACGACGAGGAGGTTTCGACGCATGTGGATGTCGCCGGCGATTGCGGTGTGGCGCCGGCCGCCGAAGAATCCGGGGACTGAACGGCGCCCGATGCGGTAAGTGTTGCAAAAAAAATGTTTTTGTGGTATAACCAGGCCATCGACAAAAGGAGCTCACATGACCAGACGGAAACTCATCGCGGGAAATTGGAAGATGAACATGAAAACGGCGGACGGCAAAGCATTGGCCGAGGCCGTGTTCGACAAGTGCCGCCCGGGCCTGCCCTTTGATATTCTCATCTGCCCGCCGATGAGCCTGCTCGGGACAATCGCCGGCATGAACCGGTCGGCGGGTGCGGTCGGCGCTCAGGATGTCGCCGAAGCCCCTAAACCGGCGGGCGCCTACACGGGCGACATTTCCGCCGAAATGGTCAAGGATCTGGGCGCGGCCTACACGCTGGTCGGGCATTCCGAGCGCCGCACGCTGCACGGCGAAACGGACGCCGTCGTCCGGACGAAAGCCGCCAACGCGATCGCAGCCGGCCTGACCGCCGTCGTCTGCATCGGCGAAACGCTGGCCGAGCGCGAATCCGGCAAGACGCTGGACGTGCTGCGGACACAGGTCAACGGCTCCGTCCCGCCGGATGCGACGGCCGGCACCTGCGTCGTCGCGTATGAGCCCGTCTGGGCCATCGGCACCGGAAAAGTCCCGACGAACGCCGATGTCGCCGAGGCGCACGCCGCCATCCGCGCGGAGCTCGGCAAGCTGCTGGGCGCGGAAACGGCGGACGCCCTGCGCATCCTCTACGGCGGATCGGTGAAGCCGTCCAACGCCGCGGAATTGCTGGCCATCGACAATGTGGACGGCGCGCTGATCGGCGGCGCCAGCCTGAAAATCGAAGACTTCTGGGGCATCGCCGAAACGCAGCAATAAAGGAAAATCCATGAAAAAAACAATCGTCATCCTGGCTCTGGCGGCTTTCCTGCCGATAAGTGTGCGCGCGCAAGACAACGCGGCCCTCTTCGCGGAAACCGGCTACGACGCCATGGTCAAGGCCATGATCCCCGCATTTCAGCAATCGTTTGAAAAAACCTCCGGCGCGCCGAAAGAGGTATCGGACGCCGCCGCGGCCGCGCTTCTGGCGAAAGTCAGGGAGCCGGCAATGAAACAGAAAGCCAAAGCCTGTTTCCGGCCGCAATTCTCCCAAACCGAAATCACGCGCTGTCTGGAGCCCTGGTCGGCGGAGGTGCAGGCATACATCGCGCAATGGCTGAAAGACAACAAAACGGCATTGTCCCAAAAATACATGACCCAGGGGAAGCTGCCGTATCCGCAGCTGGCCGCGCTGACCTTGCGCGACATATTCGCCATGATGCCCGCGGATTTCCCGGCGGCGGAGCGGGACGCGTTCAAAAAGAAAATGACGGCGTTCCTGCATTCGGCGGACATGGAAAAGCTGGCGGCGCCGTGCCTGGACCTGTCCCAATCGCCGCCCGAAAAACTGGCGGCCTGCCTGAAACCCTGGATGGAGGCATGGACCGCGCAAGGGAAAGGACTTGTCAATGAGGTGCGCGCAAAACAATCCGCCGCCACGCAAAATTAAGGAGAACACATGCAAAACGTCATTCTAGTCATCCACATCGTCCTGGCCTTCCTGATCACGGGGCTGGTTCTGCTGCAAAAATCCGAGGGCGGCGCGCTGGGCGCTCTGTCCGGCTCCGGCGCCAACGGCTTCCTGACGGCGCGGCAGGCGAGCAACTTGCTGACCAAGCTGACATCCTACCTGTTCGCCGCGTTCATCTGCACCAGCCTGACGCTCGTCATCATGGCCAACCGCTCCGAAAAAGCCGAGCCGGTCTCGCTCATCCCGGCAACCGCCGCGCAGCAGCAGCCGGCCGAGTAAGCGATGGCAAGCGTTTCCGCCGGCGGCATCGCCTTCGACAACGCCGGGCCGATCGTGCTCATCGCCGGCCCGTGCCAGATGGAATCCGCCGCGCACGGCTTGGAGATGGCGTCCGCGCTGCATGAACTGACGCACCGGCTGGGCATCGGCTTCATATTCAAGGCGTCCTTCGACAAGGCCAACCGCACCAGCGCCGCCGGCATCCGCGGCATGGGCTTGGAAAAGGGCCTGCAAGCCTTCGCCGACATCAAATCGAAGCTCGGGTGCGCGTGCCTGACCGACGTGCACGAAATCTTCCAATGCGCGCCCGCCGCCGAGGTCGTCGACATCCTGCAAATCCCGGCATTCTTGTGCCGCCAGACGGATCTGGTCATCGCCGCCGCGCGGACGGGCAAAACCATCAATGTTAAAAAAGGCCAGTTTCTGGCGCCTTGGGACATCAAGAACGTCGTCGCCAAAATCGAAAGCGCCGGCAACCGCAACATCCTGCTGACCGAGCGCGGCGCGTCATTCGGCTACAACACGCTGGTCGTAGACATGCGCGCACTGCCGATTATGAAGCAGACGGGCTACCCGGTGATTTTCGACGCGACGCATTCGGTGCAGCAGCCGGGCGGCCAGGGATCGTCCAGCGGCGGCCAGCGCGAATTCGCGCCGGTTTTGGCGGGCTGCGCCGTCGCGGCGGGCATCGCGGGGGTGTTCATCGAAACGCACGCGGATCCCGACCGCGCGCCGTCCGACGGGCCGAACATGATACCGCTGCGCGATATGGAGGCCGTCTTGAAAAAACTGATGGCGTTCGATAGGGTTGCGAAACTTTCCCAATCTTAAACTCACCCCGGCCCTCTCTTGAAGCCAAGAGAGGGAGAAGGCAAAGGTTGTCTTGAAACCAAGAGAGGAAGAACAAAGTTCATCTTAAAATCAAGAGCGGGGGAAAGAAAAGATTATCTTGAAGTCAAGAGAGGGAGAGAGAAAAAACCGGTATGCCGCACAAAGTTTTTATCACTTATGCCCGCAAATTGCGCCGCAATTCAACCGATGCCGAAAAAAGGATATGGCATTTTTTACGCAACCGCCGCTGTGGCGGACACCGGTTTTTCCGGCAATATATCTTCGATGATACTTATATTTTAGACTTTTACTGCGCCGAAAAAAAGCTGGTTGTCGAAGTGGATGGCGGCCAGCATAGCGGCTGTGTTTCCGACAAGGTCCGGGATTCTTATTTAACCCGGCGCGGCTGCAAGATCATCCGGCTGTGGAATAACGATGTTTTGACAAATACGCCGGGATGCCTCGAAACCATATCGGACATGTTGAAATGATCGCCCCCTCTCTTGATTTCATAATGAGCTTTTCTCCCTCTCTTGTCTTCAAGAGAGGGCCGGGGTGAGTTCCGGGGTGAGCTTCCTAATGGAGTGCTCATAGTTGTTTCCCCCTCTCTTGACTCCAAGAGAGGGCCGGGGTGAGTTCCGGGGTGAGTTTCCTAATGGAGTTCCCATAGTTGTTTCTCCCTCTCTTGACTCCAAGAGAGGGCCGGGGTGAGTTTCCTAATGGAGTGCTCATAGTTGCTTCCCCCTCTCTTGTCTTCAAGAGAGGGTCGGGGTGAGTTTCCTAATGGAGTGCTCATAGTTGTTTCTCCCTCTCTTGACTTCAAGAGAGGGCCGGGGTGAGTTTCGGGGTGAGTTCCGGGGTGAGTTTCCGACCGAACCGGATACGCGAAGCGGCCATTCGAAACGAATGGCCGCAACAACGCAGGCGTTCAAAAGCGCTTTTAGAACTTATACTGCACGCCGATGCTCGCCATATCCGCATGCGCGTTATGGTAGCGGGAAGTCTGCGCCGGTGCCGATTCATTCAAGGCATCGCCAGATTTCACCCACAGGTGGCTGTATCCCGCGTCGAACTGCCAGTTGCCCATCGCGTAGGAAGCGCCCAAGCTTCCCCAGATCCGGCGGCCGTCCGGAATACGCGACGTCCGGAACTCCGGCGATCTGATGACGCTCTGGTCATACGCCGTTCCGACGCGCAGCGTCAGGTCTTTCACAACCTTGTAATCCGCGCCCAACGCATAGAACCATGTATTGCGCCAGTTCTCGTTCACGTCTTGAAGAACAGGGCCATTGACCGGGTGAACCGCATCCAATCCCATGACCGTCAGCCGATCAAAGCGAGACCACCGCGTATACCGCGCCGTTGCGGACAGCGTCAGCGCATCGTCGACATCATACGCGCCCGAGAATGTCAGCGTTTCCGGCGTTGTTACCTTGGCCTTGATGTCGCCATTCAGCACATTTCCCGGAAAGGGGCTTAAGATGTTGCCTTTCAATTCATGCGACACTTTGGAGCGGTATGCGACGCCCAGGCGCGCCTGCTTGACCGGCGTGATGGTCGCGCCCAACGTGTAGCCGGCCGCCCAATCGTCGCCGTGCATGCGCGTCGCAGCCGTTTTCAAGGTCGCCTCGATGCGCTGCACGTTCAGCGCGGCGCCCAGCGTCAGCCAGTCCGTCACCTGCTGCGAAACGCCCAGGCTGCCGTTCGTCGCATCCATGCTGGACAGCATCGCGCCGGCGGCGCCATACCAGCCCTCTTTGTAATTCGTCGCCAATCCGAACGGCGTGTAGATGCCGAAGCCCAGCGTCGTCTTGTCGGCCAGCTTATACTGCGCCATGAAAGACGGCAGCACGCGCGTGATGCGTGTTTCGGTATGTCCTGTCGCCGGGCCGCCGATCTGGCGCGCCTCCGATTTCACGGAAATCACGGAGGTCACCAAATGCGCGCCGGACTTGTCGTTCAGCTGCATGCCGGCGGGATTGTATCCCAGCGCGGAATAATCGTCTCCGACAACGCCCTGGCCGGCGAAAGCGCGGCCCATGCCGGTGGCCGAATACTCGTTCAATTGAAAGCCGGCGGCATGCGCGGCCGTCGCAATGGAAAAAGCTGTCAAAGCCACGGCGGATAAATAGATTTTCTTCATTTTTTCTCCTTTGTTGTGAAATTGAAGACAAGGTCAGTTTTACTGCGCCCCCGGCCGAATATCAACGACAAAGCCCCCGCCGAAACCGATTATGACACTTTTATCATATTAGTGTCATATTTATGTCATAAGAATCCAGAAACCCGCGGAAAACACGGCATTTCCGCCGGATTTAGGACACTCAAATCCCATTATATTTTTCAATGAAGAAGGGGGAAAAACCCGCCGGCGGATTTATCGCATCAGCAGCAATAAGGCGAATTATCGGAACGTGTGCAAATACCATTCATACAACAAGCGGCAGCCTGCGCCTCCTGGTTTTTCAGCAGAGTCCGCTCCACGACATAGGCCAAGACGACAAAAGTCCCGAAAACAATCCATTTTTTTATTTTAGCCATATTCCGACTCTCCTCTGATTCTGTTCTCTAACAATCCGCACAATATTCGCCTTTACCGGGACAGCACGCTTCCTTGCTGACAATGCTGGCATCTTCACAACATTGACTCGTCTGAGGATTATAGCAGTTAAAGCTGGGCTCGCCAAACGCGCCGGTCCCGCTGCAGCAGCTCTGGCTTACCGGGCAGTCGGTCGACCCGCAACATTTTCTGCCGGGGGCGGCGCAATGACCTCCATACAGGAGATTCCCACCCCCATCCCTCGCCCCTGGGCAACACTTCTGGCCTTGCGGGACGCACCTGTCTATCCCATCACAAAATGGGAAGCCTGAGAGTTTATCGGGACATTTATCGCATTTGACCGGATCCAGGGCATCCACGTTGCACGCACATCCAAAACCGCCCTGTCCGTCCGGGCATCCGGTCACGCAACTCGCACCATGGCCCTTGGGAAGAGGACAGCAAATCTGCGGATGCATGCCCGGCGGAGGGTTATTGCCTATACAACTCGTGTCATCCTTACAGGGACCTTTGCAATCGGGATCAGGATCATTTGCTTCACAAGGAACGCATGTACCACATTCGTTAGCACTTGTATCGCACTTGCTCCCTTGATCACACCCATCTATAACACAATCAGCTGGATCACAACACGCGGCATTACAAATCTCGCTTAGACCCCATACCCACAGGAAACAGCCCGCTATCAATAGCCTGATCAATTTCATTTTAATCTTTCCCCTCTTGTCGTTCCTGTTGTTTCAACATTGTGGTATTATGGATTTATCTCTTCTGTCTTTTAACGCTGTTTCTGTGTATCCGCCGGCGTAAGCATTTCAAAAGGCGATCCGCCATGCTGCACAACTTTCGTGCCGATATTTCCCTTTGGCTTCAATTGCGTCAAATCCAGCCTTTCGATCCCTTTTTCTGCGCGCGAGCAATAACTTCTCAGCGCCTTTAATATTTCCTTTCCTTCCCGGGAAACATCGCCATATTTAGGTTCGTTTCCGGCAAGCACTTTATTCAAAACATCTATTGATGTCGATAAAGCCCAAGAACGTGAATGTTTGCTTATCCGCATCAACTCCTTTTGTATTGTCTTGGGATCTGAAGCTCCCCGGGATGGATATTTGGCAAGTCCGCGAATAATAAAGGCGCGCGTGCCGTCTCCGACAGTTCCTTGACAGAGTGAGTAACCTCCATCACGCAACCTGGCTTTTGCAGATTCCTCTGTAGTTGTCAGATAACCGAAAATGCCATAGAGCTCCCGCTCTTCACGGGACACCTCAATGCCGTTCGCTTGCAAGATCTCATCAATATAAGTCTCGCTGTTTTCTCTTCGTAAATCCCGGGAAACCCTTCCGCTGACTTGGGAGCCGTTTGACAAATCAAAATCGTTCGTGCAGAACGGATAATTCTGGGCCAGATAGACATTCCTGTTAAAAATCTTGACGGTCAATTCGATTTTGTTTCTCTCCGTCTCGGGTAATTTTGCCAGAAGCTTGGCATCCGGCTGGAATCCGGATACGTCCGATTCTTTATAAACAAAGCCGCTCGGATGACCAAGCAAATTTCGTTCGGATAGACTCTCCACTTTCATATCTATCCTGCCATCGCTCTGAAGCTTGATCGTATAGTCGGCGTCCATCTCCGGAAAATAACCGGAATACAGGATATAAGACCGAATGTTCTTCCCATGAATGGTGGATTCCTGAAGTGTATATTCACCCTGTTCCAAAAGGAGTTTTTGTATTGCCGGCGTCAGATATTTGAATTCTTCCAGCCTTTTGATTTGCTTGCTTGCGGGGCTCTGCCCGCCAAAGCTTATCGGCTGATCCGATACAGGGGATTCCGTTTTTATTTCCGATGATGCAGCCGTTGACTTCGCCAGCTTTCCTTTGGGCTGATTCAATGGCGTGAGGGTTTTTGTCTGAGCCATCGCGCCCGTTGCCATGGCAACCATCAATGCCGCGATAAATCCGCGACGCGTTTTCATGTCAGTCATGTTCTGCCTCCTTATCATACAAATACTTTTCCCAGCGGACAACAGGGACCATCAGGATCGACAACGCCGCAGCACGGATTGGGATCATCTACGCATGTCGAACAATCCTCATCCGGCACCTGACACGTTCCACAATTCGGCGGAGTTTTGCCGCAGCAGGGGTCGGGGTCATCCACGCACCCCGAGCACTCCTCGTCCGGCACCTGGCATTGATCGCAACTCGGCGGAATCTTGCCGCAGCACGGATCCGGGTCGTCGCAGCACGGGTCATTCGGATCAGTCACGCACCCGGAACACTCCTCGTCCGGCACCTGACACGCTCCGCAATTCGGCGGATCTTTGCCGCAACACGGATCGGGATCGCCGCAGCACGGGTCGGGATCATTGCAACAATCAGGATCTTCGCAGCACGGGTCGGGATCGGGATCGCATCCCGAGCAGTCCTCGTTCGGCACTGCACACTCCCCGCAGCTCGGCGGGTCTTTGCCGCAGCACGGGTCGGGATCGGGATCGCATCCCGAGCAGTCCTCGTTCGGCACTGCACACTCCCCGCAGCTCGGCGGGTCTTTGCCGCAGCACGGGTCGGGGTTGCCTTCACAATCGCATCCCGGCTGATTCGGCTGGCACGCGCAGCTGCTCGCATCATCGCAACAGGGCCCGTCGGGACATACCCCGCAAGGATCCGAATCACCGCAGCATGGATCCAGACTCCCGCAACAGGGGCCCTCACCGCAGCATGGGTTAGGATCGGGCATGCACGCGCCCGTGGCCGGATTCAAAATCCGGCACTCGCCACATCGCGTGTCGGAGCAGCAATTATGCACGCAATAGCCTCCGCTGAGGCAATCCCGGTTGCTCCGGCACCATTGCCGGCCGGGCGGACAGGATTTATCTTCGCAGCACCCACCGTCGCAAAACTGGTTCACGCCGCACGCCCCGTCCGATATGCACGGCGTTTTCCCGTCTGGGCAGCTCCCGCCGCCGGTGCAGCAGCCGTTCAGGCATTGCCGCCCGCTCGGGCAATCCGTATCGTCCACACACGACAGGCAAATCTCCACGCACGCGCAGTCGCGGCATTCTCTGCCGCCCAGGCAATCCGCGTTCGACAAGCAGGCGCATCCCGATTCCGAAAACTCATACGATGTGATGACCCGATCCAGGTATGTCTGATGGGAATTGGCCGGGTCGTCGCATGCCGTGGCGCTGGTGTTCGCTTCCAAAAGGCCGACGTAGACCTTTTGCACCGGCACCTCTTTCCACTGGCTGTCCATGATGCGGCGGCAGACGTCCCGCTCGGTGTCATACACGCGGATGACGAAGCCCGACGCCAGCCGGATGGCCTCCATGTCGTGTCCGGCGCTGGTGATTTTTTTGCCCTTGCGCGTCTGCTCGAACTCGCCCGCGCTCAACACCTCGCCGACGCCGACAGACCCGTATTTCAGCTGCTGCATGTGCACCATCGCGCGGCGGCCGACTTCTTCCATGATGTCGTTGGCGCGCACTTTCGCCATGGCGTATCTGTAGCCGGACAGCGCAATGATCGTTAGAACCCCCATCACCGCCAGAACGGCCAGTGTTTCCAACATCGTCACGCCGCGGTCTTTGTTCTGTTTCAAGATCATTTTGCCTCTACTCCGGATAAATAAACTGCTTCCATATTATCACTTTTAAGGGGAATGTCAAGAACAAAGCAATTAAAATCGAAATAATCGGCAGCACTTTTTTCTGTCTTTTCGGATTCAAATGCCCTATACTGGGCGCAATATGCGTTTATTTTGGGCGATTTTGATTGGATTGTCCGTCCTGACGGCGGCTTTGCGCGGGCAAACGGGCGAGGTGATGCCGGCCGTCATCGGCTCCCTTTGGACCGGCGCGCGGGTGATTGTCTCGCTGATCGGCGTGATGTGCCTGTGGCTGGGCGTGATGAAGATCGCCGAAGCCTCCGGCCTGACGCGCTTTTTCGCCCGGATGCTGCGCCCGCTCGTGCATTTCCTGTTCCCCGAGCTGCGCGGCAACACCCCGGCGCAGGCCGCCATCACGATGAATATCTCGGCCAACGCGCTGGGCCTCGGGAACGCCGCGACGCCGTTCGGCGTTCAGGCGATGAAAGAATTGCAGGCCGTCAACCCGCGCCCGAAAACCGCGACGGACGCGATGTGCACGTTCCTGGCGATCAACACCGCCGGCGTCCAGCTGATCCCGACGGGCGTCGTCGCCGTGCTGGTCAGCTTCGGATCGGACAATCCGACCGAGATCATCGTCCCGTGCCTGATCGTCACCGCATTGGCGCAGGTTGTCGGCGTCTCCACCGCAAAACTGCTGCAACGCCGGAGGCGGAAATGATGCAGATTCTCTCGGCGGCGCTGCTTCCGCTGCTCATCGGCGTCATCGTCGCGCACGGCGCGTATCGGCGCGTCCCGCTTTGGACGACGTTCGTCGCCGGCGCGAAATCCGGCGCGGCGCTGGGCGTCCGGATCATGCCGTATCTGATCGTGATGCTGACGGCGGTCGGCCTGTTCCGCGCGTCGGGATTGATGGCGCTGCTGACGGACGGCCTGGCGCCGGTCTTGAGCGCATGCGGCATCGCGCCCGAACTGATACCGCTGGCGCTGATGCGGTCGTTTTCGGGCAGCGGCACGCTCGCACTGTTTTCGGACATCGTCGCGACGCACGGCGCGGACAGCGCATTGGCCAAGACGGCGGCGCTGATGACAGGCTCGTCCGAAACGACCTTTTATGTCCTCAGCGTTTATTTCGGCGCCGTCGGAGTCACGAAATACCGCCACGCCGTCATCGCCGGCCTGGCCGCCGATCTGACAGGCATCGTCATGGCGCTGGTCATGGCGAAATTGCTGTGGAGTTGAATAAAGCGGACGTTCAGGCGCCGTGTGCCCTTTTGCACATAAGCCGCAAACGACCGCTTTAGATGCCCATCCCCCCTGGGTTAGACTGATTATAACGCGGCAAATCGGAAGGGCTTTGAGGCGAAGTTTACACTTTGGTAAATAAGCCGAAAAAGACCGATTGAGTTGCCCATCCCCCCGGGTTAGACTGATTCTAACGCGGCAAATCGGAAGGGCTTTGAGGCGATGTTTACACTTTAGTAAATGAGCCGAAAAAGACCGATTGAGTTGCCCATCTCCCCGGGTTAGACTGATTATAACGCGGCAAATCGGAAGGGCTTTGAGGCGAAGTTTACACTTTGGTAAATGAGCCGAAAAAGACCAATCGAGTTGCCCGTTATAATCAGTCTAAAAGATGACGTAGTCGTCTTTGCGCCCCATATTTAAGACGCGCAAAGCCGCTTCTTCAAGCGCATCCATGTCGAACGACCCGGGGGAGAGGGAGCGGACTTTGGCTTGCCACAGATCCTTTTCGGCGCGGGTTTCGGCGGCGATTTGGGAGGCCAGGACGATTTCGGATTGGATTTGGCGCATGCGGCGGTAGCCGCGCGCGCCTTGGATGCCGTGGTAGACGAAATAGAGCGTGATCACCGCGCATAGGATCGGGAAGGCATACGGGCGTATCGGGTATTTATCCATGCTTGCTCTGGTTGTCGGACATCGTGATGTCATAGAAGGATACCTGGTTCCGGCCGTTCTTCTTGGAATGGTAGAGGGCCTTGTCCGCCTCGGCGACAACCTGATGCAGGTCCG
>JAQVGI010000038.1 GCA_028696805.1 Alphaproteobacteria bacterium
CAGAACCCGGCTTACAGATTGTCTGACGCTTTTTTTTGAAGGGGCTCCGCGATTCGGACAAGCCCCGTATTTGACAAAAAATGCGATTGGTGGTATACTGGAGCGCATAACAGACAGGAAAAGCCATGGCACAGATGAGCCCGAACGCAGTGTTTTTGTTGAATCAGCTGGACGGATACAACCGGATATACCAGACGAAATTGAAATCTTGCCTGACGCCCGGCGATTTTTACGGCTGGGTGCGCGAGGAAATGTCGCATTTGTCCAACGCGCTGGAAAGAACGAGCGCAACGCGCGTTTCGGATGAAGCCGAAATCCGTCGCGTTTTCGAGCTGGAGCAGGCCGGGCATAACCAGGCTTTCGATGCGATGCGCATGCATGTCGCGCCCGGGGCGAAGCTGGACGGCCTGTTGATCCGCCGGCTTCACAAGGCCCTGCTGCAGGAAACGATGCCGGACGCTGCGGGCAAATACCGCCAGTGCCAGGCGTGGGCGCTGGGCTCCCAATCGCGCTATGCGCGGTATGAAAAAGTGCCGTCCGAAATGTGCGACTTGATCGAAGCGCACCAGACTTCGGGCAAGCATCCGATCGTGAAGTCGCTCGACTTGCACAACGATTTCGTCCGGATTCATCCTTTCGAAGACGGCAACGGCCGGGTGGGCCGTCTGCTGATGAACTGGTCGCTGATGTCCGACGGGTATTTCCCGCTGATTATCGCGCCGCAGGCCAGGCGCTCCTATATCACGGCGCTTGAAAATTACAGCGTCTCCGACGGCCAATCGGACGACATCCATCTGTTCCTGATGCAGCAGATGTCGCAGTCGTTTTTGGATTTGTCCGACAGGCTGGATACCTATCCGCGCCGCCTGACGACGCGCGTGCGTCGTTTCGCCGGCGTTTCCGGTCGCGAGCGGAGCGCTTCATGAAAAACATCCATGCCGCGACGGCGCGGAATATCGGGCGGGCCGCCGAAGTGATTCAAGCCGGCGGACTGGTCGCTTTCCCGACGGAAACCGTCTACGGGCTGGGCGCGAGCGTCTATAATCCGGCCGCGGTCGCGCGCATTTTCAAGGTCAAGGGCCGTCCGGCGTTCAACCCCCTGATCTCCCACATTGCGGATGTTGACTTTTTGCCCGAATACGCGCAGGCGGACGCGCGCGCGACGGCTTTGGCGCGGCGGTTCATGCCGGGGCCTCTGACATTGGTTTTGAACAGGACGGACGACAATCCCGCCGTGGATCTGGCGTGCGCCGGATTGCGGACGATCAGCGTGCGGATGCCGGACCACCGCGTCGCGCTGGAACTTATCCGCCGCGCCGGCGTTCCGGTCGTCGCGCCCTCGGCGAATGTGTCCACGACCATTTCCCCGACGACGGCCCGGCATGTGTTCGACAGCCTGGGGGAGAATGTCGATATGATTCTGGACGGCGGTGCCTGCCCGGTCGGGCTGGAATCGACCATCATCGATTTGACCGGCCCGCAGGTCGTCCTGCTGCGCAGCGGATTCATCACGCGCGAGGAGTTGGAGGCGTTTTTGAACGAGAAGGTCGTTCCGTCGTCCGGCAATCCGTCCGCACCGAAATCGCCCGGCCAGATGCTGCGGCACTATGCGACGCGCAAGCCGCTGCGGATGAATGCGGAGCGCGCGGCTGCGGACGAGTTTCATATCGGATTCGGCGCGATTGCCGGCGATTTGAATCTATCCGCATCCGGCGATCTGGCGGAGGCGGCCGCGCATTTGTTCGATTACCTGCGCCGCGCGGACGCGCAAAGCCGGCATCCCAAAATCGCCGTCGCGCCGATACCGGGCGAGGGGCTCGGCGCCGCGATCAACGACCGCCTGACCCGCGCGTCCTGCAAATAATTTGACAATTTTCGGGAATGGGTGTATACTTTCAATAGGGTTTATTTGAATCCGACTGAAAGGAAAGCCGATGACCGACACACTTTCTCCGACAGCCTTCGCCCCGCAAAGGGCCCTCCAAAACAATGCCGCTCCTCCGAAACCCCCGACGCCGCCGCCTCCCGTTTTTTCCGCCGAAGCGCCACCCGCGCACATCGGCGCTTTGAAAAACGAACTGGCCGGGAAATTGAAAGAACTTGTCTTGGCGCGGCAGAAACTGGATCAGATAAAAGGGATACTGGCCGGCGCGCAGATTGCGACGCAGGATGCGGAAGCGGGCCGCGTTCCCGGGAAATACGCATTTGTTGCGAGCCGGTATGTGCAGGCGAAGGACAAGGTCGCCGAATTGGTGCGCCTGTGCCGCGATATACAGGACGAGCTGCGCAGGCAAAGTCCGAAAAACGACCGGAAAAAGCCGCAGACGGAAAAAGAGCCGGCTTCAAACGAGGCTGCTTCCCGTCCCGCGCCGCCGTCGCATCTTGCGCAGCGGCGAATGCTTGAGAACTGCGCCCGCGCTATCTGAAAAAATCCGTGATGTATGCCGGCAGGTCCGAGACGGCGACGCGCTGCTGCGCCATCGTGTCGCGGTTGCGGATTGTCACGCTGGCCGGCTGCTTCTCGATGCTTTCGAAGTCGATCGTTATGCAGATCGGCGTGCCGATTTCGTCGTGCCGGCGGTAGGCTTTGCCGATATTGCCGGAGTTTTCCAGCATGATGCGCCCGACGCCCGTTTTCATCAGCGCGGCCTTGATATTCGCGGCCAGCTTGACGATCTCGGCGTTGTTGCGTTTCAGGGGGATGACGGCGACCTTGACCGGCGCCAGGTGCTTTTTCAATTTCAACAGGGTGCGCGTTTCGCCGTTCGGCAGCGTTTCCTCGGCATAAGCCTCCGTCAGAACCGCCAGAACGCCGCGCTCGACGCCGGCGGACGGCTCGATGACCCAGGGCACATACCACTTTTTCGCCTCGTCGTCGAACAGGGCCAGCTTGCCCTCGGCCTCTTTGTTTTCGTGGACGTGCGCCGTGATTTCCAGCTCGTCCTGATACCGCGTGTGGTTGCCGAGGTCGTAATCCGTGCGGTCGGCGATGCCTTCCAGCTCCTCCAACCCGTGCGGGAACTGATACTCCAAATCGTATGTGGCCTTGGAATAGTGCGCCAGATCCTCTTTGGCGATTTTGTGGACATGCAGCTTTTCCTTGTCCAGGCCCTGGTCGATCCACCAGTCGATGCGATCCGCTTTCCAGGTTTCCAGCCACTCCATGTCCGTTCCGGGCTTGACGAAGAACTCCAGCTCCATCTGCTCGAATTCGCGGACGCGGAAGATGAAGTTGCGCGGCGTGATCTCGTTGCGGAAGGACTTGCCGATCTGGGCGATGCCGAACGGCGCCTTGCGCGCGGTGGCGTCGACGACATTCTTGAACTGCGTGAATATGGCCTGGGCCGTTTCCGGACGCAGGTAGGCGAAATTGTCGCCACCTTCGATCGGGCCGACGGCCGTTTTGAACATCATGTTGAACATCCGCGGCTCGGTCAGGTCGGTCGATCCGCATTCGGGGCATTTGCCGTCCTTGATGTGGTCGGCGCGGAAACGCTGCTTGCACCGCTTGCAATCCGTCAGCGGGTCGGAAAAGGTCGCCTCGTGCCCGCTGTAATGCAGGACTTTGCGGTGGGTCAGGATGGCGGCGTCCAGGCCCTCCACATCGTCGCGCTCATACACCATCGACCGCCACCACGCGGCTTTCAGGTTGTTTTTCAGCTCGACGCCCAGCGGCCCGAAATCATAGACACCCTGCAATCCGCCGTAAATGTCGGCATTCTGGAAAATGAAGCCGCGGCGCTTGCATAAAGAAACCAGTTGATCCATCGTTGTGGCGGGCATGGGGGAACTCCTTCGTCTGAATGGGGCGATTTTAACGTGTTTTCGGGGAAAAGTCAACGAAAAAACGCCATCCGTTTCGCGCAGATGGCGTTTTCGAACCGGTTGCCGGCTGTCAGCGCGAAGAGCCGCTCCTGTTTTTCAGCTGCTGCTCCCTATGGGCGGCCACGTTCCGGCGCAATTGCCGCAAGACATCGTCGTTCTCGCCCGATGTGGATTGCATGACGACGGGCGGCGGCTCGACGGACCGCTGCTGCTGAACCACGCGGCGGGCGGGCGCCTGAACGGCCGTCTGGACATAGGCCGGCTGCGCCACCTGCTGAACCATGGCCGGCGGGATGATGGCGTTTCCATACATGGGCGGCCGGTGGCCGTAGACCATCGGATCCTCCAAAAGGGCGCTCATGTATCCCGTTCCCCCGGTCTGGTAAACGACCGGTGTGGCGACGCCCCCCCCCACGCTCAGGTTATATCCGACCGAACGGCCGCGCCTGTGCGACATGCCGGCCGTTGAAACGCCCAGGTTCTGGCCGTCCGAATACACGTTCATTCCGGACGCGAACGTGCGGTTGGCCGCGCCCAATCCGACGGAAAAGGGCGTCTGCGCCTCCGCTTTCTTCGCGCCGCCGGCGACGGCCAGGAAAGCCGCCAGCAAGCCGCGCTTCAAGACTTTGGCTATGGGTTTCGCTTTTTGTTTTTTGGTCATGGTTCCTCCCTGTTCGAACAGATGATGCCAGTATACACCCGTTTCCGGTTTTTGTCAACCCGCTTTGACAAAATCCCCGGCGAGGTGCCGGGGATAATGTTTTAGTGGCGCACGCGGCCGTCCCTGCTCGGGGTGGGCGTCGGCCGGGGAGTCGGACGCGGCGGCGTAACGCGTGTCGGCTGGCGGTAATGGTGGTAATGATGGACGGGGGCCGGCCGGTGGCAATGACTGCGTCCGCCGTCATAATAGAATCCGAAAGAAAACGTGGAAACCGGATAGGTCGGATACACGGGATAGGCGTAAGTCGGCTGTGTGTAAACCACGCTCGGCTGCGTGTAGACGACCTGTTGAACCGGCGGCTGTGTGTAGATGACCTGCTGCGCGGGCTGCTGAACGGCCGCCGGCCGCCGCGCGGATTCCACATAGACGACTTCGCGGACGGGTTCCTGATAAATGATCCGGATCGTTTCCTTGGCGGGCGCTTTGGCATAATGCGCCGCAGGAGCCGGCTCGTTGTCGGACGGCAGGCGTTCCTTGCGTTTCAACAGCTCTTTCAGGCCGACGAAAGCCAGCATGACCGCCGCGCCGGCCACGATGGCCTGCGCTAAAAGCTTCACGTCCCCGATATTGAACATCGGAGTCGAAGCCGGGCGCGCAGCCGGGGCGGGAGCCGGAGCCGGTTGCACCGGAGCTGGAGCCGGACGAGGGGTCGTCTGCCGCACATCGTCCATATTGATTCTGATAGTCATCGGATACCTCCTTTGCTTTGAATACCCTCTTATTATATCATAAAACGGATTTTTGTCAAACTATTTAATAAGAGATAAAAACATCTTTTTAATTCAATATGTTATTTTTTTTCGGCACCACTGCGAAACTGCTGGCAATTTTCCGGCATTCGGCGTAGACTGATTCGAAAAGGAGGGGGAGCATGAGCCAAAATCAAGTATATCGCAAGCTGGTGCGCGACCGCATTCCCGAAATCATAGCGGGCCGGGGAGAGTGTCCCCAAACGCGCGTCCTTTCGGACGACGATTTCAAAGCCGCCTTGGTTCGGAAACTGGACGAAGAGGTCGCGGAGTTCAAAACGGATCGCAACTTGGAGGAATTGGCGGATATTTTGGAGGTCGTGGACGCCCTGGCAGGGACGCTGAACGGCACCTTTGCGGATGTTTTGAAGATAAAGCGGGCAAAAAGGTCGCAACGCGGCGGCTTTGAAAAAAAGCTCTTTTTGGAGCAGGTGGCCGCCCGTCAGCGCGGATGACCGGAGCCCGGCCGCCCTAGCGCTCCCGATGGATGCGGGGGTCGAGGACGCGGCGCCTTGAAA
>JAQVGI010000016.1 GCA_028696805.1 Alphaproteobacteria bacterium
CCGCCGCACCCGATGATGGGGATTTTCCCCTTCGTGTTCTGATACACGATCGAGACCAGCTCCAAAACGCGGTGCTTGACGGGCATGCCGCTGAGCAGCCCGAAGCGAAAGACGTTTTGCGGCAGGCTGTATTTGTCCATCCAGGCCGCGGACAGCAGCTGGGGCCCCGCGACGATGATGCCGTCCACATCCGCGCGCAGCAGGATGGAGCAGACCCACCTGGCCTCGGTCACGCTTAAATCCAGCGGCAGCTTGACGACCAGCGCCGGCGTGCGGTAGGGCGCCGATTTCTGAATGATGTGCCGCGCGTCTTTCAGGATGTTGAGCAGCAGCGCCTCGTCCGTGATCACCTGCGCCGCCAGCCCCGTTTTCGGAATGCCGAAGTTCAGCGCGACATAATCGCAATACGGCGCGGCCATCGGGATCATCTCGGCGAATTCGTCGCGGTATGAAAACGCCGCCTTCTCCTCGTCCAGGCTGGCGTTCGTGATGGTGATGTTGATGCCGACGACATGGGGCAGGTACCGCCGCGCGATGAACGCCGCGCGCATTTTTTCCAGCCCGATGTTCGCCAGCCCGTCGTTCTGCCGGGCGATCGCGCGCTGGCCGATCAGATAGCTGGCGGCCTTGCCCCCCTTTTCGGCGCGCTTCGTGAAAGGCCCCATCTCGCCGAACGAAAAGCCCAGCCGGATCAGCCCGTCCGTCAGCTCCGCCTGCTCCGAAAGCAGGTCGGCGACGCCGACGGGCGATGACAGCGGTTTGCCGAAAACGGATGTCTTCAGTATCGCGTCCGGCTTGGCCGGATAGGAAAAAACGCCGTTTTTGACGCAGTAGGACAGCAGCCGGACGGACGGGACGAACATCGTGTACCGCAGCAGGTACCAGAAGAACAGATAGCCGAACGAATGCCAATCCGATGTCGTCTGCGGCATGGGTCAGCCCGCCTTGTATTTGATGTTCAGCTCGGCGACGCGCTCGTCCGGTATTTTCTGGAACAGAGGCTCGCACGGCGCGATCGGCGTTCCGGCCGCGATGAGGGCCAGGGCTTTCTCCGCCGGCCCGTCGATGAAGGCCGCCGGCGCCGGCAGGCCGAAAATCGCGCGCATCTTCCGGGCCGTCTCGGGCATGATCGGCGCCGCCAGAACCGCATGCAGGTTGACGAGGTTCAGCGCCGTGTTCAGGATCGTTCCGGCGCGCGCCTTGTCCGTCTTGACGGCTTTCCACGGCTCGGTCTTCGCGATGTAGGCGTTGCCGGCCGCCCACAGCTCGCGCATCGCCGCCATCATCTTGCGCAGCTCCAGCCCCGCCCAGTATTTGTCGTAGTCGGCGCGCAGCGCGTCCAGCGTCCGGTGCAGGGTCTTCTCGTCGTCCGTGAGGGCGCCGGCCTCCGGAACGGCGTCGCCGAAATTGCCCTGCGTCATTTTCAGGACGCGGTTGACGAAGTTGCCCAGCACATCGTTCAGGTCCTTGTTGACCTGGCCGGCGAACTGCTCGAACGTGAAGTCCGTGTCGTTCGATTCCGGCGCGTTGGCGATCAGCCAGTACCGCCAGTAATCGACCGGGAACTCGGCGATGGCGTCGTCGCAGAATACGCCGCGCTGCGCCGATTTCGAAAACTTGCCGCCCGCGAAGTTCAGGTAGTTCATGCCTTTCAAAAAGCCGACCTCCGTCCAGCCCTCGCGCGTGCCGCGCAGCGTCGCCGGAAAGGTGATGGTGTGATACGGGATGTTGTCCTTGGCCATGAATTCGGTGTGGACGACCTGCTGCGGGTTCAGCCACCAGTCCTCCCATTTGCGCGTGTCCGGCCGCTCGTCCGCCCACTGCTTCGTGATGCCGATGTAGCCGATCGGCGCGTCGAACCAGACATAGAACACCTTGTCCTCATACCCGGGCTTCGGGACGGGGAAGCCCCATTTCAAATCCCGCGTGATGCCGCGCGCCTGCAATCCCTCCTTGAGCCATTTCTTCGCCGTCGTGTAGACGATGTCCGGCCACACGCCGCGCTTCGTTTCGATCCAGGTGTCCAGCTCCTTCTCCATTTTTTGCAGCGAGATGAACAGGTGCTTCGTGTCGCGGATCTCGATATTCGCCGATCCGGAAATCGCGCTGCGCGGGCCGATGAGGTCGGCGGGATCCAGCACCTTCGTGCAGTTTTCGCACTGGTCGCCCTTGGCTTTCTCGTAGCCGCAGTGCGGGCAGGTGCCGATCACATAGCTGTCCGGCAGGTAGCGGCCGTCGTCCGGCGAGTAGACCTGCTTCGTCGTGCGCTCCTCGATGAAGCCGTTTGCGTCCAGCGCCCGGAAAATGCGGTAGACGATCTCCTTGTTGGCGTCCGAGCTGGTCCGGCCGCAATAATCCAGCGAGATGCCGAAGTCCGCATAGAGCCGCGCGTGGATGTCGTGGTATTTCTTGCAGTAGGCCGCGACGTCCATTTTTTCTTTCAGCGCGCCGACCTCCGCCGGCGTGCCGTGCTCGTCCGTGCCGCAGATGAACAGCACGTCCTCGCCCTTCATCCGCAGGTAGCGGGCGTATATGTCCGCCGGCAGCAGGCACCCGACCATGTGCCCCAGGTGCGGCAGTCCGTTGACATAGGGCAGGGCGCTGGTCACCAATTTCTTCGTCATCTGAAAATCCTTTTGTTTCAATGGGCAGTATAAAAGATTTTTTGCCTCTTGTAAAGGGAAAAAAAGGAAGAACCCGCTGGACTTTCGGAATAAAATATGCCATGCTGGCGGCAAAGGGGGCGTCCGGATGGATTTGCACGAATATCAGGTCAAGCAGCTGCTGCGCGCGCATCGGATCCGCGTTCCGAAGGGCGGCGTCGCCTACACGGCCGGCGAGGCGCGGGCCGCCGCCCTGAAAATCGGCGGCGCGGCGTGGATGGTCAAGGCGCAGGTCCGGTACAAGGGGCGGTCGCAGGGGGTGTTTTCGGATCCGCGCGCCGCAGGCATGTCCGGCATCGTCCGGGCGGCGTCGCCGGACGAGGTGCGCGCGGCCGCGGAGATGATGCTTGAAAACACGCTGGCGACGGCGGCGAATCCGGCCGGAACGCCCGTCAGGCAAGTCTATGTCGAGGAGGCCGTCCCGAGCCGCCGGAAATGGGGCATGTCCATCCGCGTGGATTTCCAGACGCAGAGCATGATGTGGTCCGTCCGCACGCCGGACGGCGCCGTCGTGTCCGCGGCCGGCGACACGGACAGGGAAGGGCTGAAGAAGCTGATGCGCGCGCTGGCGCTGCCGTATCTGCCGGCGAATCGGCTGGAAAAGCTGCTGGGCCGCCTGTATGACATCCTGATCCAATGCCCGGCGGTCGCCGTCGAGCTGGATCCGGTGGCGGAGACGGAGCAGGGGCGGCTCGTCGCGCTGGACGGGCGCATCGTTTTCGACGGGGAGAACGTGCCGCTGACGGACTGGGCGCGCGGCGGAACGCGGTTCGTCCCGCCGGCGGTGTGGGCGCGCCAGAACCGGATCCGGTACCACAAGCTGGCCGGCAACATCGCCTGCCTGGTCGACGGCATGGGGCTGGGGCTGGCGACGATCGATCTGGTCCAGGCGCGCGGCGGCGCCGTCGGATGCCTGTTCGACCTGGGGACGAACCCGACCCAGGAAACGATCGCGATGGCCGTCAAGATGGCGCTGGCGGACACGGATGTCGACGGCGTCCTGGTCAACATATTCGGCGGCATCATCCGCGGGGAGGAGATCGCCGGCGGCCTGATCGCCGCGTCGCACGAGGTGCTGTCCGGCCTGCCGGTCGTGGTGCGGATGGACGGCACGAACGCGCATATCGGCCAGCGCATGCTGTTCGAATCGCGCGTGCCGTTCACGGTCGTCCAGGATCTGGACGAGGCCGTCCAGGCGATCGTCAGCCAGGTGCGGGAGAAATGACATGATGCGCAATGCGATGATTCTGCCGACATCCCGCACGCCCGTCCTGATCCAGGGCATATCCAGCGAAAAAGGCGCGATGCACACGGAAATGGCGCTGGCGTTCGACACGCGCGTCGTCGCCGGGACGAGCCGCGCGCCGGGCATGAAGCACTTCCTGGGCGTGCCCGTGTTCAAGTCGGTCGCCGAGGCCGTCGCGAAAACGAAGCCGAAGGTCAGCGTGATATTCGCGCCGCCGGACCGCGTGCTGGCGGAGGCGAAGGAGGCCGCGCGGGCGAAAATCCCGCTGATCGTCTGCACGACGGAGCATGTGCCGGCGCAGACGGCGCTGCGGCTGCGGCAGGTCGCCCGCGATTGCGGCGTCACGATCCTGGGGCCCGCGGCGCCCGGCCTGGTCGTTCCCGATGTCGGCGTGTTCGGGACGATGCCGACGCATCTGTTCCAGGCGGGCCGTGTCGGCGTCATCGGGCGGTCGGGATCCTTGATCTACGAGGCCGTCGGGCAGCTGAAGAAACGGGGGCTGGGCGTGTCGGCGTGCGTCGCCGTCGGGACGGCGCCGGTGCTGGCGTCCTCCTACCGGCCGGCGTTCGAAGCCCTTTTGAGGGACGACAGGACGCGGGTTATCCTGGTCATCGGGCTGCCGCAGGGGCCGTTCGAGTTCGAATTGGCCGACATTTATCAAAAAACGCTTGATAAAAAGCCGCTTTGCGTTTATATTCCCGGCACGGGAAACATCCCGCCGCCCCCGATGACCCTCATCGGCGAGCCGACCGAAGCCGGCGAAAGCGTCCGGGAGCGGAAAATACAAGCACTCGTCCGGGCGGGCGCCGTCGTCGTCGCCGGCCTGGACACGATCGGAAAGGAAGTCGCCCATGCAGCTCAATGAAGCCATCGCCTCGCGGATGAACCACGATTTGTCGGGGAGCGTCTGCGCCGCCCAGAACGCCGTCCAGCTGCTGGACATGTCCGGCACGCCCGCCGAGAAGGCCGAGGCGGTGCGGCTGATCGCGGATGCGGCGGCGGCCGTCGCGACGCGGCTGAAATTCCTGCGCATGATGTTCGGCGCGCCGCAGCCGATCGACAATGATGTCGTCCGCGCGTATCTGAAGCTGGTCAACCCGGGCGTTTCGCTGGACGGGGAGGTCGCGACGCGGCTGCAGCTGACATGCGTCGCGGTTCTGGCGCACACGGCGATCGGAAAAAGCACGATCGCGGTCCGGCCGGATTCCGTTTCCGCCGAGGGGATGGTGAAAATATCCCCGGATTCCAAGAAAATCCTGCAAGGCGGCGCGGCCGAGGTGTCCCCGATCAACGCGATGACATTCTGGGTGATGGAGCAGGCGAAAGAGGCGAAAAAGATGATCCACCTCGCGGTGTCCGAGCGCGTGATCAAAATAACGCTGGTGTAGGCGCGCGGGGCTCCGGCAAATTTTTTCTTGAAACATCCGCCGGAAAATGGTATGATACCCCCATCCCTTTTTAAGAGAAAACGGCAGGAGCCGCCCGTGCGAAAGGCGGCGTTGAATCAGGAGTTGACGAATGGCAAAGCAGAAACACTACCCCGACTTGAACGCGAAGATGGATTTTCCGGAGATGGAAGCCGGCGTCATCCGCGCGTGGGCGGACAACAGGACGTTCGAGAAATCCGTGTCGAACCGCGCGGGCGCGCCGGAGTGGGTGTTCTACGACGGGCCGCCGTTCGCGAACGGCACGCCGCACTACGGCCACATCATGATCTCGTATGTCAAGGACACGATGGCGCGGTTCCAGACGATGATCGGGAAAAAGGTGGAGCGCCGGCTGGGGTGGGACTGCCATGGGCTGCCCGCGGAAATGTCCGCCGAAAAGGAGCTGGGCGTGTCGGGGCGCAAGGCGATCGAGGAATACGGCGTCGCGAAATTCAACGATTTCTGCCGCCGGGATGTCGTCAAATACGCCGGCATCTGGGTGGACATGTTCAAGCGCATCGGGCGCTGGGTGTCCTTCGACAACGATTACAAGACGATGGATCTGCCGTATATGGAATCCGTCATCGCCAATTTCAAGCAGCTGTATGACAAGGGGCTGGTCTACGAGGATTTCCGGGTTCAGCCGTATTCGTGGGCGGCCCAGTCCGTGCTGTCCAATTTCGAGGTGAACCAGGGATACCGGGACAAGACCGACCCCGCGGTTACGATTCTGTTCAAGCTGGACGACGGGCGGCATCTGCTGGTGTGGACGACGACGCCGTGGACGCTGCCGTCGAACCTGATGATCGCGGTCGGCGCGGACGTGGACTACGCCGTGATGCGCGAGGGGAGCGAGCAGTATATCCTGGCGCAGGCGCTGCTGCCGAAGTTCAAGAAGCAGCTGGAACACGCCGAGCAGGTCGGCACGATCAAGGGCGCCGAGCTGGTCGGCCAGGGATACGCGCCGATGTTCCCGTATTTCGCGCATTTGAAATCCGAGGGGTGCTTCAAGGTTCTGGCGGCCGATTTCGTATCGACCGAGGACGGCACCGGCATCGTGCACATCGCGCCGGGGTTCGGCCAGGAGGACTTCGAGGCCTGCCGCGCGATCCGGAAGGATTTCCCGATCGTCTGCCCGGTGGACGAAGCCGGCTACTTCACCGCCGAAGTGCCGGATTACCAAGGCCGGCAGGTCTTCGACACGAACGAGCCGATCATGGCTTGGCTGAAAGACAACCGCAAATTGGTGAAGAAGGAGCAGATCACGCACAGCTATCCGTTCTGTTATCGGACGGACACGCCGCTGATCCAAAAGGCGGTGTCCGGCTGGTTCGTCCGCGTCGAGCGGTTCCGCGACGCGCTGGTCGCGCTGAACGAACAGATTGCCTGGACGCCCGACCACATCAAGGCCGGCCGGTTCGGCAAGTGGCTTGAAATCGCGCGGGACTGGGCTATCTCGCGCAACCGGTTCTGGGGCGCGCCGATTCCGGTGTGGCGGTCGGACAATCCGCAGTTTCCGCGGACGGATGTGTTCGGCTCCATCGCCGAAATCAAGGAAAAGACCGGGTTCGAGGTCAAGGACCTGCACCGGCCGATGATCGACGCCGTCGTCTATCCGAATCCCGACGACCCGAGCGGCCGGACGATGATGCGCCGCGTGTCGGACGTGTTCGACTGCTGGTTCGAATCGGGGTCGATGCCCGAGGGGCAGATACACTACCCGTTCGAGAACAAGGCGTGGTTCGACGCGCACTTTCCGGCGGATTTCGTCGTCGAGGCGGTTGATCAAACACGCGGATGGTTTTACACGTTGCATGTGTTGGGGACGCTGCTGCACGGCAAGCCGGCGTTCAAGAATTGCATCTGCACCGGCCTGGTGATGGCCGAGGGCGGGCAGAAAATGTCCAAGCGGCTGAACAATTATCCGGATCCGAAGCTCATCCTGGATACGATGGGGTCGGACGCGCTGCGGTGGTTCTTCAACGCCTCGCCGGTGGTCAAGGGCGGCAATGTCGCGATGGATTTGGAGGGCAAGGAAGTCCAGAAAGCCGCGCGCAAGACGCTGATCCCGATGTGGAACGCGTATTATTTCTTCTGCCTGTATGCGAATGCCGAGGGCGTGGCGGCAAAGGAAATCCAATCGTCTCCGGATATGCTGGACACATATATCCTGGCCAAGATGCGCGCGCTGGCTTCGGGCGTGCGGGCATCGATGGCCGCCTATGACATCAACCGCGCGTGCGCGGACTGCACGGATTTCCTGGACATCCTGAACAACTGGTATATCCGCCGGTCGCGGGCGCGGTTTTGGGACGGGACGGACGCGCAGGCGTTCGACACGCTCTACACGATTCTGACGACGCTGGCCAGGGTGATGGCGCCGCTGATGCCGATGCTGTGCGATTGCGTTTTCCGCGGGCTGACCGGCCGGGAGTCCGTTCATTTGGAGGATTATCCCGATGTGTCCGGCCTGCCGCAGGCGCCCGATCTGATCGAGCAGATGGACCTGGCGCGCGCGGTTTCGTCCGCCGCGAAAGCCATCCGCGAGGAGAACAGGCTGCGCAACCGGCTGCCGCTGAAATCGATGCGGGTCGCGGGCGGGCGGGCGCGTTCTTTGGCCGCGTTCGCCGAGATGCTCAAAGACGAGGTCAATGTCAAAGAAGTCATTTTGGAAACGGACATCGCCGCGGTCGCGACGCAGTTCCTCTACCTGAAAACGCCGCTGATCGGCAAGCGGCTCGGCGCGCAGATGGGGGCGATTATGGCGGCCTCCAAAACGGATGCGTGGCGCATTCTGGACACCGGCGGCCTGGCCATTGCCGGACAGGAATTGCTGCCCGACGAGTTCGAGCTGCGGTTGGAGATGAAGCCCGGCCTGGCCGGCAAGTCGCTGCCCGACAACACCGCGGTGGTTCAGCTGGACACCGAGGTCGTTCCCGAGTTGGAGCGCGAGGGCGTCGCCCGCGATTTCGTGCGGATGGTGCAGCAGCTGCGCAAGGACAAGGGCCTCGATGTGTCCGACCGGATCGTCCTGACCTATGCGACCGAATCCGACCTGAACCGGGCGGCGCTCGCCGAGCACAAGGCGTATGTCATGGAGCAGGTTCTGGCCGTCGAACTGCGCGCGGATCCGGCGCCGGCCGCGGACGTCGCCGACGAGGAGCTCGGCGACGGGCGCATCCGCTTCGGCATTGCGAAAGCTTAAAGGAGGAGCACATGCAGAAAATCATCCGTCCCTACACCCTGTCCGAAGAGGTGTGGCACAGCATCATCCACGGCGTCGGCATCGCGCTGTCCATCGCGGCGCTGGCGATACTGGTGGCTTTTTCGGCGGTCGAGGGCAACGCGTGGGCGGTCGTGTCGACGGCGATTTTCGGCGCCAGCATGATCCTGCTGTATTCCGCGTCGACGATTTATCATGCGATTCCGAATCCGGAGATTAAAAAGAAGCTGAAAAAGCTCGACCACATTTCCATTTATTACCTGATCGCCGGCACATACACGCCGTTCCTGCTGGTGAACCTGCGCGGCGCGGTCGGGTGGACGATTTTCGGCGTTGTCTGGGGGCTGGCGCTGATCGGCACATTTTTGAAGCTGTATGCCGGCGGCAGCGGGACGAAAGCCTGGTCGATCGGGCTCTACCTGCTGATGGGATGGATGATCGTGTTCGCGTCGCGGACGCTGGCCGCGAACCTGTCCGACCTGGCGATGGCGTTCCTGATTCTGGGCGGGCTCAGCTACACGCTCGGCATCGCCTTCTACGTCTGGAAAAGCAGGAAATACACGCACGCGATCTGGCACGGGTTCGTGCTGATCGGCACGATCATGATGTTTTTCGCCGTTTTGTTCGGCGCGGTGCTGCGCGGTTAAAATTTTTCTTGCATTCCGGCGCGAAATCGTGTAAGATACCTGTGCGTTTGCGCGGATGTAGCTCAGTGGTAGAGTGCAACCTTGCCAAGGTTGATGTCGAGGGTTCGACCCCCTTCATCCGCTCCAATTTGAAAACCGCCCCCCATTGCAGGGGCGGTTTTTGCAATCCGGTCGGCCCCGCGATCGAGCCCCGGTTTCCCCTTTTTATTTTTTCTCTTGCAGTTATCACAAAATTGATGTATTTTAAAGATGAGGCAGGGTGGTGTCTGCCTTGAGGTTTGAAACCCTCTTTACAAGTTGCCAAGGACTATTGGCGTAAAACCCCTTCTGGTCGTTGACTGGAAGGCGGTAAAATAAGCCCTTGCGGTCAATATACCGCACTATTTCTTGTAAATAGGTTTCAACTTCCAGTCGCCTGACACACCGCAGGCGATGTTTTTATTTGAAAGGAAGTGGAATGCAGAAATATATCGCTCTGACGGCATTGGCTCTCGGCCTGTCGGCGTGTACCACATTGACGCGGCAGGAAGAGGTCGGGTTGCAGCAGTTGAAGCGCCAGGGGGTGACGATAGACAAACCGGTCGGCAGCTGGGAAAAGCCGGCCAATCCCCTGACTGCCGGCTTGTTGAATCTCCTGCCGGGCATCGGAAACTTTTATCTGGCGGCAGGGAATGCCGGCGAGTCGCCGCATTATATCTATGGATTCGCGAACCTGCTGCTCTGGCCGTATTCGATCCTGTGGGGCATTCCCGAAGCGGCGGTCGATGCCCAGGCAATCAATAAGAGAGACCTGCTGTATTATTACCAGTATGACAAGCTGGGCATCAAGGAATTGTCTCAAAGCGGCATCCGGCTGGATTGACCGCGCTGCGTGTTCCGGAAAACCGCCCTTGTGCCGGGGGCGGTTTTGTTTTTCCCGCCGCCGCATCATTTTCATGCCGCCGCATAACGGGGTATGCAGAAAATCCTTGATTTTCGGTTTTTCCGCGGATATGCTGAACGGAATCTATTCCTAACGAAACATCGCGGAGAGAATATGTTCGGACATTGCTTGAGCCGCTGGTGGAGAAAGATTCGGCTGCGCATCAGCCCGTTTCTGTTTTCGGAAATCCGAGGGCCTGGATAGGCAGGGGCATCGGGTCGAATGCCTGGTGCTGGGCTCGTCGCACGGCGCGCAGGGGTTCAACCCCAAGCACTATCCGCTGCGGGCGTTCAACCTGGCGTCGACCAGCCAGGATCTCTACACGATGAACCGCCTCTGGCGGCTGTATCGCGACCGGCTGCCGCAGCTGAAAGAAGTCATCGTTTTTCATTCGGTTTTTTCGCCGGGATTTGAAATCAACAAAGGCAAAAAGGGCGAGTTATGCGCGGTTCTGACGCATTTCTACGGGATTCCGTATCCGGATCAAAAGGTCGCGCAATACCGCCGCGCGCTGAACCGCCGGATCCGGCAAGATGCCCGGGCGGGCGCGCCGCCGCCCGCGGATTGCGACGGGTATGTGCCCGTGGGTGCATCCGGCCGGTCGGCGGATGCATCCGTGCGGGTGGCGCCGCACCTGCGGGAAAACAAGCGCCGCCCGGATCAGACGCATTGGTTGGAAGAGGTGCTGGCCGATTGCCGGCGCCGGGGAATCCGCGCGCGCATTGTCATTCCGCCGGCGCGGTCGGATTACAACGCCCTGATTTCGGAGCCGGACAGCCGGTTGTTCGCAGGGTTGCTGCGGCTGAAAAAACGGATGGCGTTCGACCTGCACAACTTCCGGACGTCCCCCGATTTCACGGCGGCCGATTTTTTGGACAGCGATCATTTGAACGGCGCCGGAGCCGTCCGGCTGACGCGGATGCTGGCCGAATAAACTTGACTTTGGTTATCAATTGAATTATCAAGGAACGATAGGTTTATTTTTCCATGCGCGACAGGAAGGAGCGTCCATGTTGAAAAAACTGATCAAGCCGGTTTTGGTGATAGCGCTGATCGCCACGCTTTTAGGAATTATCGTCTGGGGCGTTTACAGGGAAAACAAGCTGGCGCATACCTCCGCCACAGGCAAGGAGATTGTGCGCATCGGCGCCGTCCTGCCGCTGACGAAGAACAACACGCTGGCCGGCAATACGTTCAAGGATCTGCTCCTGATGCGGATTGCGGAAGTGCCCGCCGATTCGAAATACGAGTATAAATTATTCATCGAGGACGATCAGTTTGAAATACGCAAGTCCATCCTTGCCGCCCGGAAATTGCTGGATGTCAACGATGTGGACATGCTGTTCACATCGGCCTCCGGAGCGGAAAACGCCATCGTCGATTTTATCGCGGACAAGAAAGTGATGATGTTTTCCTATCTCTGGGACGACAAGGTGCCCAAGAAGAGCCCTTATGCCTTTACGGATATTCCGATGCCGGACCAGCATGCTTTCTTATTATTGCCCATCCTTCAAAAGAAAAACATCAAAACAATTTCCATCGTGATGGACAATCATCGGGGCATCCTCATTGCCGCGGAAGCATTCAAGAAAAAGGCCGCGGATTATGGCATCCAAATCGTCGACGAATTAAGGGCGAATATGGATATGGTCGACTGGGCTATTAGCGTTGCCAAAATGAAACGCAAAACCCCGGATATGTATCTGGCGATCCTTCTCCCTCAAGGTATGGAAACATGGGGAAGAGAGCTCTATAGGCAGAATATTCCAACCAGCAAGGTTCTATCAATGAATATGTTGGATTTTATTTCGGATAAAGAGTTGTTTGAAGGCGCCTGGTATACATCGGATAGCTTGATCAATCCGGCATTCTCTGAAAAATATCGGAAAAGATATGGCCGAGAATTGATGTTTACGCAGGCAATGTGGGGGTATGCGGCTTTAGATCGTATCATCGACATCTACGAGCGTTATGACCGCAAGCCGACGACCGACCAGGTGATTCGGCACCTGCTGACCGAAGAGCGGGACTCCGTCGTCGGGCGCATCCGGTATGACAAGGACGGCATTCTGGAAGGCAGGCCCATCCTGAAAATCATCCGCAACGGACAGGCGGAGCAGCTGGCGGATTAGAACACGGCCTTGATCTGGACGCCGCCCGAGACGCCGCGGGCTTCGCCGTCGTGCGCCTGGCGGCCGCAGGCCGTCCATTCGCCATGCCATCCCGCCCAGAAATTGCCCGAATCGCCGAGGAAATATCCGAACTCGGCGAACAAAGACCAGGCCCGCATCTGCTGCTCGCGGCGGTATTCGAACTTGACGCCGCCGTCGCCCGTCCACACATCGCCGTAATTGCGGTAGACGCCCAGCTTCGCCAGATACCGCGGGTCGTTGAGCTGGTGCTTGTGCGCGAGCGGCAGCTCCATGTATCCGGACAGATACGGGACGAACTCGTCGAACTGGTATCCGGCCTTCGCCGACGCGTTCAGGTATTTGTATTCGCCGCGGTTCAGGTAGGACCACGATTCGCGCTGGCCGTATCCGCCGCCGGCCTGCAGCAGCCAGTTGGAATCCAGCGGCGCGTTATACAGCGCGCCCGCCTCCCAGTCGATGTTCTTGCCTTCCTTGTCGGACGGCGCGGACGCATACCGGGAGTTCATCCACGCGTTCGACAGCGCGAACCGGACGGCCAGGTTGTCCAGCACCCCGAACCGGAGGTCGCCGCCCAGCGTTTTCGTCCGGTGCTTGACGGACAGGCCGGCGCGGTTTTTGTAGTCCTCGGCGCTCAGCCCGGCCGCCGCGGCCGCCATCACATGGTTGCGCTCCGGTATGTAAAAGGGATGCGCGATTTCCGTCGCCGACGCGCCGGCCGCGCACAAGCAAACGGAGCAAAGCAATATTTTTTTCATCCGTCCTCCTTTTCTTGATTTTCCCAGTCTACCGCATCCGGAACCAAAAGGCAACCCCGTCATGACGATTTTGTTTTTTCTTGACATTTTTGTGAAAATTTTATAGGTTGTTGGCATCATTGTTCTAACCGAAGGAAAATCCCATGACTCTGAAAGCCTTTTTCAACCCGCAGTCCGTCGCCGTCGTCGGCGTTTCCGCCGAGCCGCACAAGCTGGGCGCCGTCGTTTTCCGCAACCTGATCGACGCCGGATACGCGGGCGAGCTGTATGCCGTCAACCCGAAATGCGCGGGGCAGGAGCTCTACGGCCGGCCGTGCTTCGCGTCCGTCCGGGATTGCCCGCGAGCCGTCGACCTGGTCGTCGTCGTCGTGCCGGCCAAGTTCACATCAGCCGTGATCGACGATTGCATTGCCAATAAAACAAAAAACATCAGCATCATCACGGCCGGCTTCGGCGAGGTCGGCAACCACGCGCTTGAAAGCGACATCGCGCAGAAGTGCGTCGCGGCCGGCATCAATTTGCTGGGGCCGAACTGCCTGGGGCACATTTCGACATTCGACAACCTGAACGCCAGCTTCGCGGACGGCTTTCCGGCGCGCGGCAGCGTCGCGTTCATCTCGCAGTCCGGTGCGTTCTGCTCGGCGATGATGGACTGGGCGCGCGGCAAGGGCATCGGATTTTCGCACTTCATCTCCATCGGCAACAAGGCCGTTTTGTCCGAAGATTCCCTGCTCGAAGCGATTAAAAACGACCCGCACACCAAGGCGTTCGTGTTTTATCTGGAATCGTTGAAAAACGGGAAAGCCTTTTTGAAAACGATACGCGAAGTGTCCCGCACGAAGCCCGTCGTGATTTTGGAGCCGGGCAAGTCCCAGAAAGCGCAGGCGGCGTCCTTGTCGCACACGGGGTCGCTGGCGCCGAACTACCGCGTGCTGGAAGCGGCGCTGAAACGCAGCGGCGCGATTCAGGCCTACACGACGCGCGACATGTTCGGGCTGCTGGAAATCCTGCAATACGCGAACCACGCCGAGTTCGACGGCAAGGTCGCCGTGCTGACGAACGCCGGCGGCGTCGGCGTGCTGACATCCGATTTGTGCGAGGATGCCGGGCTGGATCAGGCGCGCCCGTCCGACGCGACGATTGAAAAGCTGAAGGCCGTCCTGCCGGCGGAATCCGCTTTCGGCAATCCGGTCGATGTCATCGGCGACGCCCGCGCGGACCGGTATGAGAGCGCGCTGCGCATCCTGTGCGCAAGCGGCGAATTCAAGAACATCATTGTGCTGCTGACCCCGCAAATGGTGACGGAGCCGAAGGAAACGGCCGAGGCGATCGCGCGCCTGGCGCCGCAGTTCAAGGCCGTCAACATCTTTCCGGTCTTTGTCGGCGGGGCGAAAGTCCGCGAGGGGCTGGCCGTCTTGGACGCCGCGAAAATCCTGAATTACGAATACCCCGAGGACATTGTGCGGCTGCTGGGCATGCTGAAAGCGCAGCGGGCGTTCCGCGGCGCGCCGGAAATCGCGGTCAAGACGAAGCCCGTGCCGGCCGTCCTCCGCAAGGCCGTCGACGCGGCGAAGGCCGAGGGGCTCGCGTCGCTGCCGCAGTCGGCCGTCAACCTGATCATGGACCACTACGGCATCGATTATCCGAAATCCGGCAACTTCACGGACAAAGCCGCCGCACTTGCGTTCTGCCGGAAGTTTTTCCCGGCGCCCGTCGTCCTGAAATTGTCCGCGCCGGACGCGCTGCACAAGACGGAGATGAAGGGGCTGTATCTGAACATCGCGTCCGAGGATGCGTTCGCCGAGGCGTGGGACGCGCTGTCCGCGACAATTGCAAAATACGCGCTGGCGAATGCCAGCATCCTGATTCAGGAAATGATCACCCAGGCGACCGAAACCATCATCGGCATCAATTCCGACAAGACCTTCGGCCGCGTTCTGGTGTTCGGCACCGGCGGCATCTACACCGAAGTGATGAAAGACACGGCGCTGCGCATTCTGCCGGCCGACGATTTCGACGCGATGATCCGGGAAACCAAAGTCGGCGCCATCCTGAACGGCGTGCGCGGCGAATCGCCGAAAGCGGTCAAGCCCCTGGTCGAAACCCTGGCCAAAGTGCAGCAGATCGCCCTTGAGATTCCCGAAATCGTTTCGATAGACGCGAATCCGGCGCTGATTACGGGGAGCCGCGCGGTCGTTGTCGATTTCAAGCTTCTCCTGAAATAAAAAGCGATTCTAATGGACATCTAGGGGCGTGATTTTCGGCTCATTTACTAAGGTGTAAACTTCGCCTCAATCCCGCACCCTATCTGTCTCATTATAATCGCTTTTGAGGGGGCAATGGTCGCCGTTTCCTATTTCTCGGCGCGTTTCTGCCGTTTTTAAGGTGCAGCTTTTTTGCGTATCTGCTCGATTTCTGCTGTTTTTTTGGGAGAGTGGTTTCATCGCCTCAATCCCGCACCCTATCTGCCTCATTATAATCGCTTTTGAGAGTACAGCTCTTTCGCGTATCTGCCCGATTTATGCCGTTTTTGAGCGAACAGCCCCTTCGCGCCTTTCCGATTTTTTTACGAAAGCGTCAGGCCGGCGTGTTCGCGGAAAACATACAGCCGCTGGCCGTTTTGCTGCGCGGTTCGGATTTCCGCCAGCGCGCGGAGCGTGTTCAGCAGGGCGCAGTCTATTTTCCGCTGCCGTTCGGACGCGGGGTGTTCTTGCGCGGCGGCCTGCCGCGCCTGCGCCAGCATGTCCGCGCCGTCCCGGCCGAGCGCGCGCAGCAGTTCCGAAACGCTCTGCCGCTGGCGCGCGAAGCGGTCGGTTGAAAACGCCCGGGCCCGGGTGATGGATTCCTGGCCGTCCAGGCAGGCGTCATGCGCTTTTCGGACGGGATCGGACAGCGCGAAATCCGTCCAGGTGCGCGCGACGGCTTCGTCGGCGTGCGCGTTGCCGCTCGCGCGGGCGTCCGCCAGCAGCAGGACGGCGGCGACGCCGATGCGTTCGACGGCGGATTCGGGAAAGATGCCGATGCCCCGCGCGTCTCCGGCGGGTATTTCCAAAGCGCGGCACATCATTTCGTTTGTCCAGACGCCGTTGTCGATGCCGGCGGGATATTTTTCCTTCACCAGATCCAGCGCGCGCGTCAGGCGCCGGCCGTGCTCCGTTCCGAAAGCCGTCTCCGCATGGACGTCCTCCCAGCGGTTGTCATACAGGAACGCCACCTGTTCCAGCGCCCGGAACCACATGCGCCCGAACGCGGCGGATTCGACGAAGCTTTTCTCGACGGCGAACGGCGCGTTGCGGCCGTCCAGCATCATGTGCCCCAGCTCGTGCGCCAAAACGTTCTGGCGCGGGCGGGGCGCCTGGTATTTGGGGATTTGGAACTCGACCGCCTGATCATGCCAGGTATACCGGGCGGTCGTTTTCGAATCGTCGGGGAACGCATCGCGGAAGACGAATCGGACGCCCTGCCGGACGCCTGCGCGCAGCAGGGAGCCGAACCCCGCGTCCTGCATCCGGCGGTATTCATGGTAAAAGGCGTTCAGGGAATTGTCCGCCGCCGCATCGTACCGGCGGTGGTTTTCGTCCAGCGCGTCCCGCACGGCCGCCGCGTAGTCCCCGTTTCGGATATGGGATATCGGAATGCCCGGCACGTCGACGTCCGCCAGCCGGATTTCGGGCATTTCCTCGATCAGCGCGAACCCGCGGTCCCGGAACGGCCGCGCGCGGATCAACAGACCGACCTGATGATAGGACAATGTTTCCATGACGATCAGTATATCATGGATCACTCTTTTTGGCAAGATTTTTTATTCAGGCGTCCGCGCCGTCGGCTTCCGCGATCAGGCGGTAGAGCGCCTTCGGGTCGTCCGTCGCGCGCATCTGCGCCGCGATCGCGTCGTCGCGCAGCAGCCGGGACAGCCGCGCCAGCGCTTTCAGGTGGTCGGCGCCGGCATCCTCCGGCACGAGCAGCAGGAACGCCAAGTCGACGGGCTTGTTGTCGACGGATTCAAAGTCGACCGGCGCCGTCTTCAGAAAGGCGCAGTAGATTTTCTTCAGGTTGGCGAGCCGCGTGTGTGGCAGCGCGACGCCGCGTCCGATGCCGGTCGTGCCGAGCCGCTCCCGCTCGGTCAGCGCGTCCGCGATGACGCGCTCGTTGACGCCCGTCTTGCGGGCGGCCATGTCGGACAGCGCTTTGAGCATTTCCTTCTTGGTCTGGATGTCGGGCTTGACCACGACGGAATCGGGCGGTAAAATATCGATGATTTTCATAGGTGCCTTCTTATTTCTTCTTCGGATTGACCCAGCCGATGTTGCCGTCCGCGCGGCGGTACACGGCGTTCAGGGTGTCGTCGTCCGGATTCTTGAACATCAGGCAGCTGATGCCGGCCAGATCCATATACATCACCGCCGCCGACACCGGGCAGACCGGCAGGGATTCGGCCGTTTCGGCGATGATGACCGGCGCGGCGTTCACCTCGTCCGTGTCGTTGTCGGCGCTGATGACGGACACGCGCACGCTCTCGCGCTTGTGCAGCTTCTGCTCCACCAGCCGGTTCTTGTATTTGCGCAGCTGGCGGTTCAGCTTGTCCACCGCGCCATCGCATGCGGCATACGCGTCGCCGGATGCGCCCGTGACGCGGATGACGGCGCCGGAAACCGGCCGGACGGTCAGCTCCGTTTTGATTTGCGCCCCGTCTTTGGCCACATGGATGTCCGCGCTGACGGCGTCCTGGAAATATTTCGAAACCGTTTCCGCCAGGGCTTTTTCGGCATACTCCCGCAGCGAATCGCCCAAGTCGATCTGCTGCCCCGTCATTTGTATTTGCATTCTTGAACTCTTTCGTGTTAAATAAGCGGTGATTGATTCCCCTCAACGATAGCGTGTTTTTATCCAAATGTCAAGTCAGCCCTCCGATCCCCCCGTTTCCGAGATGTTCGGCGTTTACATCCACTGGCCGTATTGTCTGTCCAAGTGCCCGTATTGCGATTTCGCGAGCACGGCCGGCGCACGTGTGGATGAGGGCATCCTGGCGAAGCGGTATGTGCAGGAGCTGGCGGAATTGCCGCGGCGGCGGATCACATCGGTGTTTTTCGGCGGCGGCACGCCGTCGCTGATGAGCGCCGGCCTGGTTGGCGCGCTGTTGGAGCGGCTGGCGCCCGATTGCGCGCCGGATGTCGAAATCACGATGGAGGCCAATCCCGACGCGATCGGCCTGCCGAAAATGCGCGCGTTGCGGGATGCCGGCGTGAACCGGCTGTCGCTGGGGGTGCAGGCGCTCGACGACGCGGCGCTGAAACGGCTCGGGCGGCGCCATTCCGCGGCGACGGCCATGCGGCAGGCCGAAAACGCGCTGCGGACGTTCGGCCGCGTGAACCTGGATCTGATCTACGCGCGCCCGGGCCAGACGCCGGCGGAGTGGGAGGCGGAATTGAAGCGGGCGCTGGCGCTGGAGGCGCCGCACTATGCGCTGTATCAGCTGACCATCGAGGAAGGCACCCCGTTCGGGCGGCGGGGCGTCCGGCCGGCCCCCGACGAAGTGGCGCGCGACCTCTATCTGATGACGGACGAGATAATGGCCGGCGCCGGCCTGCCGGCATACGAGGTGTCGAACTACGCGGCGCCCGGCGGCGCATGCCGGCACAACATGACGTATTGGCTGGGCGCGGATTACGCCGGAGTCGGGCCGGCGGCCTGCGGGCGGCTGGGGCTTCTGGCGACGCAGAATCCGGCCGGGGTGTCCGACTGGCTGGCCGGGGTTTCGGAAAAAACGCCGCTGATGCCCGCCGAGCGCGACATGGAGAAAATCCTGATGGGGCTGCGGTTGCGCCGGGCCGGGTATCCGGCGGCCGGCCTCAATCCAGCGGGGGTTGATCGGGCTGTTCGGAATCGCTGGCTGACGCTGCACCGGCATCGGGCGTATCCGACGGCGGAGGGGATTCTGATGCTGAACCGGCTGATTCTGGAGGTTCTGCCGGATTCTCCGGCGCGATGAACGGCGTGTCGCGCGGCATGTAGTCGTCGGGCGCCGGACTGACGGTCAGCAGGCCGCGCGCGGTGGCCTGATACATTTCCAGCAGCCGCTCGTTCTTGCCGTCCGGGCCCAGCCGGAACCGCCCGTCGACGCCGTTGAATCCGCGCGGATTGGCCAGGTTGGCCGCGTCGAGCGCGTTGTGCCGCGCCAAAACGGCCAGCAGCGACACGGCGTCGTATCCCATCGACGCGATGCGCACGGGCTCCGTTTGGAACGCCGCGCGGTAGCGCCGGTAAAACTGCGGGTAGCGGATGTCGGACAGGCCCGGGAAATACGCGCCGACGAACGACCGGTCGCGCGCCTGCCCCAGCGTGGACAGCCCGAAGACCGGGAACGCGCTCGGCGTCAGGTCGTAGAAAGACAGCAGCGACATGATCTGGCGCAGCTTGGTCCCCTCCTCGAAGACGAACACGGCGTCAACGCCCGTTTTCTCGGACATCGGCTTGGCCATGAACGCGCGGTCGTCGTCCGTCAGGTCTTTTTTCTTCGGGTCGATCGGCCGCGGCACGATCTTGGCGACGAACGGGTCGAAGTTCCGGATGCCGTCGTGATAGAGGGATACTTTGGCGATTTCCATGCCCGGGCACCGCTTGATCGCGTCGGCCAGCGCGTTCATCGTCACCTCGCCCAGGTGCTCCTCGGGGCCGATGACGCCCCATTTCCGGATGCCGCCGACGCAGGCGAATTCGACGAGCCGGTCGACCTGGTCGGGGATCAGAAGCCCCATCGTGTGCGTGCGGCCGTCCATCAGCGAATCGTCCGAGGTGAACGCGATCATCGGAATGTCGCCGGGGCTGGCCGACCGGACGGCGTCGACTTCTTCCGAAAAGATGGGGCCCAGGATGATCTGCGGGCGGTATGCGCGCGCCTCGCGCCAGGCCGCCTTCGCGCCGGCCGCCGTGCCCTTCGTGTCGAAGAAGGTCAGTTCCAGCGGCGAATCGGGATACTCGTTGATCGCCAGCAGGCCTGCGTTCCGGAATGAGACGCCGACGGCTTCCGACTTGCCGGTCAGCGGCAGCAGGAACGCCGCGCGGATGGTTTTTTGGGCGCCGGCGGCCCCCTGCATCTCCGGCAAATCCCCCCACAGCGACGGCTTCTGCGTCGCGGCGCACCCCGCCAGCAGCAAACACAACGCGCCGATTAAAAACTTCTTCATGGCAAATAGCCCTTTATTTATGAAACAGATTCGGTTATACTCCAACCGGACATCTTTTGCAATAAGGATTTTTTCAATGCTGTATCTGGTATCCGTGCCGATCGGGAATCTGGGCGACATCACCGCGCGGGCGCGGGAAGTGCTGGAATCCGCGGATCTGGTCGCATGCGAGGACACGCGCACCAGCGGGCGGCTGTTCGGCCTGCTGGGCCTGCGCGCGCGCAAGCTGACGCCGTATCACGAGCACAACGCGGAGAAGGCGCGGCCGAAATTGATTGCGCGGCTGATGCGCGGCGAGGCCGTCGCGCTGGTGTCCGACGCGGGCACGCCGCTGATCTCCGACCCGGGGTACAAGCTGGCGCGCGACTGCCGCGCGCAAGGCATTCCGATGACCGCGGTGCCGGGGGCGAACGCGCTGCTGCCCGCCGTGCAGCTGTCGGGATTGCCGACGGACGCCTTTTATTTCGGCGGGTTCCTGCCGGACAAATCCGCGGCGCGGCGGCGCGCGCTCCAAGCGGTTCAAAGCCTTCCGGCGACGCTGGTGTTTTACGAATCGCCGAACAGATTGATTGCGGCGCTGGAAGACATCGCGGCGGTTTTGGGCGACCGGACGGCGGCCGTCGCGCGCGAGCTGACCAAAAAGTTCGAGGAGGTGCGCCGTGCGCCGGTTTCGGAGCTTGTCGGTTATTATAAAGAATCGGGCGCGCCGAAGGGGGAGATCGTCATTGTCATCGACCGCGGCGCGCAAGCGGCCTGGACGGAAGACGCCGTCGGCGACCTGATCCGCCGGATGCTCCGGACGCATTCGGCGCGCGACACGGCGGCGCTGGTCGGGGCGGCGACGGGCCTGCCCAGGAAACACATTTACAAGCAGGTGCTGGATGCGGCCGGACACGAACCATAAGACCGGGCACCGGATGGAAAGGCTGGCGCTGCTTTTCCTGATGCTGAAAGGCTACCGGCCGGTCGCGCGGAACTATGTCGTCGGGCGCGGCACGGGCGCCGGCGAGGTGGACCTGATCGTGCGGCGCGGGCGGACGCTTGTTTTCGTCGAGGTCAAATACCGCCCCAGCCTGACGCAGGCGGTTCAGGCGATCACCGCCGAAAACCAGATCCGCGTCGCGCGCGCCTCCGCGGCGTTCATCGCGCGCAACCCGCGCTGGCGGGGGCATGCGGTCCGGTATGACGCCGTTTTGATGGCCCCGCGCCGGTGGCCGCGGCATCTGGCCGGCGCTTGGCGCGTGATGTGAAAAATAACTTGACAAAACAAATGGGCGTGATATACTGATCCTTGATCGTTTCATAAAAAAGGAGAAGACATCATGTCCAAAGTACAACAGCTGTTCAGCCTGCGCGAGCGCAGCACGGCGCATGCGAACGAAATGGAAATCAAATTATACCGCGCCGACCGCGGACAAAAGGGCCTGTCGACGCGGGAGGAGGGGAGTCTGTTCATCCAGGAGGACAACGGGGCGTTCAAATGCCGCGTGTCCGTGTCGAAAGACAGCCCGATCGTCGCGATTCAGGCCGACAAGAAGCTGGTGATTTCCGTCTATATTCCGGACGGCCGGCACCTGGGCGATGTCTACATCGCGGACGACGGCGTTCTGGTGCATTTCGGCATGGAGCCGCCGGAAGCGCGGAAAATCGCGAAGAAAAACGGCAACGGCCGGAAAAAAGCCGCCCGCGGCGCGCGCGAACTGGGCGAATAATCCTTTTTCGCCGGTTTTCAAGCCCGCTTTGAAATAATGTCCCGCTTTTCCAACTCGATCAGGACGCGCCGCAGCGTCTTGGCGGGATGCTCGTTGAATGTTTCGACGGAAATGTCCGCCTGGGCATACAGCGGGTAGCATTCGTTGATCAGCCGCGCGATGGTTTTTTGGTTGTCCGCCGCCGGAATCAGCGGCCGGTGCGTGCGCCCCGTCGTCCGGTGCGAAATGACGTCCGGATCCGCTTTCAGCCAGATGGACACGGCTTTTTTCTGCGCGGCCTGCCGCGTGCCCGCCGACAGGAACGCGCCGCCGCCGGACGACAGCACGCACGGCGCGCCGGACAGCAGGCGCTCCATGATCTTCTCCTCGCCCTTGCGGAACTCCTCCTCGCCGTAGCGGGCGAACAGGTCGGAGATGGAAAATCCGGTCGTGCGCTCGATTTCCTTGTCGCTGTCTATGAAGGGCAGCCGCAGCCGCTTGGACAGCAGCCGTCCGACGCTGGTTTTGCCGGCGCCCATCATGCCGACCAGCAGGATCGTTTTTGGATGCAGTAATTTTTGTCCCATGTTTTCCTTGACAACGCCCCGATAAAAATGTAGCCTTGAGCCGAGCATACCATGATTCGGTTTTGAAGTCCAGCCTTTAATGAACGGGGGAAACGGCATGTCCATTTATCATAAGAAGAAAACGCCCGCCATCCGGTGGATCGTCGCGGCGCTGGTCGCGGGGCTCTTGGTTTTCGTTGCGGTCAAGGAGTTCCGGCCGGCGGTGACGCCCGTCGAAAAGACGATTCCGTATATGGCGCCGTAGCGGGGCCGGGCGATGCCTCGTGAAATCGATTTCTTTTTGGAAGCGCTGGTCGCGGAGCGGGGGGCGAGCCCCCGGACGGAGGCCGCCTACCGCCGGGACCTGACGGATCTGTTCAAGTTCCTGACCGCGCGCGGCGTCGGCTTCGCGGCGGCGAAGAAGGAGGATGTCGCGGCGTATGTGCGCCAGCTGGCGCAGCAGCGGCTGTCCCCGAAAACGCAGGCGCGGCGGCTGTCCGCGATCAGGTCTTTCTACCGGTTTTTGTATTCCGAGGATGTCGTTGCGGCCAATCCGGCGGATTATGTTTCGGCGCCGAAAATCGGCCGGTCGCTGCCGAAGTATCTGTCCGAGGAGGAGGTCGCCCGCCTGATCGCCGGCGCGCGGACGAACGCCCGCCTCTACACGCTGCTGGAAGTGCTGTATGCCTCCGGCATGCGCGTCAGCGAGCTGGTCGGGATGCCGCTGCGCTCCCTGACCCGCGACAACCAGACGCTGTTTGTCGTCGGCAAGGGGAACAAGGAGCGCATCGTGCCGCTGAACGCGCCGGCGCGCGCGGCGCTGGACGCATGGCTGGCCGCGCGGGAAGCCGCGCTTCAAAAGGGGCGCGCCAGCAAGTGGCTGTTCCCGTCGGCGGGCAGGACGGGCCACCTGACCCGCGACGGGTTCTTCAAGGATCTGAAGGCGCTGGCGCCGGAGGCCGGCATCGACGCGCGCCGGGTTTCGCCGCACGTCTTCCGGCATTCGTTCGCGTCGCACCTGATCGCGCACGACGCCGATCTGCGCTCGGTGCAGCAGATGCTGGGGCACGCCGACATCGCGACGACGGAAATCTACACGCACATTTTGCAGGACAGATTGCAAAAGGTAGTTGAAAAATCGCATCCGTTGGCGTATACTGCCGCCGATGAGCGTTCTAAGTAAATATATTCTGAGGCAGCTGGCGGCCGGGTTCGCGCTGGTCATTTGCAGCATGACGATCCTGGTGTGGCTGACGCAGTCGCTCCGGCTGCTGGACATGATGATCAACAACGGCGCGCCCGTGCGCCTTTTTCTGTATATGACGATGCTGGTGATGCCGGCGTTCGTCCAGGTGATGATTCCGCTGGCGCTGTTCGCCGTCATCCTGTTCGTCTTCATCCGGATGCAGTCGGACAAGGAGCTGATCGTGATGCAGGCGTCGGGGATGAGCGCGCGGCAGATCGCCGCGCCGGTGCTCGTCTTCACGGGGGCGCTGGTCGCCGCCGGGTATTTTTTCACGCTGGTGCTGACGCCGGCGGCCAGCCTGGAATGGCGCGAGGTCCGGTTCCAGGTGCGCAACGACCTGTCGCACCTGTTGTTCCAGGAGGGGCAGTTCAATTCCCTGAAAAAGGGCCTGACGCTGTTCATCCGCGACCGGCTGCCGTCCGGCGACGTGGCGGGCGTGTTCGTCTACGACGCGCAGAACCCGAAGCGGAAATCCGTCCTGGCGGCGGCCGCGGGAACCATCTACCAGCAGGACGACGGCGGGTTCGCGCTAGTGTTCAAGAACGGCACGCGTCAGGAATACAACCCGGAGACGCGCAAGTTTTCGCTGCTCAAATTCGAAAAATACACGATGAACTTCGGATCCAAGGACAGCCCGCGGCAGCTGCTGGCGACCGAGCCGCGCGAGTATGACCTGAAGCAGCTGTGGGCGGCGTCGCCGCAGACGGAAAAGAACGCGGCCAATTACCGCAAGGCGCGCGTCGAGCTGGCCAAGAGGCTGCTGTATCCGCTGTATGCCGTCGCGTTCGCGCTCATCGCGCTGTTCGGCGTCCTGAAGGGGTTCTATTCCCGGCGCGGCGGCAGCCGGCGCATCCACGGCGTGATCCTGGCCACGCTGCTGATACAATCCTTCTCGCTGTTTTTCGAAAACCTGTCCAGCAAGAACCTGATGTTCCTGCCGCTGATGTTCCTGAACGTCTTGGTGCCGGCGGCGGTTTTCTATTTCCTGACGCTGCATGTCCCGAAGGCTCAAAGGGCGGCGCGCGCCGCGCTGATGCTGCTCCTCTGCCTGCTGGCGGCGCCGGCCGGCGCGGCCCAGAACATGGTCAAGGTCGATCCGCGGATCGATCCCGCCCTGCCGGTGGATTTCGAGGCCGACGCCGTCTCGTATGACCGGACCGCCGGCACGTTGACGGCGCGCGGGCATGTGGTGCTGCGCCAGGACGGCGCGACGCTGCGGACGGAACGGATCGTCTACGACAGGGCGCGGAACGCCATCTCCATTCCGGCGCCGGCCGTGATGGCTTTCGCCGACGGCACCGAGGTGCACGCGACGGAGGCGACGCTGACGGACGGCATGCGCGAGACGCTGGCGCGGGAGATGACCCTCCGCCTGGTCGACGGCACGCAGATGACGGCGACCGGCCTGCGGCGCGACAACCGGGGGCAGGACTTCACGATCGCGAACGCGATGTATTCGCCGTGCGAGCTGTGCGACGGGCGGCGGTTCTGGTCGCTGACCGCCCGCGAGATATCGCGCGACACGGCGTCCGAGACGATGGCGTTCAAGCATGTCTTCTTCGAGTTCCAGAACGTGCCGGTCATGTATATGCCCTACTTCATGATGCCCGACTACACGGTCAAGCGCAAGAGCGGCTTCCTGGTGCCGTCGCTGTCCAGCGACCGGACGATCAAAGGCGGGCTGACGACGCCGTTCTTTTGGAACGTCGCGCCGAACCAGAACCTGATCCTGCGCCCGACGTTCTCGGCAATGCACGCGCCGCTGGTCGTCGGCGATTACATGGGGCGGTTCGCGCAGGGGTTC
>JAQVGI010000017.1 GCA_028696805.1 Alphaproteobacteria bacterium
TACAGAATCGTCTGGGCCTGGAGCGTCAGCCCGTTCCTGATCGCCGGCTTGTCTTTCGCAGGCATGCTCCTGATCCGGCGCGCCGCCCGCCGGCACCCGATTCCCGTTTTGTGGCGCGATTTCTTGACGCGCGCCGGATTGATCGCGTCGGGATGCCTCGCCGCCTACGCGCTGGGCGCGAACAACATCTCGGTCATCGCGGCGCCCTACCTCGCCGCCGCGCCGGCCGTGCCGCCGGCCGCCGTTTGGGCGCTGGCGTGCCTGGCCGTCTGCATCGGCTGCTGGACGGCGGACAGGAGCGTCATGCGCACGCTCGCGTCCGGCCTGTTCCCGCTGTCGCCGGTGGAAGCCTGCGTCGCCGGCCTGACGATGGCCGCCACGCTGATGCTGTTTTCCAGCACGTTTCTGCGCGCGCTTTTCGTCCAGGCGTTCAATATCTATGTCCCGATCATCCCGCTGCCCAGCTCCATCCTGATCGTCGGCGCGACCATCGGCATCGCGCTGGCCAAGGAGGGATACGGGCTGAACCTGCCGGCGCTGCTGAAAGTTTTCGCATCATGGATACTGATACCCGTGACGACAAGCTTGATTTGCTATGCGATTTTGGCTATACTGGCGGCTGCGTAAGGAAGACGATGCCCTTTTTCAGAAAACAGCTCAGACGCTTTCTACTGACATGCTACCACATAATGCAGGTGGCGATCGTCTGCTCCATGCTGGCCGTCGGCCTGGTTTTCTGGCGGCTGTATGCCGAGCCGGTTCCGGTCGATTTCCTGCTGCCCAAAATCGCCGCGCGCGTGCTACCCGCCCACTGGAAAGCCGCCGGGCAATCCATCACATTGCAGGCCCGAATGCGCCAGACGGGCTTCCTGCATGTGTCCATCAAGGACCTGGACATCACCAAGCAGGACGGCACGCCGTTCGTCCGGCTGCCGGAAGTGGACATATCCTACGGCCTGTGGAATCTCATCATGCGGGATTACATTCCGCAGACCGTCCTGATCAACCGGGCGGTGCTCTACCTGACCATCGACGAGGAGGGCAAGATCCTGCTGTCCCAGGCGGAAAACGGCGGCGCGAAGAACAAGACGCCCCTGTCCGCCAAAAACCTGATGTATTACCTGTCCCTGTTCGGCCGCCTGGAGCTGGCCGACGCGCGCGTCCAGATCGCCGACATCCAGCGCGGCGAGAAACTGAGCGTGCCGCGCCTGAACTTCCTGCAGACGGCGGAGCGCAACATGACGAACGCGATGACCCTGAACGCGACGATCCAGACGCAGGACCGGCTGGTGGATGTCGTCGCGGAATCCGAGCTCGACCGCCTGGCGAAGCGGCTGACGTTCGGTCTGGCGCTGAACAATCTGGACATTTCGCGGCTGGGGCGCGTGATCGATGTGATCGACAAGGCGCAGCTGCCCGTCGAGGCGAAGGCCCAGGGCGTGCTGGATTTCAACCAGGCGCCGGATTTCAGGAGCGCCGTGCGCGAGCTGTATTTCCAAATCAAGAACACGGCCGGCGGCACGATCGACCTGCCGGCGCCGCTGACCAACACATACAATGTGAAAAGCGCGACGATCAACGGCTCTTTCGCGCCGAACCTGGCCGCGATGCGCATCGCGAAATCGTCCGTCCGGCTGAAGGAGGGCCCCGTGGCCTCGCTGGATGTCGAGATAACGGGGCTGGACGCGTTCTTCAAGACGAAAGACGAGAAAAACATCCGCACCACGTTGGAATCGACGATCAAGGATATTCCGACGGAGCTGGTGCCGCGCATGTGGCCGGCGGCCCTCGGCCCGGACGCGCACGCATGGGTGGAGGCGCGCCTGTCGCAGGGCCGTCTGCCGGCGGCGCAGTTCGCGCTGTCGTTCGTCGGCGGCGAGCTGGCCGAAGTCGCCGGCAACATCCAGGCCCAGGGCGTCCGCGTCGACTACCTGCCGCCGATGCAGCCGCTGACGGATGTGGACGCCCAGGTGCTGCTGACGCTGGACACGATGAAGATACTGGCCGACACCGGCGTCCTCGGGAACGTGCGGCTGAAGAACGCCGCGTTGCACTTCACGGACTTGCAGGCGGACATCGCCCGGGCGGACATGCGGATCGCGGCGGAGGGCCCCGTGCGGGAGGTGATGCAGCTGATCGCGTCGGAACCTCTGGCGTTCCCGCAGATGTTCGGCTTCGATCCCGGGAAAACGGGCGGAAACGCCGCCGTCCAGACGACCTTGAAGTTCCCGCTGATCGACGCGCTGACGGCCGACCAGGTGCAGGCGTCCGTGTCCGCCCGGATTGCGGACGGCGTGTTCGACACGCCGCTGGACGTGCCGCTCACGGACGGGCGGATCGACCTGACGGCGGACAACCGGCGGCTGGTCCTGACGGGGACGGGCAGGATCAGGGACGTGCCGATACAGGTCGAATGGACGGAGTTGTTCCGCCCGTCCAGAAAGCAAAGCCCGGCGTCCTACGACATCCGATGGACGGCGACGGAGGATCAGATCAAATCGTTTTTCGCGGACGCCCCGCTTTACATGCAGGGGAAAATGTCCGGGCGCGCGGCGTTGACGCGCAGCAAGGCCGGCGCGTTCAAGGGGACGATCACGGCGGATTTCGCCAAGGCCAACGTGGATTTGTATCCGCTGTCCGTGACGAAGGAGCCCGGCCAGCCGCTGCAATGGACGGGAGAGGTGTCCATCTCCAAGAACAATGTGTTCGGCCCGGTCGATTTCAAAACGACGGGCGTCGTCGCGTCGGCGGCGGGACAAGGGCCGCTGTCCATCGTCGGGCGGGCGGCGTGGGCGCCGGCGCTCGATGTGTCGCTGACGGAGGTCAAGGCGCCGGGCAATGCGCTCGCGGGCTCCCTGACGCTGGACAAACGCAGGAATCTCACGCTGCGCCTGACGGGCGACGCATGGAACCTGCAAAACTGGTGGATGGTCGCCGCCCAGAAGGAAAAAGACAAGCCGGCGCAGCCCGCCGCGCCGACGCTGTTCAATTCGATCGACGCGCAGGTCAGCCTGAACAAGCTGACGCTGGCCGCGGACAAGCCGCTTCAAAACCTGCGCGTCAGCGCGCTGCGGCGGAACCAAATCTGGCAGAAGATCAACCTGTCCGTGCGGACGGAAAAACGCAACACGATCGTCTTCGATCCCGAAACGCAGCTGCTGGACGTGCACGTCCGCGACCTGGGGGACCTGCTGGAACGCATGAACGCGACGCGGCGCTTCGCCGGCGGCGACATGACGATCCGCGCGCAGCAGATGCCGACGGGCGGATTCGACGGCACATTGTCCATGAAGAACTTCAAGATGAAGGAGCCGGGATTCTTCCTGCAGGCCGTTTCCGTGCTGGGCATCATCGACGGGCTGCTCGGCAAAAACCTCGTGTTCACGAAAACATACGTGCCGTTCAAATTGCTGCCCGACCGGACCGTCCACATCGCGAACGGATATTCCTACGGCACCTCGCTGGGCTTCACGATGAACGGGCTGGCCAGCCTGGAATATGTGGATTTGACGGGCTCGGTCATTCCGGCCTACGCCGTCAACAGCCTGCCGGGCAGGATTCCCCTGATCGGCGGCCTGTTCAAAGGGGGCGAGGGCGGCGGTCTGGTCGGCGTGAAGTTCGACATGAAGGGGTCGCTGGAAAAGCCGGACATCAAGTTCAATCCGTTGAGCTCAATCGCGCCGGGCATCCTGGGCACCCTGTTCCAATAAGGATTCACAAGGAATCGTAGGCGCGCCGGATTTCCCGGATGTCCTGCCACATCAGCCATTTCGGCGAGCCGGGCGCGTGCGACTGGTTCCGCAGCAGGTAGGACGGGTGGAAAATCGGCATCATTTTGGCGCCGTGCGGGCCGTCGAACCACTGGCCGCGGATTTTGGAGATGCCGCCGTCGGTCGTCATGAACGAATCGACGGCCGTCTTGCCGCACAGCAGGATGATCCGCGGCTTCAAGATATCGATCTGGGCGTCCAGGTAGGGGCGGCAGGCCTGCTTTTCCTCCCATGTCGGCACGCGGTTGTCGGGCGGGCGGCATTTGATGGTGTTGCAGATATAGATGTGTTCGGCACGCGTCAGCCCGACGGACGCCAGGATTTTATCCAGCAGCTGGCCGGCGCGGCCGACGAACGGCTTGCCCTGCAGATCCTCGTTCTCGCCGGGCGCCTCGCCGATCAGCATGATCTTGCCCTGCGCGGCGCCGTCCGAAAAAACGGACTTCGTCCGCGTCCGCCCCAGGACGCATTTCTGGCATGTCGCGCATTCCAGCCGGATCGGTTCCAATTCCTCGAACATCAGTCCTCGTTCATCAATGAAATATCGAATTGCACTTTCAGCGGATCGTGCGCCAGCACGCGGATCGAAAATTCATCCGCCGCGCGCCGGTACTGCGTGTCGGACACGGACCGCCACCCCAGCTCGGCCAGCGTGCCGGCGTAGAAATCGCGCACCCGCTCCCATGTCGCGTCCGGCCCGTCCAGCACGACCTGGACGATCTGTCCGGCCGGCGCGTCGAACGACGCGGACGCCTCCTCGTCCACAACCAGACCGGACATCACGGGGATGTCCTCGGCGCCGGGCAGGAACGCATCGTCCGCCCGGGCGGCCGCGGCGAACATCAGGCAGAGGGAAAAGAAAAAAAGACGCGCCATCTCACATCCTGTCCGATTCCGAAAAAATGCCTTCCGACGGCGCCAGCGAGGACACCGGCTTCACATTGGATTTCTCGATCTTGCCCGACACGCCGACGACGATGTCGCTGGATGTCTTTTTGACGGGCGGCTGCATTTTGACGCCGAGCATCTTGTCGATTTCCTGGCTCAGCTGCTCCAGCCGCTCGCGCTGGGCGGCGGTGCGGGCCTCCGCTTCGGCCAGCTCCGTCTCCGCCGATTTCTTGATGCCCGGCAGCAGCTGGTCGACATTGGCCGTCGCCTGCTGGATCTCCTGCGTCGTCAGGAACTTCTCCAGCATCAGCGCCAGCGCGGACGCCTCCTTGTTTCCGTTCAGCGCGGCGATATACGCCCAGCGGTAGGCGGCGATGTCGTCCTGCGGCAGCCCCAGGCCTTTGTTATACATCTGGGCCAGGCGCAGCTCGGAGTCCACATGCCCCTGCAAAGCCGCCGCCATGAAGCAGTAGCTCGCGCTGTTCTGCGTCGCCGGATCCTGCAGGAACAATTCGCCCTGCCTGTGCAGTTCCGCCAAGCTCGGGAATATCACGCCGCCTTTGGCTTCGTCGAACTGCCCGTCGCACTGCGGCGGAATCGTCGCTTCCAGATTGTCCTGATCGTATGTCCAGAACGGCGCCTGCGCGGCGGCCTGAAACGCCCATCCCGCCGCCAAGCCGATAAAAAACAGATGTTTCAACGCCATTCCCGCTCCCTCATATTTCCTACATACCCTTTTTTCGCGCCAAAGGCAAGCATAAAAATCACTTTTCCGGCGCCGCCCACCATGTCATGACATCCGTCCCTTTCGGCGGAACGACGTCCGGCATCCCGAACTTGTCCCAGACCAGATACCGGTGCTCCGGCAGATACCAGTGCGGAATCACGATGAAATGTCCCAGCAGCGCGCGGTCCAGCGCATGCGCCGCCGTTTTCAAATCGGCCGCCGTCCGCGCCCGGACGACATGCCGGATCAGCCCGTCGACGGCCGCGCTTTCCAGCCCGCTGTAATTCAGCGATCCTTTCGTGCGCGCCGCCGCGCTGCCCCAAAAATACGCCTGCTCCGTCCCCGGCGTCGGCGTCTGGCCCCACGCCGCGACGATCATGTCGTAATCGAAGTTTTGCAGCCGGTTCTGGTATTGAATCGCGTCGACGACGCGGATGCGCGCCGCAATCCCCAGCCGTTTCAGCCGGTGCGCGAAGGCCAGAGACACCCGCTCCCACGCGTTGCTGGACGCCGCGTCCAATAGGATTTCGAACGCGAAGCGCTCGCCGCGGGCGTTTTGCAGAACACCATCGCGCACATGCCAGCCGGCCTCCCCCAGCAGAACAAGCGCCTGTTCCAGCCGCGCGCGGCGGCTGTCCCGATCATCGGGCAGCCGGTGCGGCTCCGTCCACAGCCGCCCGGGCAGCTGCGCGCGATACGGCGCCAGCAGCGTCCGCTCCGCCTCGGACGGCAGCGGCGGCGCCTTCAAATCCGTGTTGTCGAAAAAGCTGCGCGTGCGGGTGTAGGCGCCCGAAAATAGGCTTGCGTTCATCCACTCGAAATCCAGTGCAGACGCCAGCGCCTCCCGGACGCGGATGTCCGCGAAAACGGGGCGCCGCAGGTTGAAGACGAACCCCTGCATGCCGGAGGGCAGCCGGTGCGGGAAGGACATCCGCTTGACGCGGCCGGAGCGCGCCAGGTCGGTTGCGCCGAACGCCGCCCACTTTTTGGCCTCGTTTTCCAGCCGCACGTCCAGCAGGCCCGCCTTGAACGCTTCCAGCGCGATCGTGCTGTCCCGATACACGTCATACCGCACGATGTCGAAGTTGTGATACCCCCGGTTCACATTCAAATCGCGCGCCCAGTAATCGGGATTGCGCCTGTATTCGATGAACCGGACGGGATCGAAGGCCGCGATGACATACGGGCCGCTGGACACCGGCGCGTCGAGCGTCGTCCGGTCGAACGCGCGCCCCGCCCAGCTTTTTTCCGACAGCACGGGCAAGCCGGCCAGCAGCAGCGGCAGCTCCCGGTTGCCCTGCGCCGCGTTCCACGCGAAAACGACCCGGCCCTGCGCGTCGATTGACGCCGCGACGGGCGCGAAGGCGCTGCGGTAAAAAGGCAGCCCGTGCGTTTTCAGCATCCGGAACGAAAACACGACGTCCGCCGCCGTGATCGGCGACCCGTCGCTGAACCGCGCCGCCGGGTTCAGCCGGAACGCGATCCGGTCTTTCCCGGGGGACAACTCGGCGCTCCGGGCGATCAGCCCGTAGGCCGCGTCATTCTCGTCCGCGGAAATTTTCATCAAAGTGTCATACGTCAGCCCGATGCCGGCGGGCGGCATGCCCACCAGAACGAACGGATTGAACGTGTCGAACGGCGCCAGCGCCGCCTGGCGGAGGACGCCGCCTTTCGGAGCGTCCGGATTCACATAGGCGAACGCCGCGAATCCCGCAGGATACTTGGCCTTCCCCCACAGCGCCAGCGACGGGCTTTCGCCTGCGCGCACGCCCAGCGCCCAGAACAGAAGCGCGCCGAAAACGACCCATTTTGTCATTTGGTTCCGGCGTCCACGAAATCGACGCTCGCCTCGTCCGGCAATGCGGCCGACCGATACGGGCCGATGGCCTCGGACGTGTCGATGCTGATGGTTTTCTTGATGCTTTTCTGCTCGATGCGGACCAGAGCGTCCGTTTTCTGCTCGACGGCCCGCAGGCGGCGGCGCAGCTCGCTTAACACGGCATGCGACCGGCACATCAGCAGCCACGCAAACACGATGAACCCGATCGCGACCACCCAGATGGATCCGGCCAGCAAAATCACTTCGCGCATGTTTTTCTCCTCGGACTGGACTTTTTGCATTATACGCGCTATACTGGCGGAATGCAACACGTAAGGAACAAAAATGCATTACTTGGACTTTGAAAGCGCGATTCAGGAAATAGACAGGAAAATCGACGACTTGAAATCGAAAGCGTCGCTGGACGGCGGGGATGTCGCCGACGAATTGGAGCGGCTGAACCGCAAGCTGGGGCACCATATCCGGCTGGCGTACCACCGGCTGACGCCGTGGCAGAAGGCACTGGTCGCGCGGCATGAGGGCCGGCCGCACACCTCCGATTACATCAAGGCGCTGTTCGCGGACTTTTTGCCGCTGCGCGGCGACCGGGCCTATGCCGAAGACCGGGCCGTCATCGGCGGCTTCGCCAGATTCGGCGGGCGGACCCTGATGGTCATCGGCCATGAAAAGGGGCACGACACCGAAACGCGGCTGGCGCACAATTTCGGCATGGCGAAGCCCGAGGGATACCGCAAGGCCGTCCGCCTGATGAAGCTGGCCGAGCAATACCGCGTGCCGGTCGTCACGCTGGTCGACACGTCCGGCGCCTTTCCGGGCATGGAGGGGGAGGAGCGCGGCCAGGGATACGCGATCGCCGCGTGCACGGACGCCTGCCTGAACCTGCGCGTGCCGGTCGTGTCCGTCATCATCGGCGAGGGCGGCTCCGGCGGCGCGATCGCGCTGGCGGCAGGCAACCGCGTGCTGATGCTGGAGCATTCCATCTACTCCGTGATTTCGCCCGAAGGCTGCGCCAGCATCCTCTGGAAGGACGGCAAGTTCGCCTCGAAGGCCGCCGAAGCGCTGTGCTTCACGGCGCAGGATCTGCTGAAACTCCGCGTTATCGACGACATCATTCCCGAGCCCGTCGGCGGCGCGCACCGATTCGCGGCCGAGGCGATGGAGGCCGTCCGGGCGGCGCTGCAAAAGCACCTGGCCGATTGGGACAAGGCGACGCCGGACGCGCTGGTTCACCAGCGGCAGGAAAAATTTCTGGACATGACGCGCCTGGGCGCCGCGGAGTAATCCGTTTTATTTCCGCCGCAGGAACGCCGGCAGATCGTCGTCGAAGTTCAGCGTCGGCGCCTCGACGGCTTCGGCCGGCTTCGGCTTGGACGCGGGCGCGCGGCCCTTGCCCATCAGGTGCGGCACCAGGTCGAACAGGCTCGTGCGCGCGGGCTTGACGTTCGCGTCCGCCTTTTTGCCTTCCAGGTCGATTTCCGGTTTGATGTCGGGCGTTTCCGCCACCGGGACGGGCTTGAAGCTCGGCGGCCGCTCGTCGAACAGCGCCGTGTCTGAAACGGGCTCAGCCTGCGCCTCGACGACCAGCGTGACGGACGTCTGCTCGAACACCTCGGCCTGCGCCGGGCACTGCACCGGCGTTTGCAGCAGCGGCGGCTGCGCCGCCTCCTCCTCGGGGACGACCGGCGGACGGGCGTCGAACTCCTCGATGACGACGGACTGGATTTCCACCGCCCGCGCCTGCACGGCGGGCTGGGGCGGCGCCGGCTCCTGCGCGCGGATGCCGGTGGCGACCAGCGACACGCGGATCTTTCCTTGCAGCTCCTCGTTCATCTGGGCGCCGAAAATGACATTAGCCTCCTCCGCGTCCAGCTCGGACATGATGCGCCCCGTCGCGCGGTCCACCTCCATCAGCGTCAGATCCATGCCGCCGGACACGTTGATGATGATGCTCTTGGCGCCCCTGATGGAGCCGTTGTCCAGCAGCGGGTTGGACACCGCCTTTTCGGCGGCGATTTCCGCGCGGTCGGGGCCGCTCGCCTCGCCCGTCCCCATCATCGCGCGCCCCATGTTGGACAGCACCGTCGTCACGTCCGCGAAATCCAGGTTGATCAGCCCCGGCGACAGCACCAGGTCCGTGATGCTGCGCACGCCCTGGCACAGCACATTGTCCGCCATCTTGAACGCCTCGGCGAACGTCGTCTTGTCCCCGACGATCCGGAACAGGTTCTGGTTCGGAATCACGATCAGCGTGTCCACGTGCTTCTGCAGCTCGGCGATGCCCTCCTCGGCGACGCGCATCCGCTTCCTACCCTCGAAGGAAAACGGCTTCGACACGACCCCGACCGTCAGGATACCCATCTCCTGCGCGATTTTGGCGATGATCGGCGCGGCCCCCGTGCCCGTGCCGCCGCCCATGCCGGCCGTGATGAACAGCAGGTGGAACCCGGCCAGATATTCCTTGATTTTACCGGCGGATTCCTGCGCGGAGGCCCGGCCGATGTCGGGATTGGCGCCCGCCCCGAGCCCTTTCGTCAGCGACACGCCCAGCTGGATCTTGTCGGCGACCAGTGATTTGCTCAACGCCTGCGCGTCGGTGTTGGCGGCGAACAGCGACACGCCGGTCAGCCCGGAATTGACCATGTTGTTCACGGCGTTGCCGCCGGCGCCCCCGACGCCGATCACGCCGATGTTCGGCGTCAGCAGCACCTCCGGCGGCGCGCCGGCCAGCCCGATGGTCAGCGATTCCTCTTCCTTCAAAAATTCTGAACGAGCCATTGTCCTGCCTTTCCCCAAAATCCCCGGGCCGCGGCGCCGCCCGCCGCAACGCCGTCCCGATGCTGCATGAGCGCATACCGGAGTAATCCGATGCCTGTCAGAAATGTATACGATTCGAACTGATTTGGCAAGTTCTTTATTTTTTCCGGCCGGCCGATGCGCGCGGGCCTGTCCAGCAGGGCCGCCGCTTTCTCCTTGATGCCCTGCAGCTCGCTGCCGCCGCCGCACAGCACGATCCGCCCCAGCGCCGGCGCGAACCTGTCGTCGGCCTCCATCTTATACAGGATGTTTTCCAGAATCTCCTCCTGCCGCGGGATGATGACGGCGATCAGATCCGACCGCGGCATCTGGACGGCCGCGCCGTCGGCGTCGTTCGCGATTAGCACCGACACCGCGTCGAACGCGTCGCGCGGCGACAGGAACGCAGCGCCTTTGATCGTTTTCAGGCGCTCCGCCTCGCTCAATGTCGCGTTCAGCATCTGGGCGATGTCGCGCGTGATCGCCGCGGCGCCGACCGGAATCAAATCCAGCCGCACCAGACCTCCGCCCAGGAAAGACGCGAAAGACGTCGTGCCGGCGCCCATGTCCACCGCCGTCGCGCCCAGCTCCTTCTCCTCCTCGGTCAGAACGGCCAGCGCGGACGCGTAGGGCGTCGCCACCTTCGCTTCGATCGACACATGGCATCTGTCCAGCACGGCGGCCAGGTTGCGCACCTGGCTTTCCAAAATGCTGATCAGATGGACGTGCGCCCCCAATGTGCGCGCGTGCAGCCCGCGGGGGTCGGTCGAACCCTGCTCGCCGTCGACGACATACCCCAGCGGAAAGGCATGCAGCAGCTCCTCCTCGGGATTCAGGTGGGACGCGACGATCCCGTCCACCAGCCGCCGGACATCCGTCGCCGAGACCGGCCGGTCGTCCGGCACCTCGATTTCCTTGTAGACATGCGCGGATTTCAGCTGGCTGGACGAAACGTTGACGACGACGCTGTCCACGCGCCGGTCGGCGGCGTGCTCCGCCTGCCGGATCGCCGCATGGATGCACTCCGTCGCCTTGTCCATGTCCGCGATCGCGCCCGCCCTGATGCCGTAGGCCGGCACGCAGCCGACCCCGACGGCCTCCCACGCGCCGCCGGTTCCTTTGAAAATCATGCAGCAGATCTTGGATGTCCCGACATCCAGCACGGCGATATACGGCTTCAATTTGGGCGCGCGCATGTCAGTTCCCCTTCCTGTCGACGACGGCGGATTGGATGACCAGCCTGTCCGGCAAGCGCAGGTCGATCACGCCGATGTCCCTATCCAGAATCTTTTCATCCCTCTGCAGCGCGTCCAGCCGCCGCAGTGCTTTTTGAATGTCCGTTTCGGGCAGGTAAATCTCTGTCCCTTTCTCGGCGTCGTCCGCGCGCAGCGTCCACCGCCGCCCGCCCACGCGCGCCGCCGACCGGATACGGCCGGACAGCTCCGGATGCGCGGACAGCGCGTCCATCAGCGGCCGCGTCTGCTTCGGCGCGTCCGCCCCGACGACCAGCAGCAGGTTCGGCCACTGCCGGCTGTCGTCCGCGATGACCTGCCCGCTGTCGTCGATCGGCCAGTAGCGGCGCTTGTTCTGCCACAGCGCCACCGGAACCCTCTCCGCGATCTGGATGGAAACCGCATCCGGCAGCCGGCGCCGGACGACCGCGTCCCGCACCCACGGCAGCCGCTTCAGCGCCGCCCGCATGCGGTTCAGATCGACATCGAAAATCGGCAGGCCGGGGGACACGTCCAGCACCGCGTTGATGTCCTGCAAGGTCGTCCGGTCATGTCCGGAAACGCTGACATGATTGAGTTTCAGATTGGCGCGCGCGGCCAGCTGCTGCTTCAGCGCGCGGCCGGTATGGCGGATGTCGCGCCCCGCGGGCGTCTGCAGGAAAATCCCGATGCCGGCGGCCAGCAGGAGTAAAATCCCTCCCGCCCAGAAAACCCGCCGCAGCCGCGATTTGATTTTCTGTTTCATGTATCGCATGCGGCCCCCCTGACCAACCGTTCGACCAGCTTCCGATACGACAGGCCGTTGCGCTCCGCGATTTCGGGCACCAGCGACAGCGGCGTCATGCCGGGATTCGTGTTGATTTCCAAAAAGACGAGCCGCGGATCGCGCCCCGCCGCGTCGTCCAGCCGGAAATCGCTGCGCGTCACGCCGCGGCACCGCAGCGCCTTGTGCGCCAGCGCCGCACAGCGCATCGCGGCGTCGTATGTCTTTTTCGGAATCGGCGCCGGATAGACATGGCGCGCCCCGCCGGCCGAATACTTGTTCTTGAAATCGTAAAAGCCGGCGCGCGGCACGATCTCGATGACGCCCAGCGGCTTGCCGTCCAGCACCGCGACGGACAGCTCGCGCCCCGGGATATACTCCTCGACCAGCAGCGTCCGGCCGGCCGGCCAGCGCCGCAGCAATTCCTTCTTCTCCGCCGCCGTCCGAACGATGTGCACGCCGACCGACGAGCCCTCGTCGTTGGGCTTCGCGACAAGCGGCGGCGGAAACGCCGCGGCCTCTGTCCTGCCCATGACGGCGCCGCGCGCGACCGGAACGCCGGCGGCGGCCGCGATGCGCTTCGCGACGGCCTTGTCCATTCCCTCGGCCGAGGCCATCACGCCCGAATGCGTGTAGGGGATTTTCATCATGTTCAGCAGCCCCTGGATGCAGCCGTCCTCGCCGTATTTGCCGTGCAGCGCGTTGAAGACGACGTCCGGCTTCGCACGCCGCAGCGCCCGGACGAACGCCGCGATGTCGCCGGTCAGGTCTATCGCGGCGACCGGGTATCCCGCGGCGCGCAGCGCCTGAACCACGCCGGCCCCGGATTTCAGGGAAATGGCCCGCTCCGACGACATCCCGCCCAGCACGACAACGACTTTTGGTTTCATTTTTCAACTCCGATCTTGCGGATTTCCAACTCCAGAGGCACGCCCTGATCGCGCAGGACGGCGGTTTGGATTTTATCGATCAGCCTCTCGAAATCCTTCGCCCGCGCGTTGCCCGCGTTGACCAGGAAGTTCGTGTGTTTTCCGGACACCTGCGCATCGCGTATCCGCGCGCCGCGCAGCCCGCATTTGTCGATCAGCTTCCACGCCTGCAGCCCCTGCGGGTTCTTGAACGTCGACCCCAGCGTCCGGACGCCGCGCGGCTGGCTCGCGTCGCGTTTCTGCTGATACGCCGCACGCTTCTTCGCGATCGCGGCCGCCGATTTCAGCTTCCGCCCGCGCAGCACCGCGGACACGAAGATCCAGTCGGACGGGATGTAGCATTCGCGGTAGCCGAACAAGTCCTTGCCCTTCGCGCGCAACGTGTGCAGCTGCCCGTTGTTCAGGACGGCCTGCATCTCGACGACCGCGTCCCGCATCGAGCGCCCGAACGCGCCGGCGTTCATCCGGATGCCGCCGCCCAGCGTCCCGGGAATGCCGCACATGAATTCGAATCCGGCAATGCCGTTTTTTTCGGCGGCGCGCGCGATTTCGCTCATCAGCGCCCCCGCCCCGCAGGCCAATGTATTCCCCTTGACCTGTATCTGCGCGAAGTCCCGGCCCAGGTGCACGACGACGCCCGGCACGCCGCCGTCGCGGATCAACGTGTTGCTGCCGGCGCCGAGCACCGTGATCATCTCCTCCGGCACGGCGCGGATCAGCGCGGACAAATCCGCCGCGTCCTTGGGCTCGAAGTAGACCTCCGCCGCGCCGCCGACGCCCAGCCAGTTCCGGCGCTTCAGCGGCTCGTTCGCCCGCACCAGCCCGCGCAGCGGCGGCAGCATTTTCTTCAGGACGGCTCCCCGGAAAATCTTTCGGAACAGACGCTTCATTTCTTTCCTTTCAGGCCGGCGGCCAGCGCCATGGACTGCGCGGAGATGGATCCCGCCCCCAGGCACACGATCGTGTCCCCGGGCCGCAGGGCTTGCCGGATCAGATGCGGCAGCGCGTCGAATCCGGGCATATAGGCGGCCTGCGGATGGTGCAGCTGCAATTCCTGGACGAACCGCTCGGCGCACACATGGGGGATGGCCTTTTCGCCCGCGCCGTAGACATCGCACACGAACACGACGTCCGCCGCCGCAAAGCAATTCAGGAAATCGTTCCACAAATCCCGCAGCCGCGTGTAGCGGTGCGGCTGGAACACCGCGACGATGCGGCCGGCGCACCCGTCGCGCAGGGCTTTCAGCGTCGCCTCGATCTCGACCGGATGGTGCGCGTAATCGTCGTAGACGGGCGCGCCGTCGACGAACCCGCGCAGCGTCAGCCGGCGCTGGATGCCCTCGAACGTTCGGAACGCTTTTTTAATCGCGGCGTCGCCGACGCCCATCTGCCTGCCGACCGCGACGGCCGCCAGCGCGTTCTGAATATTGTGCCGCCCGAATTGGTTCAGCACGAGATCCTTGATCTTGTGGAACTTGTCCCCCTGCCGGACGAACGCGTCGAAGGTCAGCCGGCCGGGGCCGATGCGGATGTTGTCCGCGTGCACGTCCGCCTTTTTGTCGAATCCGTAGGTGATGATTTTCTTGTCCTTGATGTCGCCGACGATTGCGCGCACGACGGGATGGTCGGCGCAGACGACCGAAAAGCCGTAGAACGCCGTATTCCGGATGAAGGTCTTATACGCCTCCTTCATCGCGTCGAACGTGTGGTAGAAATCCATGTGCTCGGGATCGATGTTCGTCACGACGGACACGGACGCCGGCAGGCGCAGGAAAGACCCGTCCGATTCGTCGGCCTCGACGACGACGGCCGGCCCCCGCCCCAGCCGCGCGTTGGACCTGTGCGCGTTCAGGATGCCGCCGATAATGAAGCTCGGCTTTTTTCCGCCGGCCGTCAGAACGGCGGCGATCAGCGACGATGTCGTCGTCTTGCCGTGCGTGCCGGAAATGCAGATGCCCTGCTTGTAGCGCAAGACCTCCGCCAGCATTTCGGAGCGGTGCCCGACCGGAATGCCGCGCCGGCGGGCCTCGGCGACCTCGGCGTTGTCCTTCGGGGTCGCCGTCGAAACGACCAGAGCGTCCGCGCCGGAAATGTTCTTGACATCATGCCCGATCGCGACCGGAATCCCCAGCTTGCGCAGCCGGGCGATCGTCGGCGAATCGGCGATGTCGGAGCCCTGGACGCGGAAGCCCAGATCGCGCATCATCGCCGCGATGGCCGACATGCCGATGCCGCCGATGCCGACGAAGTGGACGCGCTTGAACGGAGTGCTGAGTTTCATGCGATTTTCTTTCCCTGAACGATGTTGTGGACCAATTCGGCGACCTGCGCCGCAGCCTGCGGGCGCGCCAGACGGGCCGCCTGTGCGCCGGCGTTTTTCAAATCCGCCGCGGCGCGCATCAGGTCTTCGAGCCGGCCGGCGAACGCCGCCGCGATGAAATCCCGCTCGGCCACCAGCCACCCGGCGCCGGCATCGCAGAACAGCCGCGCGTTTTCCGTCTGGTGGTTGTCCGCCGCCGTCGGCAGCGGGATCAGAATCGCCGGCCGCCCGACGATCATCAGCTCGGTCAGCGTCGACGCCCCCGCCCGCGCGATGACCAGGTGGGACTGCGCCAGCAGATCCGGCATGTTGTCAAAAAAGCTCTGTATCGTCACGGACTGGAAACCGGCCTTGCGGTAAATCTCCCGGACATGCGCGATATCCTCGGGGCGGGCCTGCTGCGTCAGGCGGATCCGCGCGCGCAGGGCCGCGGGCAGCAGCAGCAGCGCTTTCGGCAAGGCCGCGCTGAAAAAACGCGCGCCCTGGCTGCCGCCGAAAACCAGCAGGTTGAAGCCGGAGCGCGCCGACGGATACGGCGCGTTTTCCTTGGCCAGAATGCCGCCGCGCGCGGGCATGCCGACCTGAACCGCCGGCACGCCGCCCGGCACCTGCATCGTCGGCGCGAACGATGTCGCGATGACCTGGACGCCGCGCGCCAGCATGCGGTTCGCCCGCCCCAGCACCGCGTTTTGCTCGTGCAGGACGATCGGAATATGCCACAGGTGCGCCGCCATGACCGCCGGTATCGACGCGTAGCCGCCGACGCCGACGACGCAGGCCGGCTTCAATTTCCGGACGAGCCCCAGCGCCTGAACCGCCCCCAGGAACAATTTCGCCGCGCCCAGCGCCTTGCCGAACACGGAGCGCCCGACAATCGACTCGGCCATCAGCCGATAGGTCGGCACGTCCGCCAGCCCGCGGAACGCCTGCCCGCGCTTGTCCGTCATGAATACCACCTCGAACCCGCGGCGCAGCAGCGCGCCCGCAATCGCCTCGGCCGGGAACATGTGCCCGCCGCTGCCGCCCGTCGTGACAATCACCAGTTTCTTTTTCATTCCAAACCCCTGCTCAAAGAGCGCCCGTGCGTCAGCGCCAGAATAATCCCAAAGGCGATCCCCATCGACACCAGCGACGACCCGCCGTAGGAAATCAGCGGCAAAGTCATTCCCTTGGTCGGCAGCAAGTTCAATGTGGAGCCCATGTTCACGATAGCCTGAAAAGCGATTTGTGTCAATAACCCGCCGACGGCTATTTGCGAAAAATAATTATTTTCGCGGCACACCAGCGCGTATCCGCGCAGCACGATGAATATGAACACGCAGACCAGCAGCGCCGTCACGATGAACCCGAACTCCTCGGCGGACACGGCCATGATGAAATCCGTGTGCGCGTCCGGCAGCTCGTATTTGACGACGCCCTCGCCCGGGCCTTTGCCGAACCACCCCGCGTTTTTCAGCGTTTCCATGGACTTGGCGACCTGATAGGTTTCCTCGCGCGCCGGATTCAGGAACCGGTCGACGCGCACGCGGACATGATCGAAAAAGAAATACGCGCCGGCCAGCAATCCGGCGAAAAATCCGCCCAGCGCACCGGCGAACACGACCGGTATGCCGGACAGGAACAGCTGGACGCAAAAGACCGCTGCGATCGTCAGCAGCATGCCGATGTCCGGCTGGCAGAACAGCAGCCCGCAGACGACGGCGAACAGCGCGACGGCTTTCCAGTAGCCGCGCGACTGGTTGATCAGGCGGCCGGACGCCAGCCACCACGCGGCGACGACGGCGAAGGCCGGCTTCACGAATTCGGACGGCTGGATCGTGATGCCGAACAGGACGATCCACCTGCGCGCGCCCTTGATGTCCGCGCCGAAAACCAGCACCGCCGCCATCAAAACCAGCGACACGATCAGCAGCGCGCGCGCCAGCCGCCGCACGTTCGGAACGGACAGCAGCGCCGTGAAGAAGAGCGCGCCCAGCGCCGGCGCCAGGAAAAACAGGTGCCTCTTCACGAAATAAAAGGACGCCCATTGGTTCCGGTCCGCGACGGCCGGCGACGCCGCGAAGGTCAGGAACACCCCGAACAGCATCAGCAGGAAGGCGCCGTAGAGAATGCCGCGGTCCAGGCTGCGGTACCTGTCCCCCAATGCGTTGAAAATGCGATGCGCCCAGTAATTCATCGGTCCTACCTGATCTTCAATGTTCCCAGCGCGAAAATCGCCAGCATGATCGAAACGATCCAGAACCGCACGACGATTGTCGTTTCCGACCACCCGAGCTTTTCGAAATGGTGGTGTATCGGCGCCATCAGGAACACGCGCTTCCTGCGCCATTTATACGATCCGACCTGGATGATGTCCGACAGCGCCTCCATCACGAAAATGCCGCCCGCGATGGCCAGAACCAACTCCTGCTTCGTCGCGACCGACAGCGCCCCCAGCGCGCCGCCCAGCGCCAGCGACCCCGTGTCGCCCATAAACACCTGCGCCGGGTGCGCGTTATACCACAGGAAGCCCAGCGTCCCGCCGATCATCGCGCCGCAGATCACCGCCAGCTCGTCGGCGCCGACAACGCGGTAGAGCTGCAGATAGCCGGCGAAATCGACGCGGCCGACGGCATACGCGATGACCATGAAAACCAGCGTCGTCGTGATCACCGGAATGCTAACCAGCCCGTCCAGCCCGTCCGTCAGGTTCACGGCGTTGGACGATCCAACCATCACAACCAGAACGAACGGGATGTAGAAATACCCCAGGTTCAAAACCAGATCTTTGAAGAACGGAATCGTGATGGAGGTCGACATGGCCTGCGTCGCGGCCGTTCCGCCGGCGCCCTGGGTCAGGTACATGATCCACGAGCAGGCGACCAGGCTGACGGCCAGCTGCAGCCCCAGCTTGACCTTGCCCGGAATGCCCGCGGACGTCCTGCGCGTCAGTTTCAGATAATCGTCCCAGAATCCGGCCAGCCCGAACCCGCCGAGCACGAACAGCAGCATCCACACATACCCGTTCCGCCACTGCGCCCACAGCAGCGACGAAACGACGATCGCGACCAGCAGCAGCAGCCCGCCCATCGTCGGCGTGCCCTTTTTGGCCAGGTGCGTCTGCGGCCCGTCCGCGCGGATCGGCTGGCCGTCCGCCTGCTTGGATTTCAGCCAGCGGATGAACCGGGGCCCGAAGAAAACGGCGATCGCGAACGCCGTGATGATCGCGCCGCCCGTCCGGAACGTCACATACCTGAAAATGTTCAGGACGGAAATGTCAGCGCTGAATTGCGACAACCAGAAAAACATGTCATTCTCCTTTCAATTTCAAAACAAGCCGGTGCAGCCCCGCACCGTGCGACGATTTGACCAGCACGACATCGCCGCCGCGCAGATCGTCCGTCAGAATCCGGTGCATCCCGTCGATCGTCCGCGCCGTCCGCCCCCGCTGCGCCGCCGGCAGCGCGTCGAACATCTTGCCCATCCAATCGCCGAGCACATAAACTTTATCAATCGCCGCCGCGGCAATAATATCCGCCAGCTCTTTGTGCAGCCGCTCCGCGGATTCGCCCAGCTCCAGCATATCGCCCAGCACCGCGACTTTGCGCCCGGGGCGCAGCGCCAGCGCCCGCAGCGACGCGGCCATCGACGACGGGTTGGCGTTGTAGGCATCGTCGATCAGCGTTATCTTTTTACGGCCGATGCGAATGAGCTCGCTGCCGCCGCGGCCCGCGACCGGCATAATGGTTTTCAGCGACGAAACGGCGCGCTCGACGCTGGCGCCGACGGCGTCGACGGCGCTCAAAACCCCTAGCGCGTTCAGCGCGAAATGATCGCCGACAAAGTTCAAATCGAATGCGTATGCGTCGCCGTGCAGGCTGGCCCGCACCGCCATGCCGTCCGGCCGGACGTCCGCGCTTTTCAGGACGAAATCGGCGGCCTTGCTCCGCCCGAACGACAGGATTTTGCGGATGCCCCGCTTCCGCGCCTGCTGCGCCAGGAAATCGTAGAACGCATCGTCCCGGTTCAGAACGGCGGTGCCGGCGCGGTTCTGCGCGTCGAAGATTTCGGCCTTCGCCGCGGCGATGTCGCGCTCGGTCTTGAAAAAGCCGAGGTGCGCCGCGCCGATCATCGTGATCAGAACGACATCGGGCCGGACCAAATCCGTCAGCACATGCAGCTCGCCGGCATGGTTCATGCCCATCTCGACCACCGCATACTGCGCGTTCAACGGCAGCCGCGCCAGCGTCAGCGGCACGCCGATGTGGTTGTTCAGGTTGCCGGCCGTCGCATGCGTCGCGCCCTGGTCGGCCAGGCACGCGCGCAGCATTTCCTTGGCCGTCGTCTTGCCCGACGAGCCCGTGACGCCGACGAACAGCGCCTCGCTGCGCATCCGCGCGAACCGCGCCAGGGATTCCAGCGCCTTCTGCGTGTCCGGCACGACGATCTGCTTGTCCGCGGGCACAGCCGGCACGGCGCGCGCCACCACGCATGCGGCCGCGCCCGCCCGGACGGCCTCGGCGACGAAATCGTGCCCGTCCGCCGTCGCGCCGGCCAGGGCGACGAACAAATCGCCGGGCCGCAGAGCGCGCGTGTCGATCGAAACGCCGGCGGCGGCGACCCACGGCGGAACCGCGGCGGACAGAGCCATCTCCAAATCCCCGGCGGACCACAGCGGCGATGCGTCCCGCTCCATGATCGCGAGCCCGGCCTCCGTGATGTCGTCGAAAACATATGACACGCCCGCAATGATCTGCCCGGGCTCGTGCCCTTTGCCGGCCAGGACCAGCACGTCGCTGTCGCGCAGGTCGCCGACGGCGCGGTGGATGGCCAGCGTCCTGTTCGGAACCTCGATGCCGCGCGGGCAGGCCTCCATGATCTGCTTCCGGATGGCGTCGGCGGATTCGAAGCGCGGGTTGTCGTCCGTCACATAGACGACATCCGCCAGCCGGTCGGCGATCGCACCCATCTGCGCGCGCTTGCCGGCGTCGCGGTTGCCGCCGCAGCCGAACAGGCAGACCAGCCGCCCTTTCCCCGTCTCGACGCGCATCGTGCTCAAGACGCGCTCCAACGCGTCCGGCGTGTGCGCATAATCCACGAAGACGCGGGCGTTGTTCTTCAAAACGCCGACGCATTGCAGCCGGCCCGTCGGCGCGCGCAGCTCCGGCAGAACCGCCATCACCCCGTCGACGGACGCGCCCAGCGCGCGGCACAATCCGATGGCGGCCAGCAGGTTCATGATCTGGAACTGGCCGAAAATCGGTATCGTCAGCGCGTATTGCTTTCCGAAAATCTCGAACCGGCAATGCTGGCCGTCCTTTTCGGGGACAAGCGCGCGGATTTTCAATTCCGCGCCGGCGAACCCGTAGGCGTAAACCGCCTGGCCGCGCCGCGCGCAGGCTTTTTTCATCCGGTCGAACTCCGGCGCGTCGGCGTTCAGCACCGCGACGCCGTCCGCCGCGACATAGTCCGTGAACAGCCGCAGCTTGGATGCATAATAATGTTCCATCGTCTGATGGTAGTCCATGTGGTCGCGCGTCAGGTTGGTGAAGGCGCCCGCCGCGAACCGCAGGCCGTCCAGCCGCCCCTGGTGCAGCCCGTGGCTGGAAGCCTCCATGACGGCGACGCGCACTTTCGCCCGCTGCAATTCGGCCAGCGTGCGGTGCAGCTCGATCACGCCCGGCGTCGTGTTGTTGCCGGCGCGCTTCAGGACGGGTGCATCGACGCCCAACGTGCCGATGCTGGCGGACAAAACGCCGAGCCGGTTCATGATCTGCTGGACATAAAAAGCGACGGAGGTCTTGCCGTTCGTCCCGGTCACGGCCACTTTTTCGACGCCGGCGGACGGATAGAAAGCCCGCGCCAGCGCCGGCAGTTTTCCGACCAGATCCGCAACCGCGACGACAGGGACGGATGTCTTGATTTGCTTTTCGGCCAGGATGACAACGGCGCCGGACGCGACCGCATCCGGCACGAACTGGGCGCCGTCCGTTTTCGTTCCGCCGCGCGCGACGAAAGCGTATCCGGCGCGCACGTCCCGCGAATCGTCGGCCAGGCCCGCCACCTCGATGTCGCGCGACAGCGTGTGCGGAATGCCGGCTTTTTTCAAAAGCGTTTTCAGTTTCATGCTACCTCTTTTTCTTATGCGCGGCGGAAGATGCGATTGCGCGCGCGATGTAATCCGCCTGCGGGAAAGCGGGCTGCGGCGTGACGCCCAGATACGGCGCGATCTGCGCGACGATGGCCAGGCCCGCCGGCTTCGCGTTCCACCCGGCCGTGTTGAACCCCCATGTTTCCTTGAGCCGCTTCGGGTTTTCCAGAACGACCAGCACGGCATACTGCGGCTTGTCCATCGGAAAGGCGCAGACGAATGTCGTGCGCAGCGCGCCCTTGATATACTTGCGCGTCGCCGGGTCGATCAGGTTCGCCGACCCGGTCTTGCCGCCGACCGCATAGGGCGCGACCGGATCCGTTTCCTTCATCTCCCAATTGACGACCGCCCACATCATCTGGCGCAGCGCGTCGGACGTTTTCTCCGAAACGACGCGGTAGGCCGGCCGGCCCGCGTTGCCGTCCCTGACGAATGTCGGCACGTTGTAGTAGCCGCCGTTGACCAGCGCCGCGACCCCGGCGATCAGGTGCAGCGGCGTTATCGAAACACCGTAGCCGAACGCCACGTTGGCGGAGGTGATGTCCGCCCATTTCTGCGTGCTCGGATGCTGCGTGCCGCCGCGCTCGGGCAGGTTGACCGGCAGCTTCTGGTAAAACCCCAGCGTTTTCAAAAACGCCCGCTGCTTCTGGTATCCGACGCGCTGCGCGATGCGCACCGATCCGATGTTGGACGAGTGCATCAGGATTTCCGGAACGGTCAGAGGGCGGTACTGCCCCTGGTAATCGTCGATCAGTTTCCGGCCGATCTTGAACGGCTCGGATGCGTCGATCGTCTCCCACGGCTTGACGGCGCCGCTTTCCAGCCCCAGCGCCGTGTTGAACAATTTGAACACGGATCCGAACTCATACGACCCCAGCGTCGCCTTGTTGAACCGCTTGTCCGGCGCGCCGTCCGCCGGCATGTTCGGGTCGTAGTCCGGCAGCGAAACCGACGCCAGAACCTCGCCGGTGTGCACGTCCATCACGACGGCCAGCCCGCCCTCCGCCGAGAACTTCTCGACGCTCTGCGCCAACGTCGTGCGCACCATTTCCTGAACGGTCGCGTCCAGCGACAGCGCCACGTCGCTCGCCTGCAACACCTGGCCGAGCGATTTTTCCAGGCCGGCGATGCCGTTGCTGTCGATATCCACGCCGCCCAGGACATGCGAAAAGGAAGCCCCCTGCGGATAGATGCGCTTCTCGCCGTTCGCCTCGCTTAAAAAATAATACCCGAGCCAGTTCACATCGTTGCGCTCGTGCGGCGTCACATTGCGCTTGACGTATTGGAACGAGCCGCCGGCGCCGATTTTCCTCATCACCTCGTCCGCCGACACGCCGGTCAGGATGCGCGCCAGGTTCCGCGCCGCCTCCTCCGGATTCTTGACCAGCTGCGGATTGATGCCCAGATCCGTCGTCGGGACGCTCATCGCGATTTCCGTGCCGTTCCTGTCCAGGATTTTCTGGCGCTTCAGATAATACTCCGTGCGCAGGACGGACGGCTTGAACTGCCGCGGCTGATAATCGACGACGGTCAGGAAAAACAGCCGGACGACGATGCCGGCGAATGCGGCGCACGCGCAGGCCGCGACGATCAGCAGGCGGCTTTTGGACTGCTGCAAGCGGCGGCGCGTCGCGGCGTCCACGCACCGGTAGGCGTCTTTCTTCTGCTTCGGTATTTCGGCGCCGACGGGGTAGAACGCATCGCGCGCGGACGGATTGAACATCATTTCTTATCCCCCCGCCCGCCGTCGTTCCGACGATAGGGAATCTGCTCCAGGTGCGCCTGCGTCTGGGACCGCAGCGATTTGAAGCCGCTGTGTTTCCGAATCAGCTCGCGCAGGCGCTCCGGATTGTTCAAAAGCGCCCAGTCCGCTTTCAGAATATGAATTTCGCGCTTGTCGTTCCAAATCTGGACATGGATGGCGCGCAGCTCCTTCTCCCGGGCCATCACCTGATGCTTCAGGACGAACAGCCCGACGGCGGAGGCGATCACCAGCGCCAGAAAAGCGAAATTGAGGAGCACCTTCTTCATGCGTCCCCCTCCGTCCGTTCGGCGACGCGCATCTTGGCGGAATGCGCCCGCGGGTTGCGCGCCAGCTCCTCCGCCCCGGCCCCGACCGGCTTTTTGGTCAGGATGCGGAACTGCGGCGCGGGCGGCGGCGCGGCTGCGGCGTGCCTGTTCTCGTTGGGCCGTGCCCGGGAATGGCGGATGAAAAAGTTCTTGACGATCCGGTCTTCCAGCGAATGGAACGACACGACGACCAGCCGCCCGCCGGGCTTCAGCAGGTGCACGGAGGCTTGCAGCGCGCGCTCCAATTCGCCGAGCTCGTCATTCACGGCGATCCGCAGCGCCTGGAACGAGCGCGTCGCGCTGTCCGACCCGTCCGGCGGCCGCGGCATCGCGCGGTGGATGACGTCCGCCAGCTGCTTCGTCGTCGTGATCGGCGCCAGCCGGCGCGCCGCGGCGATCGCGTGCGCGATGCGGCGGGACGCTTTCTCCTCGCCGTATTTGAACAGGATGTCGGCGATGTCGCGCTCGGACGCGCCGTTGACGATGTCCTTCGCCGACCGCCCCTGCTGCGCCATCCGCATGTCCAGCGGCCCGTCGAGCCGGAACGAAAAGCCGCGCTCGGGCATATCGATCTGCATCGACGACACGCCCAGGTCCAGCACGATGCCGTCCACCGGGCTTTCGACATGCCGCCCCATCTGCCCAAAGCAATCC
>JAQVGI010000039.1 GCA_028696805.1 Alphaproteobacteria bacterium
CGCTGGTCGAAACGGGCGCGCAGGAAATCATGCTGCTGGGGCAGAATGTGAACTGCTGGTACTGCGAGGGCGACCGGATGGACTTGGGCGATCTGATCCGCAGCATTGCCAAAATCGACGGCGTGAAACGCATCCGCTACACGACCTCGTACCCGTCCAAAATCACGCGGAACCTGATCGCGGCGCACGCCGACACGCCGAAGCTGATGCCGTATATCCACCTGCCGATTCAGGCGGGCAGCGACAAGATTTTGCGGGCGATGAACCGGAAATACAGCGTCGCGGAATACGAGGACATCGTCGCGGCGTTCCGCGCGGCGCGGCCGGACATCGCGGTGTCGTCGGATTTCATCGTCGGCTTCCCCGGCGAGACGGATGCGGATTTCGAACAGACGATGGATCTGGCGCGGCGCGTCCGATACGCGAGTTCTTTTTCATTCAAGTTTTCGGCGCGGCCCGGCACGCCGGCCAGCCTGATGAAAAATCAGATTCCCGAGGCGGTCAAAGCCGAGCGCTTGAAAAAATTGCAGGCGTTGCTTCTGGCGCAGCAAAAGGCGTTCAACCAGAGTTGCGTCGGAAAGGAAACGGAAGTCCTGCTTGCCGAATCGGGCAAGAAGCCGGGGCAGCTGATCGGTTATTCGCCGCACATGCAGGGGACGATCGTGCGGGCCCCCAAAAAGGCGCTGAACACGATTGTCCGCGTCAAAATCACGCAGGCCAGCGCGACGGCGCTGACCGGCTCCCTCATCCAAACGCGTCCAACAAAAAAGGAGACATAAATGCCCAAATACGATCATCCGTCCGAAATCGCGGAACAAGACAAGGAAGCGCCGGCGGGCGCGCTGACTCTGAAAACGAAAAAGCGCCTGATCACGCCGCGCACGGCGATGCAGAGCCGTTTTTTCGAGGTGATGAACACCTATGAAATGGTGTTCGGCCTGGGGCCGGCCGGCACCGGCAAGACCTTCCTGGCTGTGGCCAAGGCCGTCGCGCTGATGCTGGAAGGCAAGGTGGACCGCATCATCCTGACGCGCCCCGCGGTCGAGGCCGGCGAGAACCTGGGCTTCCTGCCCGGCGACTTGAAGGAGAAAATCGACCCGTATCTGCGGCCGCTGTATGACGCGCTGTATGATATGCTGCCGGCGGACATGGTCGATAAGAAAATCGAAACCGGCGAGATCGAAATCGCGCCGCTGGCGTATATGCGCGGCCGGACGCTGGCGCATTCCGTCGTGATTCTGGACGAGGCGCAGAATACGACCGCGATGCAGATGAAGATGTTCCTGACGCGGCTGGGCGAGGGGTCGCGGATGATCATCAACGGCGATTTGACCCAGACGGACCTGCCGCGCGGCGTTGTTTCCGGCCTCGTGGACGCGGTTCGGATTTTGAAGAATGTGCCGGAAATCGGGTTCGTGGAGTTCACCGAAAAAGATGTCGTGCGCCACGGCCTGGTCTCCAAAATCGTCAAGGCGTATGAGGTCGCGAACACAAATGCCGGCGGTTGACGTTCAGGTTCGGGATGCGCGCTATTATCGCCTCGGCCGGCCGCGGGATTTTTGCCGGCGCGTCGTTGCGGCGGCGTGGCTGGCCGGCGACGCGGAGGTTTCCGTCGTGCTGGCCGGCGACGGCTTCGTGCGGGAGCTGAACAGGCGCTACCGCGGGCGGGACGCGCCGACGAATGTGTTGAGCTTTGAAAACAAAAAGCCGCCGCAGGGCGCGCCGTGGATGGCGGGCGACATCGTCATCGCATACCGGACGACCGCGCGCGAGGCCCGTGCGCAGGGCGTTTCTTTCCGCGCGCATCTGGCGCATTTGCTGGTGCACGGGGCGCTGCATCTGCAAGGATACGACCACCTGTCGGACGGGCAGGCGGATGCGATGGAGCGGCTGGAAGGCGAACTGATGCGCCGGATGGGCTACGCCGATCCATACGGGGCGGGGCGCCGATGAAAGTGCTGACCTTCGGGTGCCGGCTGAACGCGTTCGAATCCGCCGTGATCAGGCAGGCGGCGGACGATCTGGACATCATCCTCGTCAACACCTGCGCCGTGACCGGCGAGGCGGAGCGCCAATGCCGCCAGGCCATCCGCAAGGCGCATCGCGAACACCCGAACACGCCGATCGTCGTCGCCGGCTGCGCCGTTCAGCTGCACCCTGAGCTCTACGCCGCGATGCCGGAGGTGTCGCGCGTTCTGGGCAACCGGGAGAAGCTGTCGCGGGCGCTGCTGGAACGCTCCGAATCGGCCGTCGGCGCGGTCGGGGACGAGCCGTTCGACCTGCCGGTCATTTCGGATTTCGAAGGGCGTGCGCGCGCGTTTTTGCAGGTTCAGCAAGGCTGCGACCACCGCTGCACATTCTGCATCGTGCCACTGGTGCGCGGGCGCAACGCCGGCCTGCCGGTCGCAAAAATCATCGGCCAGGCGCGCGCGTTCGTTGAAAAAGGCTTTGCGGAGCTGGTGCTGACGGGCGTGGACATCACCTCCTATCCCGGCGGGCTGGTGCCGATGGTGCGCCGGCTGCTGGAAGCCGTGCCGGAAATCCGGCGGCTGCGGTTCGGGTCGCTGGATCCCGCATGCCTGGATGCCGATTTCGTGCGCCTGATGCGGGAGTTTCCGCAGGTGATGCCGTATCTGCACCTGTCGATGCAGTCGGGCGACGATGTGATTTTGAAGCGGATGGGGCGCCGGCACACGCGGGAACAGGTTCTGGATTTCATCGGCCGGGTGCGCGCGGCGCGGCCGGAGGCGACCTTCGGCGCGGACATCATCGCGGGCTTTCCGACGGAAACGGAGCGGCAGTTCGATCAGACGATGGACTTTGTGCGCCGGGGGAACATCACGCACCTGCATGTGTTTCCGTATTCGGCGCGCGCGGGGACGCCGGCCGCCAAGATGCCGCCGGTACCCGTGCCGGTGCGCAAGGAGCGGGCGCGGCGCCTGCGGGAGCTGGGACAGAAATTGCACGACGATCTATTGATTTCTTGCGTTGGCGCGAAAATCAGTGTATTAATGGAGCAGGACGGGCGCGGGTGGAGCGACACCTACCTCAAAGTGCGCGCGCCGCACGCGGGCAAGCCGGGGCAGGTCGCGGATGTGGTGATTCGAAGGGTCGAGGGTCATGAGCTGGTTGGATAAATTGAAATCGGGGCTGAAGAAGACGGCGGGCCTGTTCACGGCGCGGACGTTCGATGCGGCCTCCGTAGAGGAGCTGGAAGAAGCGCTGATCCGCGCGGATGTCGGCTTGACCGCGACCCGCCGGATCATGCAGGACATCCAATCGAAAAAGTCCCGGGAGTCGGATGAAATCCGGGCGGCTGTCGGCCGGGTGCTGGTGGAAAAGATGCAACCCGTCGCGCGGCCGCTGACAATCGACGCGGCGCGCAAGCCGTATGTGATTCTGGTCGTCGGCGTCAACGGCGTCGGGAAAACGACGACGATCGGCAAGCTGGCGCGCCAGTATCGGGATCAGGGCCTGAAGGTGTCCCTGGTCGCCGGCGACACATTCCGCGCCGGCGCGGTGGAGCAGCTGCAGCTCTGGGGAGATAAAACCGGGTGCCGGGTGCATGCCGGCAAGCCCGGGGCGGACGCCGCCGGCCTGGTGTTCGACGCCCTTGCGGCCAGCCGGAAAGCCGGCGACGATGTTTTGCTTATCGACACGGCGGGGCGGCTGCACAACCGGGCGGATTTGATGGACGAGCTGAAAAAAATCGTGCGCGTGATTCAAAAGGCCGACGCGTCCGCGCCGCACGCGGTCGAGCTGGTGCTGGACGCGACGACGGGCCAGAACGCCCTGACGCAGGTCAAAATCTTTCAGGAAATGGTCGGCGTGACGGGCCTGATCATGACGAAGCTGGACGGCACGGCCAAGGGCGGCATTCTGGTCGCGCTGGCGGACGCCTATCCGCTGCCGATTCATGCGGTCGGCGTTGGCGAGCAGGCGGACGACCTGCATGCGTTCACGGCGGCGGAATATGTGGATTCTTTGCTGGGGGGGGCATAATGTACCGGATGCAGAACCTTCTGATGCGCCTGGCGCGGCAAACCTCGTCCGATTGGCTGACGGGCTGGCTGCTGGCGCTGGGAGCGTTCGTTTCCTCCGTCGGCATGACGGCGTGGGACATCGGCGCGGTCGGCCTGCTGATCGAGCGGGCGAGCCTGTTTTCTATCGGCATGGATTTCCTGGTCGTCGCGGTGCTGGGAGCGATCATCGGCCGGCGGACATGGATGCTGGAGCGGCGCAAGGGATACGGCGCGCTGCTGTGGATCGGCGTCAGCGCAGCCGTTGCCGCGCTGCTGCTGGGGGGATTGGCGGCCGGCGAGTCGGGCCCGCTGCTCGTCAACGCCGTTTTTGCCAGCAAATACCCGATATCGATGCTGGTGTTTTTGTCGTTCTGGTCCGTCGCGGGCCGGTTCGTGTCGTTCCGGATGGATTCGATCAAGTTCATCGGGCTGTTCTGCATCGCGCTGCTGGGGCTGTTCGCCGGCGGCGCGCTGCCCGAATCGTGGGGCGTGTCGCCGGCCGGCATGCTGGTCGTCGGATGCCTGTCGTTTTGCGCGGCGTGGTTCATCGTGCGGGGGCTGACGATTTTGGAGCCCGTGCCCGCCGAAACCTTCACGAAAAAATCCGGCGGCGTTCAGGACGGCATCGAAAAGAAAGTCGTCGCCTGCATTCTGGCGCTGTCCTTCGTGTATATGATGTCCAAGGGGCTGATGGATTATTTCCTGTACCGGTTCTTGTCCGAGCGGGAAAGCGCGCAGGCGGGCTTTCTGATGCTGGCGCAGGTGTGGCGGATGATCGGCCTGGTCGGCCTGATCATGGTCGCCGTTCTGTATCGGACGCGGTATATCTACACGACGATGGCGGGCCTGTCGGTGATTTGCGCCGGCATGCTGATGGCGGCCTACGGGACGGCCATCGCGCACGCCGTCATCCTGCTGACCGGATATGTTATTTTCACGCTGGGCGCGTATTTTTATTTGAGCGGCTATTTCCGGCTGCTGGCCAAGCCGCTGTCGTTCGGGCGCGGGCCGCGCATCAAGTACCTGCGCTTCGTCTGGGCCGAGCCGGCCGGGCTGATGCTGGCAGGCGTGCTGCTGATACACACGGCCGAGCCGGTCGTCCTGATGTCCGTTTTGGGCGCGTGCGCCGCCCTGATGCTGGCGCTGGTGATGTATTCCGGGTACCTGTATGCGGATGTTTTGATGGTGCTGTTCAAAATCCGGGCGTGGCGCGGCGGGCCGCTGCTGATTTCGTATCCGTCGCTGTCCCAGTATATCCAGGAGCACCTGGCCTCCGACCGGGTGGACGATGTGATTTACTTCCTGCGGGTGCTGGAGGCGGCGAACCATCCGGGCTATCCGAAATGGCTGCTCCGGTCTTTGAAGCACGAATCGAGATCGGA
>JAQVGI010000018.1:0-13435 GCA_028696805.1 Alphaproteobacteria bacterium
CAGGGTGTCCTCTATTTTTTCCGCGCCGGAAATCAGCATGACCAGCCTGTCCGCGCCGACGGCGTTGCCCGAACACGGCGGCATCCCGTATCGCAGCGCCGCCAGGAAATCTTCGTCCATGGGATAGGTTTCGCCGTAGAGTTTTTTCTTTTGCGCGATTTCGTGCGCGAAGCGCGCGGCCTGCTCGTCCGCGTCCGTCAATTCCGAAAAAGCGTTGCACAATTCCAGGCCGCAGGCGTAGGCTTCGAAGCGCTCCACCACACGCGGATTTCCGGGCTTCCGCCGCGCCAAAGCCCCCAGGCACGCCGGATATTCATACAGGATCGTCGGAACGCCGTCGCCGAGATGGCACTCCACCTTGTTCAGCATAATGCGGAAGAAAACATCCTCCCATGTGTCCGAATCGGCGCAGGAAATGCCGATTTTTTCAGCCTGGGCCCGCAGCGGCCCGGGATCCGGCAGGGCGTTATTTTCATCCGGCAAAGACCGCATCACATCCACGCCGGCGTATTGCCTGAACGCCTGCGCGATCGTCAGCTTCCGCCACGGCCGGAACGGGTCGCATGTCCGGCTGCGGTGGCGCAGCTCGGCAACGCCGCAGGCCCGGGCGCACGCGCGGACAAGCGCGATGGTGTCGCGCATCATCGCGCGGTAATCCGTCTGCGCGCGATACCATTCCAGCATCGTGAATTCGGGGTGGTGCGTGTCGGATTTCGGCTCGTTCCGATAGGCGTGCGCCAGCTGGAAAATCCGCGGCATCCCCGCGACGATCAGCTTTTTCATCGCGAACTCCGGCGAGGTGTGCAGCAGATACCCCTCCGCCCGGAACGCGCGCAGGTGCGTTTCCAGCCCGGGAGAAATTTGCAGCGCCGGCGTGTCGACCTCCGCGAATCCGCGCCGCTCGAAAAACCGGCGGATCGTGCGCACGATCGTCCGGCGCGCCGCGCGGTGCGCTGCATGACGGGCATAAATGTTCGGCTTCCAAAAGGGTGTTTGCATTTTCCTTGCCTTTTTTCTTTCGCCGTGCTATATTAGCTCAACTTTTCGGTTTTAACAAGGAGAATCGCATGAGCAAAGAAAACGCAAACCAAATCCGCCCCGGATGGGTCATCGAGCACAACGGCAAGCAATACATCGTCAGCAAGATCAACCTGATCCAGCCCGGAAAAGGCGGCGCGTTCATCGCCGTCGAAATGCGGGATTCGCAAACCGGCGTCAAGACGGAGCAGCGCTGGCGCACGGCCGACAGCGTCGAAAAGCTGATGAGCGAGGAGTTCGACTGCACCTATCTGTATAAGGAAGGCGACAACTATGTCTTCATGAACGGCGAAACATACGATCAATACAACATTCCGGCCGAACTGCTGGGGGAATCGGCGCTGTATTTGCAGGACAACATGGCCGTCACCATCAACACGATCGAGGGCAAGGCCGTCGGCGTGAACCTGCCGGCGCATGTCGTTCTGGCCGTCGCGGAAACCGAGCCGGCGATTAAAAACCAGACGGCGACGAATTCATACAAGCCGGCTATTTTGGAAAACGGCATCCGGACGAGCGTCCCGCCGTTCGTCAACGCCGGCGAAAAAATCGTCGTCGCGACGGCGGACAACAGCTATGTCGAGCGCGCCAAATAACGGCCGCCTGTCCGCCGCACAGCGGGAAAAAGAAAAGCCTCCGTCCGGAGGCTTTTTTCACATCTGCTGTTGAGCGTCCCTATGCCGAACCTGCGCCGCGGCGCGGTTCTGCGCCGGACGATACCGGCGGGCGTGCTCGGCCGACAGGGCCTTTTGAACCTGCGTATACATGCGCGCATTCGGAAAAACATACGGCAGCTTGTCGTCGGGCGACATGCCGATGTAATGCAGCACCCCCTCCTCGGGAAAATGCTTGCGCAGGTGATAGCCCAGCGCTTTGGGAAACCGGACGGACTGGATCGTTTCCGCGTCCAGAAACCTGCCGATAACCAGCATTTCCGCATGCGGATTGGCATCGCCCAGGGCGTTCAAAAACAAAGACTGATCCACGGCGGTCATGTCGGCGAACAACCGCTGATACGGCGCGAAAGCATCCGTCCGGACGACGATATCCTTATTTTTATCCACCCGCGTGATCTGTTTCAACGGCGCAACAATGCCCGTCATTTCCGTTTTCAGGGCCGCGATGCGCTGCTGCATATCCGATGTGTGTTGCGTTTGATCCATTGGGCTCCTCCTTTATAAAACGCCCTATGATACCATACTTTTCATTTTTTGTCAATCTATTTTACACCCAATGGCGGGCGGCGGGCATCTATCGGGGGGAACGACGCGCCTGGGCGGTTTTGGCATCGGCCCAGGCGGCATATTCGCGGCGCAGCGCGACGCGGCCGAAATCCGGCACATCGATGTCCGCGCTCTCGCCGATTTTGACATCGCGCAGCGCCGGATCGAAGCACTTCTTGTTGATGAACTTGTGCAGCGAGCGCTCTATCAGGCACAGGTTGGACACATGGTTCGTCCCGCCGCCGGACAGCGGCACGATGTGGTGCACGTCGAACCCGCGCGGAATCCGGCCGCGGCGCGCGCGCTCCAGGCTGATGACATCCTTGTATTTGTCCAGATAGCCCTTGCGGTAAAGCCATTTGACGAACTTCCGGTTCATATCCCGGTGATCGAAATCCCGCCGCAGCGCCCGCGTCCGTTCCGGATCTTGCAATGTGAAATGCACCATTCAGCCAGCCTTTATCGTTTGAATCGCCCTGTCTTTTCCGAACAGGTATAGCAGGATTTTAAGCGCTTGTCCACGGGAAGTTTTCAAATCCGGATCCAATGTCAGGAAAGCGCGCGCATCCTGCGTCGCCGTCCACAGCAAGTCCCGGTGCGCGGACATGTCGGCCAGCTTGAAATCGGGATAGCCGCTCTGCCGGACGCCCAGCAGTTCCCCCGCGCCGCGCAGTTTCAGATCCGCCTCGGCGATCACGAATCCGTCGTCCGTTTCGCGCATGACGCGCAGGCGCTCGCGGGCGTTTTCGGACAGGGTTTCGCCATACAGCAAAAGGCACAGGGATTTTCCGCCGCCCCGCCCGACGCGGCCGCGCAGCTGATGCAAACCGGACAGCCCGAACCGCTCGGCGTGCTCGACAACCATCAGCGTTGCAGCCTTCACATCGACGCCGACCTCGATGACCGTCGTCGCGACCAGGATGTCCAACTCCCCCGCGATGAACCGCTCCATCACGGCGTCCTTGTCCGCCCCCTTCATCCGTCCGTGCACCAGCCCGACGCGGTCGCCGAAGATCCGCTGCAATTCGGCGAACCGGGCCTTGGCCGCGATCAGATCCGTCTTTTCGCTTTCCTCGACCAGCGGGCACACCCAATACGCCTGCGTTTTTTGCCGGACGCACGCCTCTTTCAGCCGCGCGGCCAGATCCGGTATTTTGGCGACCGGCATCACGCGCGTTTCAATCGGCGTGCGGCCGGGCGGCTTTTCGTCCAGCTGCGACAAATCCATATCGCCGTAAGCGGTCAGCGCCAGCGTGCGCGGTATCGGCGTCGCCGTCATGACCAGCATGTTGACGCCGCGCTGCTTCTGCGCCAGCGCCAGCCGCTGATACACGCCGAACTTGTGCTGCTCGTCGACGACGGCCAGTCCCAGGCGGGCGAAGCGGACATCCTCCTCGAACAACGCGTGCGTGCCGATGAGAATCGGGATTTCGCCGCGCGCGACGGCTTGCAGCAGGACATCGCGCCGCGTGCCTTTTTCGCGGGCGGTCAAAAGCCCGACCCGGACGCCGAGCGGGGTGCAGAGCTTCGACAGGACGGCTTCGTGCTGGCGCGCCAGAATGTCCGTCGGCGCCATGAAGGCGACCTGCGCGCCGGATTCGACGACCCGCAGCGCCGCCAGCAGCGCGACGATCGTCTTACCGCTGCCGACATCGCCTTGCAGCAGCCGCACCATCTTCGCATCGGATGCCAGGTCGGCCTCGATTTCCGCGATGACGCGCTGCTGGGCGTGCGTCAGTTCATAGGGCAATGCGGCGCACGCTTGCTGCACCAGCTCGCCGGTGCCGCGGACAGGCAGCCCGCCCGCCCGTTTTTCTTGCGCCCGCACCAGCAGCAGCGCCAGCTGGTTCGCCAGCAGCTCGTCATACGCGAGCCGCAGCCGCGCCGGATGCAGCGGCAGAATATCCGCCGCGCTTTTCGGATGGTGCGCCTGAACCACCGCGGGTTTCCAATCCGGCAGGCCGCGCTGCTTCATGAACGGCCCGTCCAGCCACTCCGGCAAAGCCGGCAGCGTCGGCGCAATCTGGGCGACGAGCTTCGCCATCAGCCTCTGCGACACGCCGGCGGCCAGCGGATACAGCGCCTCGTATTCCGGAATCGCGGCGCGGTCCCGCACGATGAAATCCGGGTGCAGCATTTTGATGCCCGCATAAGTCTTTTCAATCTTGCCCGACACGAAAACGACATCGTCCGGCTTGTATTTGTCCAGGTAGTTCTGATGATAATTGAAAAACACCAGCTCGGCTGGCGAGCCGCCCATGAGCCCCAGAATCCGATACGGCTGCTTTTTCGTCGGCGGCGGCAGGTGCTGGGTGATCTGCATCCGAATCGTGCCGTATTCGGTCGCGATGTGCGCCGCGTCGGCGTAATACGGCCGGTGGATGACGCCGACCGGCAAGTGCCACAGGATGTCCGCGGCGGCCGGCCCGCACAGCCGCCGGAGAACACCGGACAATTTCGCGCCGACGCCGGCCAGGCCGGAGATGTCGCGGAATAAGGGAGTCAGACTATCCGGGCGCATTATTTCTTGGATTTTTGGGAAGGCGCCCGAGCCTGCGGCGGCTTCTTTTTAGCCGCCTGCGCCTTAGGCGGCGTCTTGACGGGCCGCTTCGGAATCAGCTTGGTCCCGTCGAACATCTTGACGGAGCCGTCGGCGTAGACGACGGATTTGAAAATCGGCAGGCGGTTGAACGACGCCAGAACCTCGCTGCACGGCGCCTGGGGGGATTTCTTCTGCTCCTGATACGTGTTGAACTTGGATGTCGCGTATGCGCGGTAGCCGGCCTGCTCTTCCGAATCGGTCGCGGCCTTGTTGGCGATGATCCGGCTGGCGATCAATTCGAAATCATCCAGCTTCGGCCCCGCCGCGCACGCCAGCGCCGACCCCGCCGTGATGCCCAGCTGCTGCGCCTCGGTCAATCCCTTCGCGGTGCGGCCCTGCGCGCACACGGGCATCGCCGTCGCAACCATCAGTAAGATACAGATATATTTCATGCCTGCCTCCTGCGTCTATCAAAGCACACATCCGGGCGAAATGCAAGATTAATTCCGCTGCAGCTCGACTTTCGGAATGTTGAACTTCCGGCGGGCTTTCGCGACCAGGCGCTCGGCCGGAGCAATCCGCCCGAAAGAACGCCATGTCGTGCACAGATCGGGATGGCGGTAGATTTTTTCCTCCCTGGACGCCCGCACCATCGGATGGGAGCCCTCTTTCATCTCGACGCCCGTCCCGAGCTTGACCTGCATCACGGAGGGCATGCCCTCGAACCGCACCTGCATATCGTGCGCAGACTCCATCCAGCCGGTGTTGTGAATATGCAAATAGGGCGTCCGGACGAACGGGCGGACAACCTCCTCCCTGTGCGGCGTGCCTATCGAAATCAGGTCGTGGGCGGTCGTCGGATCGGGCAGCGCGTCCAAGCCCGTTCCGATGATGCAGATGCCGTTTCCGGCCAGGCCGTGGTTGGGAAACCGGCGCAGCGACGGGCAATGCTCGATGCACAGCGCGTCGAAACAGGACAGGCCGTAGGGCATGTTTTCCAGATACGGGTTGCCGGACAAATGCACGTGCTCGCGCGCGACATACGTTTCCAGCGGATTGAGCCAGGACGCGGCCGAGTTTTCCAGCCTGAAATGCTTGATATTTTCAAACGAGGCGTCCGTGTCCTGCCACCGCCCCTGGAAATGAGCCAGCATGATTTTGGGCGCCCGGCGTTCGTCACATGCCGAAGCACGACACCCGAATCCCCAATACAGCATCGGCGCGGCGGCACCGACCCGGTTGACAATGGTCGCCATATAGCACACACGCTCGCATCCCGGCAGGCGGGGCTGCGTGTATGTCCATCCGTTCGATTGCACGGCCGAAAAGCTGTCCGCCCGCTCCACGATGAAAAGATCCGTTCCCAACGGAATGCTCGGATTGGATATTTTGAAAACCTTGTCCCATACGTTCAGCATGGCCATCGGATACGCGGCGGGGTTCAGCTCCGCGCGCGCATGGAGATACGGCATTTCCGAAGCGATAAAACCGGATCCCAGCGGAATTTCTTTATATGACATCTTGACTGCTCCTGTTGATAATGGTAGAAGAGTATAGACTTATTTTTTGTTTTTGTCAAGGAGTCCCATATGTTGACAGGCCCGAGCCATATTCCGCCGCACCCGGACGCCGTCCTTATCCTCTGCCACGGATACGGCAGCAACGGCGCGGATTTGTTCGATTTGTCCCCCGAATTGTCGCGGGCTTTTCCAGCCATGGGGATTTTCTGCCCGGATGCGCCGGTTCCAACGCACGGCGGCGGGTTCGAGTGGTTCAATCTGGACGATTATCCGGATCAGGCGGATGCCGTGTATCTGGCGCGCCTGGAAAAACGCGCGCCGCCGGCCATTGTCGCCGTTCAGGATCTGATGCGCCGCATATCGGACGCGCACGGGATTCCCGCCCACCGGATTTTCGTCGGCGGATTTTCGCAGGGCGGCCTGGTCGCCTTGCGCGCGGCGCTGACCTATCCCGACAAAACGGCGGGGTGCATCGGCATGTCCGCCCTGCCCCTCGTCACGGCCGGCAAGTTCCGGGACATCCCCGTCCTGCTGACCCACGGCGACGCGGACGATGTCGTGCCGGTCGCGGCGGTGCAGGCCACGCGGCAGACGCTCGGCGGGCGGGCGCAAACATTCATCTCCCCCGGCATGGCGCACGCCATCGACAGGGCCTGCCTGCGCGAAATAACGGCGTGGATGCAAAAAATCCTTGACGCGCGCCCCTGATCCGTGCGACACTCGGCGCATGACGAAAACAAGCGCGCCGCCGAGCATGGACGAACTGGTCGCCTATCTGAACAAGCAGGGGCATGCGGACAAGCGCGACATCGCGCGGCAGTTCAAGCTGCGCGGGGATTCCCGCAAAGCCGTCAACGACATGGTCAGGGACTTGAAACGCCGCGGCGTCGTCCAATCCGGCGGCGGCCGGCACAAAGTCTCCCTGACGGGCGCCCTGCCCGAACGCTGCATCGTCGAAATCACAGGCGTCGATTCGATGGGCGACCTGATCGCGCGGCCGCACGAATGGGCGTCGGACAAGCCCGCGCCGCAGATCGTCATCACGCGGGACAAGCTGGCCTCCGGCATCGGCGACATCGTCCAGGTCAAAATCAAGCCCGCCGGCGCCAACGCCTACGAGGGCGAAACGCTGCGCAAGATGACGGCCGGAGAAAACCACCTGGTCGCCGTCTATGAAAACGGATTCGTCCAGTCGGTGGACAGGCGCATGAAGCAGGCGTTCAAACTGGAATCCGTCCCGCCGGATATTACGCTGCGCAACCGCGACATCCTTGTCGTCGACATCCCGCCGGTGCGCGCCTATCATCCGGCGGCGCGGTTCATCCGAAAGGTCGGCAGCGCGTCGGACGCTTTCGCAGCGACGATGATTTCCATCTACATGCACGCCATTCCGGTGGCTTTTTCCGAAAAATCCGAAGAGGCCGCCGCCCGGGCGCGCGTGCCGGCCGCCGGCGACACGCACCGCGATCTGACATCCGTCCCGTTCGTCACGATAGACGGCGCGGACGCGCGGGACTTCGACGACGCCGTCTGGGCCGAGCCGGACGCGGATACTAAAAACGCCGGCGGGTGGCACCTGATGGTCGGCATCGCGGATGTGGCGTGGTATGTGCGGCCGGGGTCAAGCCTGGACGGCGACGCGCGCCTGCGCGGCAACTCGGTGTATTTTCCGGACAGGGCCGTCCCGATGCTGCCGGCGGCGCTGTCGAACGGCATCTGCTCGCTGAACCCGGACGAGCCGCGCGCCAGCTTCGTCTGCGAGATCTGGCTGGACAAGGCCGGGCACAAAATCCGGCACCGGTTCGTCCGCGGCATCATCCGATCCGTGCGGCGCCTGACCTACGACGCGGTGCAGGACATGATGGACGGCGGCGCGGACATTCCGGAAATCCGCCGCGAATTGCAAAGCCTCATCGGATGCTATCACGCGCTGAAACAGCGTCGGCAGCGGCGCGGCGTCCTGGAAATCGACGTGCCGGAGCGCCGGGTGATTCTGGACGCCAAAGGGCGCGTCGCCGACATCCGCCTGCGCGTGCAGACGGAATCCATGAAGCTGATCGAAGAGATGATGATCTGCGCGAACGTCGCGGCGGCGGAGACTTTGGAGGACAAGGGGGCGCCGTGCATGTATCGCGTGCACGACAGGCCGTCCGATCAGAAAATCGAAACGCTGAACAATTTCCTGACCGCGCTGGGAAAGCCGGGGCGCCTGTCCGCCCGATCCGAGCCGGCGGATTTCAACGCCGTCCTGACCGGCGCGCAGGGATCTCCGCGCGACGCGGCGATCAACGAATTCGTGCTGCGCACCCAGTCCCAGGCGCAATACAGCCCCGACAACATCGGGCATTTCGGGCTGGCGTTGCAGCGCTACGCCCACTTCACCTCGCCTATCCGCCGATATGCCGACATCCTGGTGCACCGGTCGCTGATAAAATCCCTGAAGCTGGGGGACGGCGGGCTGACGGACGACGAGGCCGCGGCATTCGACACGATTGCGGATCACATCTCGGCGACCGAGCGCCAGGCCGCCGCCGCCGAGCAGGACGCCGCGGACAGGTATGTCGCCGCGTATCTGAACGACAAGGTCGGCGAGCAGTTTGCGGCGCGCATTTCATCCGCGACAAGCTTCGGCCTGTTCGTGCATCTGGACACCTATGGCGCGGACGGGCTTGTGCCGATGTCGTCGCTGACTGACGATTTCTACGATTACGACGACAGGGGGCAGCGCCTGGTCGGGCGCCAGGCCGGCAAGGCATTCGCGGTCGGCGACAGGTGCGAGGTAATCCTGCGCGAATGCGTGCCGTTCACCGGCGGACTGGTTTTCCAAATGCTGGGGCTGGACAAGAGCCGCGGGCCGAATATCCAAAAGCATTTTGCCCGCCCGAAAGGCCGAACCGGCCGCCGCAGACGATAACCGGTTAGTTTTTCATCCGGCAGCGGTCGTCCTCATAGACGCGCGACGGGCACTTCATGCACTCCTCCAAAACCGCCAGCGGGGATTCGAAGCTGTCGCACGGCACGCACCCGATGTTGCTGGCGAACTGGCGCGGGCCGCAATAGGCCGAAAACTGCTCCGTCGGCTGCAACACCACGTTTTCCATATTCAAATCGTCCGTGTCAAACCACGGGTTGACGGCCCACATCACCGGTATGTTCGCATAGTTGAAAATATCTATCGCCAGGCCGAAAATGCCCGGAATAATCCACGGAAAGCCGTAATACAATGTGTTCGGCAGCGGCAGAATCCACAGCGCCGACACGTCCTGGTTGTCGCGCAGCGCCCATTTGTCTTCGGTCAGGCTGCTGGTGATTTTCGCATGGTGGTCTTCGAAGCCGTCTTTTTTGAAAACGACCGGCTTGCTCCACGCGGTGCGCCACACGTTCAATTCCTTCGGGTAGGCTTCCAGCGGGATCTTTTCATCCCCGAACACCAGCGTGCCGGACGTCCCCGCCGGCGGAATGATGCGGATTTCCTGAGCATAGCCGTGATACTGCGGCAGGACGCACCCGGACAGCAGCGCGCACAAAGCCCCCGACAACAACGCGTATTTCATCAATCCCCCCTTTTTCAATTTGAGCTCCTGAAGCTCAATGTATGGTTCCGGCGTCAAAAAGTCAATGAAAATTTGCTATTGACTTTGCGGGCCGAATTTGGCAAGATAGCCCCATGGTGCTGAAACTGAAAATCATACGATCGGTGGACGGGGCGGATTTGCCGCTGCCCTCCTATGCGTCCAGATACCACATGGGGCTGAACCTGGCGGCCGGCGTGTCCGCGACGCTGCGGCTGGCGCCCGGCGAGCGCGTCTATGTCCCGACCGGCTTCGCGTTCGGCATTCCGCCGGGATATGTCGGGCAGATTTTAAGCAACACCGATCTGGCGCGCATGGCCGGCATCATCGTCCTGGACGCGCCGGGCATTATCCATCCGGCGGACAGGAAGCCGCTGTTCATCCTGCTGCAAAACACATCTTCCCACCCTTACCTGCTCAGCCGCGGCACCACCATCGCGCAACTGGTCATCATGCCCGCCATCCAGGTCGCGTGGGACGAATACAAAACGGAATTGTCCGCCTCGTCCGGCGCGCCGGCGACGCCGATGGCGCTGGATGCGGGATACACGCCGGAAACGAACGTCCAGCCCGCCCACAGCCGCCGCGTCGTCCGCTCCATCCGCAACAGGTATAAGAAGGATCCGGATGAATAAAGCGGCGGGAGGGGTCTGCCTGTTCGTGTGGATGGCCGCCGCATGCGCGGTTGCAGATCCGGTTTTCATGTCGATGAAACAGGACAAGGTCAACCTGCGCACGGGCCCCGGCGAACGCTTTCCGATCACCTGGGTCTACACCGAAAAGACCTATCCGGTCGAGGTCATCGACGCCTTCGAGCTGTGGCGCCAGGTGCGCGAGGCGGACGGCACGATCGGCTGGGTTCACAAAATCATGCTGTCGCCCGCGCGATACGCGTTGATTTTGGAAGAGGACAAGTTGCTCAAATCCCCGCAGGCGGACGGAAAAACCGCCGCCATCGTTCAGCGCGGAACGACCGGCCGGATCCTGACATGCCCCGCGGACGCGCCGGCGCACTGCCAGCTGCAATTCCGCCAGAACGGCAAAAAAATCAAAGGATGGTTTCCGCGCAAAGCCCTCTGGGGCGTGCGGCCGGACGAAATCATCGAGTGAGGCTGCCCAAAAACATCCGCCACGGGAAATACCGACCGGGGTCGCTTTTGCGCTCGGGCGCGATGTCGCTGTGGCGCACAATGTTCACGGCCGGAATGCCGTAGTCGCGCATCAGCCGCCGGCACAGCCGGACGCCAACCGCAACCTGCTTCTTCGTGAAATTGACGCGCCGCTTCCGGGAAAAAGAATCGCAGAGGAACTCGATGCCGATAGAATGGCTGTTCAGGTCCTCCGAAACGCCGCGCCAGCTTGACACGCCGGCGTGCCACGCGCGCTTGTCCTCGTCCACGCACCGGACGACCGAGCCGTCGCGCGCGATTAAAAAGTGCGCGCTGACGCGGTAGCCGTCCAGGCACGCGCAGGCCTCGTCGATGTCCGGATGCTCCATCGCGTGTATCACGATCATGTCGATCGGCGCCTTGCGCGCGTTGAAATGGGGGGACGGCCGGCGGATGAGTTTCATTTCCGCTCCTTCACGATATAAAGCGGGCGTTTTTTAGTTTCCAGATATGTCCGGGACAAATACTGGCCCAGAATGCCGATGCAAAAGAGCTGGACGCCGCCGACGAACAGGAATATGCAGACAAGGGAGGCCCACCCAAAGGCGGATTGATGCCCCAGGGCATGCTGAACGATGATGAGAATCATCGCCAGGAACGAAAGCACGCACATTCCGACGCCCAAAAAGGACGCCAGCGCCAGCGGCGCCGTGGAAAAGGCGGCGATGCCCTCGACCGAATACGCCAGGAGTTTCCAAAAGTTCCATTTCGTCTTGCCGGCGGCGCGCTTGACATTGTCATACGCCACCCATTTCGTCCGGAATCCGACCCACGGGAAAATCCCTTTCGTAAAGCGGTTGTATTCGGACACCTGCAAAACCGCATCCACCATCGGGCGCGTCATCATCCGGTAATCCCGCGAGCCCGGCTCGATTTTGACTTTCGAAATCCGGTTCGCCAGCCGGTAAAAGCACTCCGCGCACAGCGACCGGATTTTGGGCTCCCCGCGCCGCGTTTTGCGCTTGGTCGCGACGGAGTCGAATCCCTCATGGACAATCGCATGCACCATGTCGGGCAGCAGCGCCGGCGGGTCTTGCAAGTCCGCATCCATCAAGACGACCAAATCTCCCGTCGCCGCTTTCAATCCGGCATAGATGGCCGCCTCCTTGCCGAAATTGCGGGAAAAGGACACATACCGCACGCGTTTGTCCCGGGCCGCTATTTTTTTGATTGCCGCCAGCGTTCCGTCCTGCGACCCGTCGTCGACGAAAACGATTTCATACGACACATCGGGAATCCGGCGCAGGTATTTCACCGCCTCGGGATAAAACAGCGGGATGCTTTCCTGCTCGTTGAAACAAGGGACGACACATGTCAGTTTTCGCATGCTACCTCCGCATAAACGCGTGCGTCAGGGCGATCGCCAGCGCGTCGGACGCGTCGGGCGGCACCTGCGCGGGCACGCTTTTCAAAATCGTCCGCACCATCATGTCCACCTGCCTCTTGTCGGCGTGCCCCGTGCCGACGACCATCTTTTTAATCTGGTTCGGGGTGTATTCGCCGACAGGCAGCCCCGCCAGCGCCGGCGCCAGCAACACCACCCCGCGCGCCTGGCCCAGCTTCAATGTGGACGACGGATTCTTGTTGACGAAAGTTTCCTCGATCGCGGCGGCGTCCGGCGTCCAATCCGCGATGATCTGCGCCAGAGCGCGGTGCAGTTCCGCCAGCCGCCCGGACAGCGGCAGATCCTCGTCCGGCGACACGACACCCGCGGCGACAAAGGACATCTTGCCGCGCTGCGCCTCGACAATCCCCCATCCCGTGTGCCGCAACCCCGGATCCAAGCCGATAATGCGCATGCGTTTCCTTTTGTTGAAAATCAGGTTAGAGCAACGCGCGTTGAAAATCAAGCTCTTTATTTCAAAAATGAATTCGGGCCTGTGTCGGGCGGTCCGTCACGAGCACGTCGAGCCGTTCCATGTGCCGTTGCAGGCGGCGCATTGGGATTGCGTCAAAGCAGATTTGTTGGCGGGGCAACGGATACATTGTTGGTTCGCCAGATTCAAATACCGCTGGCCGGGGCAAACGGATTCACAATCGGTCGGGTTTTGCGCCGTCTGAAAAGGTTCGGGGAAAGAGCAGGAATAACACTGATAAAAACCATTAAGCATCGGAAGCGGCGCATTGCTCGGGCATGTGGGCCAACCGCAATAACATTTGGCACCGGCACCCTTGTCCTCCCAAATGCACGCAGAGCATTTTTCACATTGGGCTTGTGTCAAAGCGCCTATGCTTTGGTTTATTGGGCAACGGATACATTGTTGGTTCGCCAGATTCAAATACCGCTGGCCGGGGCAAACGGATTCACAATCGGTCGGGTTTTGCGCCGTCTGAAAAGGTTCGGGGAAAGAGCAGGAATAACACTGATAAA
>JAQVGI010000018.1:13535-23008 GCA_028696805.1 Alphaproteobacteria bacterium
CACCGGCACCCTTGTCCTCCCAAATGCACGCAGAGCATTTTTCACATTGGGCTTGTGTCAAAGCGCCTATGCTTTGGTTTATTGGGCAACGGATACATTGTTGGTTCGCCAGATTCAAATACCGCTGACCGGGGCAGACAGCTTCGCAATCGGTCGGGTTCTGCGCCGTCTGAAAAGGTTCGGCGAGAGAGCAGGAATAACACTGATAAAAACCATTAAGCATAGATAACGGTGCATTGCTCGGGCAGCATTTGGTCTGATCGTCGGCGCGGCAGCACTGGCCCTGGGCGTTCAGGCTCGCGCAGCAATAACTCCCGGAGACCAACCCCGACGGACAGCAAACCCTCTGCCCGTAGGTCATCGATGTCGCCTCGTAATCTATCGCGCAGGATTCCCCAGCGGGGCAGATGTCCTCGCACGCGTTCGTCGCGCTGTTGCACCGCTGGCACAGGTTGCACGCGTTGTCGCAGTTCCGCGGCGCCCCGCAGCTCCCGTCGCCTTGGCACGCCTGCCCGGCCGGGCAGTCCTCGACGCAGATGCCGCTGGCGCACCGCTCGCACCCGCGGCAGGTCGGCGCGCACCCGCCGTCGTCTCCGCCGCCGCCTTCGCCGCTCCAATCCCCCGCAGCCCCACCCAGGTCGTTGTTGAACGTCCAGGTTATCTGATTCTGATTATTCTCCAGGCAGGCTCCGTCCGCGTTGGTCTGCGTCTGAACCGCGAACGCATATGTCGATTGGGACAACTGCGCGCAGACCTCCTTGCTCAGGTTCGCCGCCCGCAGCTGGAACTTCGTCGCGTCCGACACAAAATGCACCGAAAACGCATCCGACAGCCCCGTCTCCACAAGGATGTTGGCGCAGGTGCTCCCCGCGTCCCCCTGCCGCTGCGCAGAGCATAAAAACGCCAGCGTCCGGCCGGCGTTGGCTATTTTGTTCGCCTCGTGCTTCGAGACCGCGTGGCGGTAGCCCGTCAGTCCGCCGACGATCAGGATGCCCGCGATCGCCAGCGTCCCCAGCATCTCGACCATCGTCCGCCCCAGCTCATTCAGCCGCCGTTTCGTCATCGTTTTCCTTGTGTTCGCTCAACCTACGCTTGCACCCAACCCTGTTTCAAAACGGCAAAATACAGATTTTTATCCCAAATTGCAAATGGTTTTTTGGGAAAAATTTTCTATTCCAAGCCGGCGGCAATGGCGTCCGGAATGTCGGCGTTGGTGATCACGCGCTGAACATCGTCGTCTTCGTTCAGCGCATCGATGAAATCCATCAGCGCTTTGGCCGTCTCAATATCCTTGATTTCCGCCGGCACCAGAGGCTTCCAATCCATCCGCGCCGCGTTCGGCGTGCCGAACTTGGCTTCCAGCGCGTCGCGCACGGCGGCCAGGTCGTCCGGCTTACAGACGATTTCATGCGCCGTTTCGGTCGTCTGGACATCCTCGGCGCCGGCGTCCAGCGCGCATTCGAACATCGCGTCCGCCGAGGCGACATTCAGCGGAAACGCGACATACCCGATTTTTTCGAAGTTGAACGCCACCGATCCGGATTCGCCCATCGCGCCGCCGTGTTTGGAAAAAAGCGATCGCATGTTCGGCGCCGTCCGCGCGCGGTTGTCGGTCAGGGCTTCGACAATAACGGCGACCTTGCCGGGGCCGTAGCCCTCATACCGGACCTCGTCGTAGTTCGCCGTATCCGCGCCGGCGGCCTTCGCAATCGCCCGCTCGATGTTGTCCTTCGGCATATTCTCGGCCCGCGCGTTCTGAACGGCCAGGCGCAGCCGCGCGTTCGCCGCCGGATCCGGCAGCCCCGCCTTGGCCGCGACGGTGATTTCCCGCGCCAGCTTCGCAAAGATTTTGGCGCGGATTTTGTCCTGCTTGCCCTTGCGGTGCATGATGTTCTTGAATTGGGAATGCCCGGCCATGATCCGCTCCTTTATTCTTTCGCGTGCGCGCCGCAGTTTCCGCCGCATTTATGGTCGGCGGACGCCCCCGCCCAGCGGCAGCACTTCGCCCCATTGCCGCAGACGCACACATGTTCCGGCGTGGCCGGTTTTTGTTCGGGTTCGCAGCCGGCCTCTTTTTGTGTTTCTTCCAACATAATCCTATCCCTTCGTTTTCAAAGGGGAAGATTATATCACACTTTATCCTTTTTTGCAAGAGGAATTCCGGCGCTGACGGGCGTTATCCCCCGCGCCAGGCCCGTCCGGGCGTCCGCATCGACAAGGACGCCGCAAAAACTGCCCTCCCCGTCCGCGGAAGCCAGCCGCTTCTCCACGCCTATGAACCGCGAGATAGCCGTTTCCGGCGTCATGCCGATGACCGAATTGCCATCGCCGCACATGCCGGCGTCCGTGATGTAGCCCGTGCCTTTCGGCAGGATGCGCGCGTCCGCGGTCGGGACATGCGTGTGCGTCCCGACGACCAGGGCCGCCCGCCCGTCCAGACAATACCCCATCGCAATTTTTTCCGAGGTCGCCTCGGCATGGAAATCGACGATTAAAATGTCGTAGTCCGCCCGGTGCGCCTTGATAAAGGCATCGGCGGCGGCGAAGGGACTCTCCCCCGCGCCCTTCATCCACAGCGACCCCAGCAGCTGCAGCACGCAGACGCGGACGCCTTTCACCTCCCGGATATAAAACCCGTGCCCGGGCGTCCGCGCGGGGTAGTTCAGCGGCCGCACCAGATGCGGGTCGTCCATCGCGGGCAAAATCTCCGGCTTGTCGAATGTGTGGTTGCCCATCGTCACGGCATCCGCGCCGGCGTCCAGAATCCCCCGGTATGCCGGCAGCGTCAGCCCCAGCCCGTCGTCCGCCGCATTCTCGCCGTTGACGATGACGAAGTCCGCCCGCGTTTTCCTGCGCAATCCGGGCAGCAGCTTCGAAACAACCTCCCGCCCCGGCCGCGCCACCACATCGCCGCAAAACAGGATTTTCATTGCAGGCTGTCCGCCAGCGCGCTGACCTTGCCGGCCATCGCCGCGATATGCTCCGCCAGCTGGGTCTGGATCGTCTCCAACCCCTCGACGCCGCCCTGGCGCTCCATCTTGTTCTTCTCCTCGGCCAGCAGCAGGCAGATCATCGCCAGCATCTGGCCCTCCTGCATGAAGCCGATGGATTTGGTCAGCTGCTCGGCCTTTTTATCGACGATGTCGGCCAGCTCGCGCATGTGGATTTCCTGCCCGTCGTTGCACGAGAACTTGTAGAACCGGCCGCCGATTTTCAACGAGACGATCGCCATCACGCACCTCCCTGCTTGACCTGGGCGATGGCGGCGTCCAGCCGGGCGTAGGCCGTCTTGATGACCTGCTTCAATTCCTGAACCTGCGCGGCGGAGCCCTGCTTGCTCCTCTGCGCGGCATAGACGGCGTTTTCCAGCTTGAACACCGCCTGTTCCAGATTTTTCAATGCCGATTTGACTTGCTCCATGCGGGTAAGCTAACACATTTTTCGGCGGGGGGCAAGCAAAATCCGCCTGATTTTTTATTTTTTGCGTTCAAGATAATTCTTGCATTTCCGATAAAAAAAGAGTATATTTCCGCCACGATTGCGCGCGGGTGTGGTGAAATGGCAGACACGACGGTCTTAGAAGCCGTTGCGGCAACGCGTGGGGGTTCAAGTCCCTCCACCCGCACCATCTCGGCGGCACCCGGCAAACGGCAACGACAAACGACAAAGGAAAAACAGATATGACGCAGAACAAACTGGCCCACACGCTCACCCTCACGATTCCGGCGGCGGATTTCGCCGCGAAAATGGACGCCAAGTTGGCGGATATTCAAAAGGAAGCCCGGCTGCCCGGCTTCCGCCCCGGCCAGGCGCCGATGACGATGATCCGGAAAAAATACGAAAACGCCGCGAAGGGCGAGGTGCTGGACGCCCTTGTCCAAGACGCCGTTCAAAAAAAGCTGGCGGATGAAAAAATCCGGCCGGCGCTGCGCCCGAAGGTCGAGCTGACCGACGCATTCGAAGACGGCAAGGACATTTCCGTCAAGATCGATGCGGAGGCCCTGCCGGACATCGTGCCGGCGGACATGGGCAAAATCGAGCTGACCCGGATGAAAGCGGAGGCGACGGACGCCGAAATCGACGCCGCGCTCGCCAAATTGAGGGAAAGCAAAAAAACGACGGAAATCATCGCGGAAGACCGCCCGGCGCAAAACGGCGATGTCATCGTGATCGACTTTACCGGCACCATCGACGGCGCCGCGTTCAAGGGCGGCGCGGGCAAAGATTACTACCTGGGCCTGGGCTCCAACACGTTCATCCCGGGATTCGAAGAACAACTCGTCGGCAAGAAGGCCGGCGACAAGGCGGACGTTTCCGTTTCCTTCCCGGCCGACTACCACGCCAAGGAGCTGGCCGGCAAAAAGGCCGTGTTCCATGTGGATGTCAAGGAACTGCGCGCGTGGAAGCTGCCCGAGCTGACCGACGCTTTCGCGAAGCTGTTCGGCATGGACTCCGTCGAGCGCTTGAAAAACACCATCCGCGATGAGCTGAACAAGGAATACGCCCAAGTCGCCCGGACGCATGCGAAGCGGGCGCTGCTGGACATTTTGGAGAAAGAGCACGACTTCGACATCCCGCAGGGCATGGCGGATTTGGAATTCGACATGATCTGGAAGCAATACGAGGACGCCAAGGCGCGCGGGCAGCTGGACGAGGAAGACAAGGGCAAGCCCGAGGACGCATTGAAGCAGGAATACCGCAAAATCGCCGAGCGCCGCGTGCGGCTGGGCCTGCTGCTGGCCGAAATCGCGACCGCGAACCATGTCGCGCTGACGCAGGAGGACCTGACGAACGCTGTGATGCGCGAGGCGCGCCGCTTCCCGGGCCAGGAAAAGGCGGTCTTCGACTACTACGCCAAGAACCCGCAGGCGCTGGATCAGATCAAGGCGCCGCTGTTCGAGGAAAAGGTCGTCGATTACATCCTCGGCGTCGCGCGCGTTTCGGACAAGGCCGTGTCCGTCGCGGAGCTCTACGCGTTCGACCCGGACAAAAAATAGCGGGCGCGCGGGACGGGAGCGGTTGCGGCCGGCAAACATCGGAAATTTATTTTTATTGTCTTTTTCCGATAAAAGTGCTATACTGACGGCAAACAGCGAGAGGAGTCCCCGATGGTCGACAAGAAGCAATACACACTCACCTACTCCGCGGCATTGAAAAAAGCTTTGCAGGCGGCCGTTCAGGACGGCGGGGCCATCGGCATTTTGACGGCGCCGTTCGCGGCGCGCAAGACACTCCGGGAGTCCATCGCCCTGCACGCGCACGATGTCGCGGCGGAACGGGCGGCGCGCCTGCGGACGATACCGAAGCAGACGGCCCCCGCGCCGGTGGCGGACAAAGACCCGAAACGGGACATACCGGCCAGACAGCTGGAAAAGCTGGCGATGGAGCGCAGCGCGCGCGACCTGTAAAGGAGAATAACATGATTTACGACAGCACATTGGTTCCGACGGTTGTGGAGCAGACGGGACGCGGCGAGCGGGCGTTCGACATCTATTCGCGCCTGTTGAAGGAGCGCATCGTCTTCCTGACCGGCGAAGTCAACGACGAGGTGGCCAGCCTGATCTGCGCGCAGCTGCTGTTCCTGGAAGCCGAAAATCCGGACAAGGAGATCTCGTTCTACATCAACTCGCCGGGCGGCATGGTGACGGCCGGGCTGGCGATTCTGGACACGATGAACTACATCAAATGCCCGGTGTCGACGGTCGTGATGGGCCAGGCCGCCAGCATGGGCAGCCTGCTGCTGTGCTGCGGCGCGAAAGGGCGGCGGTTCGCGCTGCCGAACGCGCGCGTGATGATCCACCAGCCGTCCGGCGGGTTCCAGGGCCAGGCGACCGACATGGAAATCCATGTGCGCGAGATCCTGGCGATTAAAAAGCGCCTGAACAAAATCTACGCCGCGCAGACGGGGCAGCCGATCGACGTCATCGAAGAGGCGATCGAGCGCGACAACTTCATGACCGCCGACGAGGCCAAAAAATTCGGCCTGGTGGACGAAGTCATCGCCCGAAAGGAGCAAGCATGACCGATACGGAAATTTTGCGCTGTTCGTTCTGCGGCAAAACCCAGAACGAGGTCCGGAAACTCATCTCCGGGCGATCCATCACATCGAAGGACGGCCGCGCCGAGCCGGTGTTCATCTGCGACGAGTGCATCGACCTGTGCCAGGCGGTCATCAAGGAAGAAATCGGCGACCGGCCCGCGATCGACAAAAAGCCGGAAAGCGATGTGCTGACCCTGAAAACGCCGAGCGAAATCCGCAAGGTTCTGGACGATTACGTCATCGGCCAGGACAGGGCCAAGAAGGTCTTGTCCGTCGCCGTCTACAACCATTACAAGCGCCTGAACTCCCTGGACAACAAGGATGTCGAGATTGAAAAATCCAACATCCTGCTGCTGGGGCCGACGGGCTGCGGCAAGACGCTGCTGGCCAAGACATTGGCGCGCATCCTGGACGTGCCGTTCGCAATCGCGGACGCCACCACGTTGACGGAGGCCGGATATGTCGGCGAGGATGTCGAAAATGTCATCCTGAAATTGCTGCAAAACGCCAACTACGATGTCAAGAAAGCCGAGCGCGGCATCGTCTACATCGATGAAATCGACAAGATCTCGCGCAAATCGGACAGCCCGTCCGTCACGCGCGACGTGTCCGGCGAAGGCGTGCAGCAGGCGCTGCTGAAACTCATCGAGGGAACGGTCGCCAGCCTGCCCCCGCAGGGCGGGCGCAAGCACCCGAACCAGGAATACATCCAGGTCGACACATCCAACATCCTGTTCGTCTGCGGCGGCGCTTTCGCGGGATTGGAAAAGGTCGTCGAGCGCCGGCTGGCCGAATACTCCGTCGGTTTCGGCGCGGACGTCAAATCCAAAAACAAGAAGAAAACCGGCGCGCTGCTGGCCAGGTTGGAGGCCGAAGACTTGCTGAAATACGGCCTGATTCCCGAGTTCATCGGCCGGCTGCCCGTCGTCACGAGCCTGGAAGATCTGGACGAGAAGGCTCTGGTGCAGATCCTGACGCAGCCCAAAAACGCGCTGGTCAAGCAATACAAGGCGATGTTCGCGATGGAGGGCGTGGCCCTGACGTTCACGGACGACGCGCTGGCCGGAATCGCCCAGCAGGCGATGGCGCGCAACACCGGCGCGCGCGGGCTGCGGTCGATCATGGAGCATCTGCTGCTGGACGTCATGTACCGGCTGCCGAACGAGGCGGATTTGAGTTAAGTGCTGATCGACGCGGATGTCGCGGCCGGCAAATCGACGCCCGTCTTCGTCTACACGGACGCCAAGAAAGCCGGGTAAGAGCCGCCGCCGGCCGCCCGCGCGTTTTTCGCCGCGTCTTCTTTTTTTCGCTTGCACTTTCCGATTCCGATGTGTTATACTGGCGCAAAGGAGCAAGCATGTCCGCATTCAAAGCCGCCGTCATCATTTCCCTGATCTGCGCCGCAGCGCCCGCTTTCGCCGGCTACGCCGAGGGCGAGCAGGCCATGAACGCCAAGCAATACACCCAGGCGTTCGCCGAGTTCAAGCCGCTGGCCCGGTCGGATTTCCGCGCGCAATACTACCTGGGATTCCTGTATTTGAACGGCTACGGCGCCCCGAAAGATTTGAATACCGCCTTCTCTTATGTGAAAAAATCGGCGGACGCGGGCTTCGACATGGCGCAGGCGCTGCTGGGATACATGCACGCGGAAGGGCTCGGCACGTCCAAGAACAAAGCCAAGGCCATCGACCTGTATGAAAAGGCCGCCGAGCAGGGCAACATATCCGCCAACCTGAACCTGGGCGTCGCCTATTACACGGGGGACGGCGTCGCGAAGGACATCAAGCGCGCGATCGCCTATTTCGAAAACGTGCCGGCGACGGACAGGTCCATCGTCGCCCGCTATCTGGGGACGATTTACCTGTATGAGCCGGATTTCGTCAACTACGACAAGGCGTATCAGAACTTCATGGCCGGCGCGCGCGGGGAGGATTTGGATTCCTACTACACGCTGGGCTACATGCTGCAAAAGGGCTTCGGCGCGACGGCGGACATGGGCAAGGCGCTGCAATACTACAGGTATGCCGCCTCCAAGAACCACGCGCCGGCGCAATACGCCCTGGGCATGATTTATGCGAACGGCGACGGCGTCATCGCCAACAAGATAGACGCCTACGCATGGCTGTCGATGGCCGCCGCGCAGGGATACGCCGCCGCGAAAACCGCGCTGGCCAAGCTGGAGGACACCATGTCCATCTCGGATGTGGACCGCGGCCGGCGCCAGATCAGCAATTACCAGCAGACGATGCTGGGATCTGTCGCGTCCCCGCTGGCCGAAAGCAAGGCGGCGATGCCCGCCGCGACGCCGCGGACGAACGTGATCATCCGCCGTTTCAGAACACGCCAATAAAAGGAGCCGCCCATGTCTTTTTGGAAAAACCTGCCGCAAACCTATTTGCTGTCTTTCCGGCTGACGCCGATCATCGGCATCGTCATCGGCGTCTGGCTGTATGCGATGCAGACGGAAACGCGCACGCTGGCCGCGTTCCTGATGGAAAAGCAGATTTACCTGCTTGCCTCCCTGATCGTCATCGGGCTGCACCTGATCGTCTGGCTGATCATCAACAAGGCCAGTTTCTACGACATCAAGCGGTTCGTCGTGCGCCTGATCCTGGACGTGCTGTTCGTGAACATCTACATGCTGTGCACGGTGTCGGCGCTGTTCTTATACGCGACCTTCGTTTCTTAAAAAGACACCAGCGACTGCACGCTCGCATCGGAATCGGGATACGCCCGGCTGAACCGGAACGGCTGGGACGGGCCGGCGGCCGCGGCCTGCGCTTCGGGAACGCCCATCGTCGGCGCGGCGGCAACAAACGCTTGCAGCAGGCGGGCGTCGTCGATCTGGATATCGACGCTTTGAACCGGCGCCGTCAAAAAGCCGAACACATGATCGCTCTGCGCCGGCGCCGCCACGTTCAGCCGGACGCTGGCCTGCGGCAGGTTCTGCTGCCAGAACTCGATGCGGACGCGCGCGCTTTTGCCCGCCTTTTCCACCCGGATCCGCACATCGCCGCGCCACGCGTCTATCCCTAAAAACGCCAGGGTGTCCAGCGGCTTCAAGAAAATATCCCGCGGCGCCCGATACGCCTTGAAATGCTCCGGCAAATGGTGCCCGTATTTTGCGCGCAACGTGTCGGAAACGGATACGACGACATCCCGCAGAACGACCTGCGTCCCGTCGGCATCGAACCGCAGCAGCATCTGCCCGACGCGGTGTTGCGCCGGCAGCAGGCCGAACCGCACCTGATGCAGAATCAGGCCCCCGCCCAGCGGCTGGCCCGCGGATTGGTAAGACATCACCGGAAACGCGTATTGGCGCTTATACGCATCCAGCAGCCGCTCGGAGCGCTGCCGCTCCGTCATCAAGAAAGCCAGCAGCGCCGCAAAAAACAGACAGCCGATTAAAAACAGCGTTTTCTTCATCGGATGC
>JAQVGI010000019.1 GCA_028696805.1 Alphaproteobacteria bacterium
CAACCGCCGCGCGTCTTCGTCCGTCTGCCCGAAAGCCAGCGTGAACCGGCGCAGCAGCGGCGCGATGAACCACCGGAAGCGCTGCCAGCGCGCGAACGACCTGTCCGATATCCGGCCGTTCAGCAGGATGAACGGAATGCGCCGGGAAGCGGCCGCCGCCATCATGTTCGGCCAGAAATCGGATTCGAACCACAGCACCGCGTCGGGCTTGAAATGCCGCGCGAAGCGGCGGGCGGCCCCCCAGAAATCGACGGGGATGAATTGGTGGAACGCGCGGTCGGGCAGGCGCTGGGCCATCAGCTGCGCGGACGTCCGCGTGCCCGACGTCACCATCACGCGGGCGGTCGCGTCCGCCGCCAGAATCTTATGTATCAGCGGCAAAAACGACAGACACTCGCCGACGCTGGCGCCGTGTATCCAGACCAGACGCCCGGCCGGCCGCGGATGCGCCGGAAAGCCGAGCCGCTCGCGCAGGCGGGAGACATCCTCCTTGCCGCGCAGGCAGCGGACGCCCAGCAGAACCCACAGGAAAGGGGTCGCCGCCAGCACGAACACGCGATATAAAAATAAGGGTATCATTTTCAAAAACTTTCTGATAAAATACTGACGGGCAGTGTACCGCATTTTTATCGAAAAGGCAAGGCGATGATTCACATTTGGACAAAAAACGCGGCGGCCGGCGATCTGCTGGCGCACGCGTTGCGGGAATGGGCGCCGCAGCCGCACGGCGCGGGGGGAGCCCCCGATTTGATCATTGCCTGCGGCAACCGGGCCCAGATCGATTCCTTCCTGAAAAAAAAGCCGCCCTGCCCCGTCGTCGTTGTCGGCGCGCGTCATCCGAAAGCCGTTTTAAGCCTGCCCCATCCGGTCAGCCCGGCCGAGCTGCGCCGGCATGTCCGCTGCGTCTGGGAGCAGATTCAAAAATCGCATTGGGAAAACGCCGCCTTCGTCTGGAACGGCATCGCGCGCCAACTGACCCGCAAAAAAAACCGGCGCGTCATCGCGCTGACAGAAAAGGAAAACGACATCCTGGACTACCTGTTCCACCACGATGTCACGCCGCGCGAAACGCTGCTGGCGCATGTGTGGAAATACCATAAGGACACCCAGACCCACACGGTCGAAAGCCACATCTACGCGCTGCGGCAGAAAATCGGAGCGGACGCGGACGCCCTCATCGCGAGCTCGGACGCCGGCTATTCCATCGTCCGATGACCCCTTAAAGCCGCACGGGCATCGATTTTTCAACCAGCTCCACCGGCTGCGCGCGGCTCGGCACGATCGGCGACCCCAGCGGGACGGCCTGAACGGCCGGCGTTGGCATTGGCGTTGGCGACGGCGCAGGCACGGACAATGTGGACTGGGGCAAAGCGTGAGGCTGGGACGGAGGCTGGGGCTGGGGTTGAGGCTGACGCGCAACGGCGGCCCGCTGGGGGGCGGCGGAAAGGGTCGGCGTTTCAACGGACTTGGGCTGATACAACAGGACATCCCGCAGCTGATCCGCCAGCTCGGTATCGACCAGCACGGGGTTCTTGCTGAGATACCACAGGATGTTCTCGCCGTTCTTGTCCAGCTCGGTCGCGCTGGCGCCGGCATTGATCAGGCCGGTCACGATTTCGGGACGGACGGCATACCGCGCCGCGAACATCAGGACGGGCACCTCCGCCGGCGCGCCCTGAATCGGGAAAGGCGACAGGGCGACAGGCGTCCGGGCCAGCTCCGGATTCTGCCGGAGCATCAGGCTGATAACCGCCGGATTGCCGCGCACGATGGCCAGCTGCAGCAGGCTGCCGCCGCACCGCGTCTGCTCGTCCAGCCGGACGCCCTTGTTGATGAGCTCCTGGATCTGCTGCTCGCTGCGCGCGGTCCGAATCGCGTCCTGCAGCGGTGTGTAGGAACACCGGCCATACTGCGCGGCCGCGCTCCCGGCGGCGCACAGGACGGCGGCGCCCAATAAAATGCGTTTCAACATGACTCCCCCCTTCGCGTTTATTTTTTCAGATATGGATTATGGAATATAAATAACCGATTGTCAACAGGAACGTTCGTTTTAATGTCGAAAAGCGACACCGTCGATTTGACGCCCTGCATGTCGACGACATCCCACTGCTTCAAGACCAGCGCCTCCTTGTCGACCACCAGCGTCAGCGTCCCCAGCTCTTTCGCGTCCTTCTTATGCGCCGTCACATAGTATTCGTCCAGCTCGTCCCGCACGTCCGACACGACGAACCCCGGATCGGCGAACGTCAGCTTTTCCTTCAAGATCAACTCGACGGGCGTCTGCGCCAGCTCGAAATAACTGGCCTCTTTCAAGTCCTTGTCATGATAGACGAAATACCCGTCGAACGCATAGAACTCCAGCGGCGAACCCTTGTCGTAGACCAGCCGCATTTTCCCGGGGCGCGACAGATACAGCTCCCCCGTCTGAACATCGTCCTTCATTTTGGAATTGAACTGCGCGAACCGAGCGCTGATCGTTTTGATTTTGTTGTAGGCTTTTTCCACCTGCGTCAGGATCGCCCGGTTTGCGGGCGTGTCTATCTTCGCATCGATGTCCGCCCGCGCCGCCGCGGCCGTCAGCAACAGCACCGCCGCCAAAAGCCCCCTCATTTGTCCCCCGCTAAAATCTCGCGCTTGCCGGCGACGTTCGGCTTCGACAGGACGCCCTCGCGCTCCATCCGGTCGACCAGGTCGGCCGCCTTGTTGTATCCGATGCGCAGCTGCCGCTGCACATAGCTGATGCTCGGCTTTTTGTCGCGCAGCACGACCGCGACGGCCTTGTCATACAGATCGCCGTCCCCCTCCCCGTCGTCGACGGGCAGCCCCAGCGGCCCCGTTTCGACATCCTCGGTCACGGTTTCGACATACTGCGGCGCGCCCTGCTTGATCAGGTGGTGCACGACGCGCTCGATTTCGTCGTCGCCGACGAAAGGCCCGTGGATGCGCACCGGCCGCTGCCCGCCGGGCATATACAGCATGTCGCCCTTGCCCAGCAGCTGCTCGGCGCCGGCCTCGCCCAGAATCGTGTTGGAATCGAACGCGCTGCGGACCTGAAAGCTCATCCGCGTCGGGAAGTTGGCCTTGATGCGGCCGGTGATGACATCGACGGACGGCCGCTGCGTCGCCATGATCAGGTGGATGCCCGCCGCGCGCGCCATCTGCGCCAGGCGCTGGACGGAGATCTCGACCTCCTTGCCGGCGACCAGCATCAAATCGCCCATCTCGTCGACGAAAATCGCGATATACGGCATCGGCGTCAGATCCAGGATCTGCTCCGCGATGACCGGCGCGCCCGTCGCGGCGTCGAAGCCCGTCTGGACGCGGCGTTTCAGGACTTGGCCGGATTGCCGGGCCTGCGCGAGCTTTTGGTTGTATCCGTCGATGTTGCGCACGCCGAGCTGGCTCATCGCCCGGTAGCGGTCTTCCATCTCGCGCACCGCCCATTTCAGGGCCATCACGGCCTTGTTCGCGTCCGTCACGACCGGCGTCAGCAGGTGCGGAATGCCGTTGTAGACAGACAATTCCAGCATTTTCGGATCCACCATGATCATCCGGCATTCGGCCGGCGTCCACCGGTAGAGCAGCGACAAAATCATCGTGTTCATCGCGACGGATTTGCCGGAGCCCGTCGTTCCCGCGACCAGCAGGTGCGGCATCTTCGCCAAGTCCGCATACACGGCGCGGCCCGAAATATCCTTGCCCAGAACCAGCGGCAGCACGCCGGCGTGGGACTGGAACTTGTCGTCGGCGATCAGCTCGCGGATCGAGACATTCTCGCGCTTCGCGTTCGGCAGCTCTATCCCGATCGTGTTGGATCCCGGCACGACGGCGATGCGCACGGACGCCGCCCGCATTTCGCGCGCGATGTCGTCCGCCAGCGCGATGACGCGCGCCGTCTTGATGCCGGCGGACGGCTCGAATTCATACAGCGTCACGACGGGCCCGGGATTGACGCCGACGATTTTGCCGGTGATGCGGAACTGCGCCATCGCCGCTTCCAGCGCGCGCGCGTTCTGGGCGATGATGTCTTTGGAGATGTTGGCGGCGGCCGCGGGCTTGGCGGCGGCCAGCAGATCGACCGGCGGCAGCTCGAAAACGGATCCCGCCTGCACCGGTTTTTTCCGAACCGCTTCCAGCACCGGCTCTTTCCGGACGGGCTTCCTGCGTTTCGGCGGCGCGCATTCGGCGACATCCGGCCCGCGCCGCATCCGGCGGATCCTGTCCCAGGCGCACCCGACGCCATACCACGACGCCTGCGCGCCATAGCCGATGCCGCAGGCGGTCCTGACGACCGGGAACTTGAAGGAGAAAATCAGCAGCAGGACATCCAGAATCCATAGCGGCACCAGGATGGCCAGCCGCGGCGTCGCCCACCACGCTTTCAGGAAATAGCCGGCATAGCCGCCCGCGCCGGCCGGAAAATAGCGGCTCGTCCACGCCGTCTGCGCCAGCAGCCAGCACCCCAGCAGCACCGCCGGCGCGAACAGATACATCCGCAGCTTCAGCCACGACGACTCCGCGAAAACCAAAACGCCCCAGACGATCAGCGCCGCGGGCAGCACGACGCCCATCCCGCCGAAAAACTGCCACAGGATGTCCGCGGCATAGGCGCCCCACGCGCCGCCCCAGTTATGAACCGCTCCCCCGCCCGCCGTGTTCAGCGACGCGTCCGCCGCGTTGTAGGACATCGCCGCCGCCAGCAGGAAACCGCCGATCGCTATCAGGAAAACCGATGCCAGAATATGCTTGACCAATCGCTTCATGGGATGATTTTACTCTTCCTTTTCCAAATTTTCAAGAACCTGTTTCATGACCGGAATCGTCACGCCTTTCTTGCCCGCCAACGACGCGCCGTCCGCAAGCCGGACAGCCTGATGCACCGCCGCATACGACCGCGGCAGCCGCGCGACCGCGTAATCCAGCACAGCGTCGTCCGGCCGGATGTGCCGCGCCTGGAACTCGTGCGCCAGCACCGCGCGCACCAGCCGGTCGTCCGGCATGCGCAGATGGACCTGCGGCAGGCTGTTGAGCCGGGAGCGCAAGTCCGGCAGCGCTATCTCCGGCATCCGCCGCGCCGTCAGCAGCACGCGCCCGCCGCGCCCGTTCATGAAGTTCAGCAGGTGCAGCAGCGCCCGCTCGTCGCGCAGGCGCTCGACATTCTCGACCGCGATGCGGTCCGTCCGCTCCGGCAGGAAGGTTTCCGCCAGGTCGGACGCCTCGACCCGGTTGTCCGAAAAAATAGCCGCCAGGTGCGTCTTGCCCGATCCGGGTTCGCCGATAACCCAAACGCCGGCGCCCGGCCAGTCGGGGCACCTGTCGATCCACGCGACCGCCTCGGCATTGCAGTCGCTGACGCAGAAATCGTCGCGCGTCCGGAGGGTGCGGTAGGACAGGCTCAGCGGAATCTGCTTCATTTTTTCCCTTTATACAGCGCGCTCGTCCGATACCGCGCCAGCGCGCGGCGCGCGACGACGCCGAGGATAGCCGCGGCCGGCACGGCCGCCAGCACGCCGATGAAGCCGAACAGGATGCCGCCGGCGAAAACCGCGAAAATCACCGCCAGCGGATGCAGCCCGACCCGCTTGCCGACCAGGTGCGGCGTCAGGACATAGCTTTCCAGGACGGAGCCGACGCCCAGCCCGACAATCAGCACCGCCCACCAGCCCCACGCCAGCCCTTGGAACAAGCCCAGCAGGATGCTGACGGCAACGGCCATGATGAACCCGAAATACGGGATGAACGACAGGATGCCGACCGTCACGCCGGACACGACGCCGAAGTTCAGCCCGACGACGGAGAACAAGACGGCGTAATACACGGCCAGCAGCAGGCACACGGACAGCTGCCCGCGCAGGAATTGGCGCAACGTGCCGTTGATTTCCGCCAGCAGCGAATCCGTCTGCGCCGCATACCGCTGCGGCACCAGGTCCAGCGTTTTCGCTTTGAGGCCGACCCAGTCCTTCAAAAGATAAAACATCAGCACCGGCGTCAGGACGATCGTCAGCAGGCTGCCGAACAGGAAGCTGCCGCCGGACCACAGGCGGCTTAAGCTGGCGCCCGTCGCGTTCAGGACGCCGAAGACGATCTGGCCGACCGCGTCGGACATCTTATACATCCGGTCGGGCGGAATCTGCTCGGACACCGAAACCATCGTTTTCTTGATCGTCGCCCATAGCGCGGACGTCAGCTTCGGGGTCTGTATCAGGAACTCGGTGATCTGCACCTGGATGATCGGCACGATGAACAGCACCAGCGAGATGACGATGACGATGAAGCCGCCCAGCACCAGGCCGGCCGCCGCCGCGCGCGGCACGCGCCGGCGCATCAGCGCCTCCACCGCCGGCAGGAACAGATACGCCAGCAGTCCCGCCAGCACGAACGGCAGCACGATGGCTTCCAGCTTGGCGATCAGCCCCAGCAGCAGCAACACGCCCGCGATTCCCAAAACGATTTTCCAGATTTTCATATTTCCCCCTTATGGTTCCGGCATTGGCGCCAGCAGCAGCACCTCCGTCCCGTCCTGCGGCTCCAGCGCCAGCCGGATGGTTTTCAGCTGTTCGTTCAGCTGCTCGACCGAGCCGCGGAACGACAGCGCCAGCAGCACCTGGTTCGGCCGCGCCGCGCGCACGACGAATCCGTCCAGCGTTTTCAATGTCTTCAGCTGGCCCTGTATCCAGGCCCACGCGGCCAGGTTGTGCGACGGCACGCGCGCCAGGAATACGTTCGGCGTGTCGAACCGGTTGGTTTTCTGGTCGCGCCACGCTTTTTCCAACCGCGTCATCTGCTCCTGCCACAACGCGGCCAGAACCGGTGCCAAATCCGGCTCCGTGACGATCATCCGCTGCTCGGCCAGCGCCGGCGCGCCCTTGTCTTTCGCGAAAACGGCGGTGTTCCAGCGCACGCTGGCGCCGGCCTTGTCCATCTGGGCCACCAGAACCTGGTCGACGCCGTATTTGTCGAACAATGTTTGCAGAACCGGCTCATCCGTCAGCGCCTCCTGCAAAACGGCCTGCCCGGCCTCGTCGTCCGCGGGCAGCACGAACGTGAACAGCTCCGTGTCCGGCGGCGTCTGCCTGAAAAAAGCCAGAACCGGATTGTCCGGCCCCATCGCCCGCCCCTGCCAGACGGGGACGAGCAGTATCTGCCCCGGCTCCTGCAACAGATACGGAATCCGCTGCTCGGTCAGGAATTTCTGCACTTCGGTCGGCTTGAACTGGACGGCGACCTGCCCGATGTATTTGGTCGCGGTTGTCTTTTCGGATTCGATCGAGACACCCTGCACGAAATCCGTCAGCCGGTCGGCGTCCGGCACCGGCAGCTTCTGGAACTCCTCCGCGCCGGCCAGTACGCGCATCAGGCGCCAGTACGCCTCCGTCTGGGCGGTCGCCAGCGCCATCTCGCGCGCCTGCAGGGCCGTTTCGCCCTCGGCCTCCGCCGCGACATGCCGCACGACATACAAATCCGCCCGCGCGGCGAGCGCCCACAGCAGGCAAACCAGCACGATCCCTGTCTTTTTCAGCACGTTTTTCCCTTTTCGATTGCAACTGCCCATTCCTTTTGCTATCGTATCAGAAGAAGACGGCCTTTACAACAAAAAAAGAGAGGAACACCCATGAAATACGACGCCGACAATGTTTTCGCGAAAATCCTGCGCGGCGAGATCCCGTGCCGCAAGGTCTACGAGGACGACTGCGCGCTGTCCTTCTACGACATCCACCCGAAGGCCAAGGTGCACGTCCTGGTCATTTCCAAAGGATTGTTCAGGGATTACGCCGACTTCATCGGGCATTCGACGGACGACGAGATCGCCGATTTCGCGCGCGCGATCATCCGGACGGCGGAGGCGCTGAACCTGACGGCGCCGGGATACCGCGTCGTTTTGAACACCGGGCGGAACTCGGGGCAGGAGGTGCCGCACCTGCACGCGCATATTTTGGGCGGCGAATCGCTGGCAAACCGGCTTTAATCGCGGATCATCAGGACGAACAGCGCCGTTATCACCGAAACGACGACGAGGAGGAAGGCGTCCATGATGCGGACGGCATAGACGGCGTAGCACGCCAGCCCCGCGACGCCGACCAGGAACAAATTGCGCACATGCTGCTGCGCGCCGTTCAGCAGGAACTCCGTCGCGCGCACATACCCTCCCCGGCGCCCCACGGCTCCCAGCAGCGGCGTGATCAGGTGCCGGTACAATGTGCCGAGAATCAGGTACAGCACGTAAAACAAAACGCCGCTGGCGAAGAACATCCACAGCTGCGCGACATTCCGGAACAGCAGGACCGATGCCCACAATCCGGCGCCGAAGCTGGCGAGCAAAGCCGCCAGAAACACGACGGGGCCGAAAACCACGCCGGCCCGCGCGGCGGCGATGCCGCGGTTGAAATCGCGGTTGGACAGGCACAGCTCGGCTTTTTCCTGATATCCGGCGTGCGAATAATCCCCGCGGATCTGATAATAGCCGTCGCTTTCCTTGCGGTAGACATCCCCCCATTCGTAGATGTCCGCCGCCACTTTCGCGCGCTGATACCAATTCATGCATCCCCCTTGTGTCCGTGTTGAGAGAACTCCGTTCGTTCCATCTTGCCCGCAAAAAAAATAAATGTCAAGTCCTATTGCCCTTTTTTTTGAAATGTGGTAGGAAGGAAAGCATGGTTAAAATCGTCATCGTCGAAGACAACGAAATGAATATGCGGCTGTTTTCCGACCTGCTGCAGGTCCGGGGATACCGGGTGGCGGAGTGCCTGGACGCCACGAAGGCCGTCGCGCTGGTCCGAAAGGAAAAGCCCGATTTGATCCTGATGGACATCCAGCTGCCGGAAATCTCGGGCCTCACGCTGATTGAAAGAATCCGCAGGCTGCCGGCGTTCCGCAAGACGCCGATTGTCGCGATATCGGCCTTCGTGATGCCGGCGGAGGAGCGGGCCATCCTGAACTCCGGGTGCGACGCCTACCTGTCCAAGCCGATCGACATCCCGACTTTTTTCAAAACCATCGCCGGATTCGCGCCACCGCCCGCGCGGGCGGCGGCCAAAGGTTGAAGCCGTTTTCCGGCTTTTCAAACGACCGGCGCGCGATTTTTCTTGATTTTTGGATAATTCTTTGCTAAATTGGGGGCCATCTCCCAACTTCCGAATGAAAGGTAAAACAGAATGACACTCCCGCTCATGCCGAAAGCAACGGCCGTCTGGCTGGTTGACAACACGACGCTCACCTTCGACCAAATCGCCCGGTTCTGCGGGATGCACGCGCTGGAAGTCAAGGCCATCGCCGACGGCAACGTGGCCGCGCACATCATCGGCATCAGCCCGATCGAAAACGAGCAGCTGACATCGGCCGAAATCCGGCGGTGCGAGGCGGACGGGGCCGCCGAGCTGCGCTTCAACGCGCGGCCGGAAATCGACCGCCTGATCCACAAGGGCAGCCGGTATGTCTCGCAATCCAAGCGGGGGGACAGGCCGTCCGCGATCGCGTGGCTGGTCAAGAACCATCCGGATCTGACGGACGCGCAGATCATCCGGCTGGTGCGCACGACGAAGCCCAGCATCGCCGCCATCCGCGAGCGGACGCACAAGAACATCGGCCGGATTCAGCCGCAGAACCCCGTCACGCTGGGGCTGTGCACCGAAGCGGATCTGAACGCCGCCATCGCCGCCGCCGCGGCCAAAGCCAAATAATCATCGCGCAACAAGGGGGAATCCATGAATCAAGTCGCGCCGGACGCCGGAAAACTGAACGCTTTCATCGAGCGCATCGAGCGCCTGGAAGAGGAAAAGCACGAGCTGTCCGCGGACATCCGCGAGGTGTTCGCCGAGGCCAAGGGCGCCGGATACGACATCAAGGCCATGCGCCAGATCCTGCGCCTGCGCAAAATGCCGGCGGCCGACAGGGCGGAGTCCGAATTCCTGCGCGACGCATACAAAAAACTGCTGGGCATCGCCGATTAGGAAACGCCCCTTGAAAAAACCCTCTTGATTTTGTTCTAAAATCATTTTACAATGGGGCGAAGATGAACAAAAAAATCGTTTTGCTGCTGGGTTTATGCCTGCTGCCGGCCGCCGTGCTGGCGGCGGAGGACATGGATTGGTCGTATGCCTCCGGCGTCTACGCGCGGCAGGATTACCTGAACAGGCTGCAGGACCGGATCGCCGACCTGCCGCCGGCGCATCAGAACGCCATTATCGCCGCGCATCAGACTTATGTCCAGGCCAACCCGTGCCAGACGGCTTTCCCGGCGCCCTGCGCGCAGCAGCTTCCGGCGCCCGTTTATTACGAGGTGCAGCCGACCTACCAGCCGGCCGGCCCGATGCCGATGACGCGGCCGTGCCTGATCCCGATACGCCAGATAGACGCGCAGCGGCCCGTTTATCAGGTCCAGACGGCCCGGCAGATACCCGATTACAATTTCGACGCCGTTTCCTATTAGAGCTTGCAAAAGGGGAAAAAATCTGATATAATGGCTCCATTCGTTCACAAGGCGTGAACGTGCCGAACGGGTTGCCGTTCCACTTTTTTTAAGGATGATTCATGCGACAAAACAACCGATTCCGCCATCGCGGGTATCACAACAACAATAATAACAACACCTCGACCAGAAGCATTCCCCAAACGATTTACCGCAACACCGTGATGGACAGCTCGGGCCCGCTGGGCAAGCTGCGCGGAACGGCGCTGCAGCTCTGCGAGAAATATCAGGCCGCGGCCAAGGACGCCCAGCTGCAAAACGACATCACCCTGTCCGAAACATGCGCGCAGTTCGCCGACCATTACAGCCGGCTGCAGAACACGGCCATCGCGAACGAGCAGCAATACCGCTCGTATCAGATTCGTCCGGCGCCCGCCGCGGAAACGCCGGCGGAGGCGGAAGCCGACGGCGCGGCCGTCGTCGAAACGCCGGAGGAGTCTTCCGAGGAGGACAGGCAGCTGCGCGCCATGGACCTGTCCGTCCCGATCACGGCCATTCAGAAAAACCACACCGCCGACAAGCCGCGGCGCCCGCAGCACCGGCGGGAGCACCCGAAAGCGGACGACACGCCCGCCGTCATTCCCGAAGCGTCATAAGGATTCGATAACCGCATGCGCCTGCGCGAACACGTCGTCGCTGAGCGATAGCAGCACGCGGACGGGCTTGCCGCCGCTTTTTTCCAGCGCCGTCCGCAACGCCGCGCCGGTCAGCGCCACAACCGGCGCCCCGCTGTCGCCGCGCGTGATTTCGATGTCGTGGAAATGCGCCCGGGCCCCGATGCCGACGCCCAGCGCTTTGGCGATGGCTTCCTTGGCGGCGAACCGCTTGGCATAAAAAGCGGCGCGGCGCGATGCGGGCAAGGCGGCGGCCTGCGCCTGCTCCCGCTCCGTCAAAACCCGGCGCAGCGGCGACGCCCGCCCGCCGAAAACTTTTGCGACGCGCCGAATCTCGACAATGTCCGTTCCGATGCCGACAATCATCATCCCGCCTTCATCCGCTCGACGGACGACACGGGCGGGCACAGGCGCAGCGCCTGGAAAATGCCGTCCAGCTGCATGCCGCTTTTAATCTGAATATCCAGGACGACATCCGCCCAGCCGCCCTGCCTGTCCGTCGTGCTGAAATGGGACACGACGACATCCTTCGCGGCCAGCGCCGTCATCAGCTCCGACAGGGCGTTCGGCTTGTCCGCCAGCACGACCTTGATGCGGACGGGCAGCGTTTCATCCGGCGGCACGGCGTCGCTCCACGCCACGTCGATCCAGCGCTCCGGCTCGTCCCTGAACTGGCGGATCACCGGGCAGTCGCCCGTGTGTATCGTCACGCGCCGGCCGGACATCACGATGCCGACGATCTTGTCGCCGAACACCGGGTGGCAGCATTTGGCGAACCCGTAGGCCATGCCCGGGAACAGCCCCGAGATCATCATCGTCTTGCCCGGGCCGCCCGCCGGATGCTTTTTCGCGCCCGTTTTTTTCTTGGAAAAGACCGCCTTCGCCTTTTGCAGCAGCGACAGCTTGTGCTGCGGAAACAGCTTGTTCATTACCTCGTCGACGGACAGCAGCCCCTCGGCGATCATCACGAAGACATCCGACGGCGACTGCTTTTTATACTGGGCGACGAGCGGCTCCAGATCCTTGTCCGTCCAGGCGATCTCCGCGCGCTTCATCGCATCCGAAAACGCCGCGCGGCCCTTGTCCAGCAGCTGCTGGTAATGCTGGGCGCGCAGGAACCGCCGGATGCTGGCCTTCGCTTTCGCGGTCACGGCGATGCGCTCCCATTCGGGGGACGGCGTCTGGTTCTTGGCGGTCAGCACCTCGACCTGGTCGCCGTTTTGTAGCAGCGTGCGCAGCGGGCAGATCTTGCCGTTGATTTTGACGCCGACGCACATGTCCCCGACCTTGGAATGCACGGCATACGCGAAATCGATCGCGGTCGCCCCCTGCGGCAGGGAGATCAGATCGCCCTTCGGGGAAAAGCAGAAGACCTGGTTCTGGTGCATCGCGATTTTCGTGTGCTCCAAAAACTCCTTCGGGTCGGCGCTGTGCTGCAGCAGGTCCAGCAGCTCCCGCATCCAGCGGTATTGCTTGCCCTCCTTGTGGACGCCCTGCTTGTATTCCCAGTGCGCCGCGACGCCGACCTCGGCGATCCGGTGCATGTCGGCGGTGCGGATCTGGATCTCGATCTTGTGGTTGTGCGGCCCCATCACGCCGGTGTGTATCGACTGGTAGCCGTTCGGCTTCGGCGTCGAGATGTAATCCTTATACCGCCCCGGAATCATCGAGTAGCGCGTGTGGATAATGCCCAGAGCCTGGTAGCATTCCTCCACGCCGGCCACGACGACGCGGAAAGCCATCACGTCGAAAATCTGCTCGAACGCGACGTTTTTCTCCTGCATCTTGCGCCAGATGGAATACGGGCGCTTCTTGCGGCCGGTGATGGACGCCTGCAAACCGCTTTCGGCCAGATCCGCCTGCAAGGCCTCGATCACGCGGTCGACTTCCTTCTGGTTTTTCTGGGTCAGGAACTCCAGCCGCGCGGAGATGGTTTCATAAGCCTCGGGGTGCAGGATCTGGAAGGAGATGTCCTCCAATTCGTCCTTGATCGCGTGCATGCCGATGCGCTCGGCCAGCGGCACATAGATTTCCATCGTTTCGGTCGCGATGCGCATCCGCTTTTCCGGGTTCGCGCAGAAATGCAGCGTCCGCATGTTGTGCAGCCGGTCCGCCAGCTTGATCAGCAGGACGCGGATGTCCGCGCTCATCGCCAGAACCAGCTTCTGAAAGTTTTCGGCCTGCTCTTCCTTTTTGGCGGCCTCGGACCGGATGGGGACTTTGGACAACTTGCTGACGCCCCGGACCAGGTTCGCCACGTCCGCCCCGAACAATTCTTTCAAATCCGTAAAGGAAGCCGCGGTGTCCTCCGCGGTGTCGTGCAGCAGCGCCGCCATGATCGTCGCGTCGTCCAGCCGCAGTTCCGTCAGGATGCCGGCGACAGCCACCGGGTGCGAAAAATAAGGCTCGCCGGATTCGCGCTTCTGCGCCTGGTGCATCTTCATCGCGAAGATGTAGGCGCGGTTCAGCGCATCCTCGTCCGCATAGGGATCGTAGGATTTGACCCGCTCCACCAGCTCGTATTGACGCATGACCGCCCCGCTCATCGAATGCCCCCACAAAACGCCGCGCAGACCCGCCGGCACGCCGCAGCGCGCGCTTCCTTACGCTTCGGTCGCATCCACGACTTGAAAGTTGTCGGAGGCGACGAACTCCGTGTCCGCATACAGCGTTTCGCCGGACAGCTCGGCCTCGACCTCTTTCAATTCCTGGGAATCGACGATGGCCTCGACGGGCTTCGCGTATTTCTGCATGTTGGAGATGACATTGTCGCGCAGGACGTTCAGATCCAACGTGTCCTCCTCGATTTCGCGCAGCGCGACGATCGTGTTCTTGTCGTTGTCGCGGCCGAGGGTCAGCGGCGCGCCGGCGGCCAAAGCCTTCGCGCGGCCGGACGAAATCAGAACCAGCTCGAAGCGGTTCGGAACACGCCGGATGCAATCTTCCACAGTGACACGGGCCATATGTTATCCTTTCGTTGCTGAAAAAAATCCAATCGTTCCTATTTTACCTTTTTTCCGGCCAAAGGGCAAGAAAAATCCGACAACATGCTGATTTCATTAACAACAATAGGGACCGCTTGAATCCGAACAAACACTTGAACAGCAAGTTGCCGCATCAACCGAATGCGATGCAATAATCTGGCTATACACCCATGAGGTGATGGCAAATGTTCCCAAAATAACCCATTTTTTTATTTTAGCCATAAAACCCCCTAACTTATATACAATTACCAGATGGACAGCAACTCCCGCCACAGCATATCTCACCCTCTCCACAGCAGCTCCCATTGCAACACTCTTGCCCCGGAGAACAGCATGAACCGCTAAACCCATCCTCGCTTTTACAGCATTCCTTGCCTGCGCAACACTTGCTGCCGGCACTGCCGCACGAATCGGCGGTGGTGCAGTCATACATGACGCTGCCATCCGTCTGAGGCAACTCTATCAAAAACATTCCCGCTTCGCAATCGCACTCGGGAGGTTCTTCACACGGCGGGTTTGCGCAATCGGGCACGCAGGCTCCTATCGGACAACCCGTCCCTTCCTCCGTACCGATTTGTATTAGATGTGTTCCCGCAGGACATGGACCTTGTGGTATACAACACTGCCACGATCCTGCGGATATATTAAACGGCAAGCCAACCATTAAAAAAATCGCCCAAAAGTTTTTCATTCGTTCCTCCCGCGCGTATGCGTCGAGTTCGCATCTAAAAGCATCGTTTTTTGCCGCGTGGCCATTGTCATTGGCCGCTGCGACTCCTGAACCCGGGATAATTGGGACAAAATGGTATCGAATACTCTTTTTTGACGCATGGACAGCCCCTTTTCTTTCGATAGACCGGACAATGTCGCCATTAAGTTGCCTTTTGCCTCCCGACGTCGGCCCTTCAAGGCGGGCTCAAAGTCTTTCAAGCATCCCTGCGCCGCACCGGGAATAGGCGTAAAGGCATTGGTAAACACATCCCCTCTTATACCTATAAAATCACCGACTTTTCCGGTATTAGGATAAAATATCTGCTCCGTGCAACCGCCTGTTCCTGCTACCGCTACATCTTCTCCATCAAGCTCGGAAAGAACGTAAACATACCCCACTTTATGATACGTTTCCCACATTTTTTCCGGTATGTCGCGTTTTTGAAGAAGAGAGTTTAATGCCTTTTTTCCGGATTTCCACCATTCTGCCACTTCTTTCTTGGATATGCCGCTTTTATCACATCGCTCCGGAAAAATACCGCCAACAGAACACATCATTCTGCCATTGGCATCGCCATTCATAAACTCCGCACGCGTCGGCACTGCATACGGCGCCGTTAGCAAGGGATGCAGATTGTCGTTGACGACAAACAATAATGATTCGGCCCACTCACGTTCTTCGGGGGACAGCTGTTTGGACACAACATCCGGCAAAGCAATATAATCCGATATGCGTTCCGACCGCTCGAACCACCCGTAGACGTTCGCCTGATTGATAGATTTTGGATTACAATAAGCGCTTGTATGGAGAAGGTTCAATTGCATACCAGGGGTTTGAACGGTGAACAAATTTCTACTTGGAGTACCTAGAAAAAATGTTCGGCTGTCTTTTATCATATCCGCTATATTTTCTTTGATACGTTTGTCTATTTTGCTCCATGGCGAACTGGATAGGCAGGCACTGAACATTTCAAACTGCTGCTCCGTTTTTCCGGCCGCAATCATATTTTGTAAAATCTTCTTATCTGCATCATCCATCTTGCATGATTTGATTTTTTTCGCCAATTCCGGTGATAAGCCATCTATTGTCAGATCAGATGACATGCCCACTGCCGGCGCGGCGACAGCCATCCCCAGCAGTTTTATGAAATCGCGTCTGTTCATATTCATCTTCTCACTCCTCCCACATTATTTTTTTCAAGGTCTTGACCTAGGGAACCCATGTAAGCTTTCTTCCGTCGGGACACCTGCCGCCACTGCACGAGTCCGCCGGCGTGCAGACGGAAGTACACATGCCCGGCCCCGTGGAGCAGCACAGATCCGTGATTTCGCAGCAATCGCCCGATTGCACCGGCACAGGCGTTCCGCCGGATGCCGTGCAATCCGAGCACGCCGCGGGATTTTCGCAGCACGGGTCGTCGGATTCGCAGCAGAGATTGTTCGGCTGGCAGGCGCAGCCGGTCGGATTCAAACAGCACGCGCCGCTCGGGTTGCACGCGCACGGATTCGGATCGCCGCAGCACTGCTGGTCGGTGCTCCCGCAACAGGGATCGGTGCTGGTTGCGCACTCACGGGCGCAGTCGCCTGAATTCGGCTGGCAGGCGCAGCTGGTCGGATTCAAACAGCACGCGCCGCTCGGGTTGCACGCGCACGGATTCGGATTGCCGCAGCATGCTGGATCCGGACTCCCGCAGCACGGGCCGTCCGCCGGCGTGCAGGCGGTCGTGCAATTCGGAATATATTGGCACTGGCCGTTGTTGCATCGCTTGCACACGCTGCAATAAAATCCGTTCTTGGCCGGATCCGGTTCGCAGCTGCCGCCGCCCGCGCTGCATTTCTGGCATGGGCCGCAGGTCACGGCGCACGCGCAGGTCGCCGTGCATGTGCTATCCTCGGCGCAGCACCGGAAAGGACTGCACGCATCCCCTACCTTGGTCGGATCCGGCACGCACTGGCCGGCGTCGTCGCACTGCTCGCACGGGGTGCAGTCCCGGGCGGCGTCGCAGGTGCAATCCGGAATCGGAACGCACGAGCACGTCCCGCCCTTGTCCACAAACTGATAGCACGGCGCGCATTCGCCGCCACAATCGATGTCGCAGGCGCCGAAGCACAGGACAAAGTCGGTGTCCGGCCCGCCCTCGCCGGCCGGAACTCGCTCGGGGTCGACGCTATCGCAGAAAGCGCCAGCGATGTCCGGGTTGGCCAACGCGCTCCCGAAATGAGCGCCGCCGTCATCGACATACGCATACGTATAGCCCAAATCGCGCGCCATCACCAGCTTGCGGCACGCGCCGTATCTCATGCCTTTGGCATGGATGGAAAAGCTCTGGGAGTTGTTGACCTCCACCTCGACGCGGGCGCCGACCGCCGTGCGGAAAACATAGTCGCTCACCCTGTCGACGCCGCTGATCACCTCGGACACCGGCACCGAAACGGGCTCGCCCGCCTCCGCCTCCGGCCCGTAGTTTTCCATGATCCGGCCCGTCAGGGCCCCGGCCGCCGTCTTGTTGTATGCGTCCAGCGTTTCGTTTTCGCGGTAATAGCCGACGGCATAGCCGTATCCGAGTATGCCCCCGATCGTCAAAACAGCGACGATGGCCAAAATACCCAGTATTTCGACCATGCTGCGGCCGCTTTCTGTCCGTTTCCATCCAGCCATATCCCAGCCCTCCTGGCGGCATTATATTCCTTTTGGCGCGACATATCAATAAAAAAACGGACGCCACCCATTTTTTTTCGCAGGCCCTTTCGGGCGGCGGGGCATATTTCGATTGACTTTTCAAATAAACGGACTAGAATGTTCGGAAGCGCATCAAGAGGGCAAATGGCACATCCGAAAAAGAGCTTACCACAGATTTCCATCATCGTTTCCGTCGGGGGAAAAGCGGGGGCGGACGAACCGCGCGTCCGGCCCCGGGCCGCCGGCGCGCCGGATGTCGAGGTCGTCTATCTCGTCCGGCGCGGATGCCCCGTCCCGCCGCAAGCGATCCGGCGGCGGCTGAAAACGGACGGCATCGTCTGGGAAAAGGACGCGGGAAACGTCTTCGCGGCCGCCCTTGCCAAAGCCCGCGGCGACTATGTGGCGTTCCGGGATGCGGATCAGGCGGCGGACATGGACATGCTCCTTGCGATGCGCAACCGCGCGCAGGCGACCGGCGCGCAGATCGTCACATGCGCCGCGAAAGACGCAAGGGCGGCGATGATTCTGCCGGCGGATGCGGATGTGCTGGACCAAAGCGCCTTCCATTTTTCGGACATGCCGCTGTCCTTTTTCCAGGCGCTTGGGCGCGACCTGACGCATAAATTGTTCGACAGGGCGTTCCTGCAACAGGTCGCACGGGCGGCGCCGCGCACGCCGCTGCCGGATGTGTATCTGGCGCTGGCGGCCGGCATCGGGGCGCAGAAGATATCCGACCTGCCGCTGCCGCCCGCGCATCCGGCGCCGCAGGACGCGCGGCCGGACAGAACGCCCGCGGCGATCCGCAAGACATATCTGGCCGTCCGGACGCTGATGCGGGATACGGGCGCGGACGGGCTGCTGCAACAGAGTTTCCTCAACGAGATCCTGGATGTTTTTTTCGAGAGCGCCGACCGGCTGCCCGAACCGCTCAAAAGCTTCCACCTGGCCGAGCTGCGCTCCGAAATCATCTCGGGATTCGGGCTGGACGATTGGGGGCAGGCGTTCTACCGGCCGCACCTTTGGGAAAGGATGCATGCCGTCCGCGCGGACGAAAAATCGTTCAAGCGGCTCCGCTCCTTTTCCAAAAAGAAACCGGACCGCGTCGTTCCGATCGCCTTCGCGACGAACGCCGCCTACGCCCCCTTCGCATGCGTCGCGATACAATCCGTCATCGACAACGGGGCGAAAGATTTTTATTACGACATCTATGTGCTGCACACGGCGCTCGACCAGCGCCTGATCGACATCCTCGAAGGCATGTCCGGGCCCAACGTCCGCATCCGGTGCGCGAACGCGGCGCCTTGGCTGCCGGCGCATGTCCCGCTGCATACGAAGGGATATTACAGCGCCGAAATGTATTACCGGTGGCTGATTCCGGAAATGCTGGCGTATGACAAGGCGCTTTATCTGGACTGCGATGTCGCCGCGCTGGACGATGTCGCGCGCCTGTACCGGCAGGACATCGGGGAAGCCTATGTCGCCGGCGCGAAGAACTACGCCAATCCGGCTTTCCAGGCGCATATCAAAAACAAGCTGCGCCTCGACCCGCTGACCTATGTCAACACGGGCGTCCTGCTGATCAACAGCCGTCTGTGGAGGCAGGAGGACATCGCCCGGCAATGCTTCGACATGGCGCAGCAGAAGGAAAAGCTGAACTGCCCGGATCAGGACGCGCTGAACCTGGCGTGCCGGAACCATATCCGCCTGATCGATCCCGCCTGGAACTGCCTGTGGCAGCCGATGATCGCGGCGCAGCACCAGACGCCGGCGTTTTCGCCGCCGGAGCTGGACGACTGGCACGAGCACGCCTTCAAACACCCCAAAATCATCCACTACAACACGCACATCAAGCCGTGGCGGGAGGCGGCGGACGACCTGGCGGACGTGTGGTGGGGATACGCGCGGAAAAGCCCGCTGTATGAAAAAATCATCGAGGACGCCGCGCGCCAGATCGCCAAGGCCCGCCGGCACGAGCCCGCCGTTCCCGAAGGCATCGAGGGCATGCGGACTTTCAACCGCCTGATCTTTGAATATGCGAAGGCCGGCCTGCTGGCCAAGCTGCCGCTCGGCGCCGCGCGCGCAACATACCGGCAGGAACAAGCCAAAATCAAAAAACAGATCGAGGCCCAATACCAAAAGGTCGCGCCCGGGCGCCACCCCCGGAAGAAGGCATAAGCCGGCGCCTATGACGGCTTGAAAAACGCCTCGGCCAGCGCTGCGGCCTTGTCGCGGTATTTCCGCGCCGTGCGGCCGATCGTGACGGCCGACAGGAACCGCCACCACGCATGCAGCCGGACGGCGCCGCGCGGCACGGCATGCCTTTCGATCCAGGGCGCGAAGAAATCGCCTTTCTGCCCCTTGTCCTTGATCAGCTGCCTGTAATACGGCGAGTGCCGCGCGTGCCGCCACCACGGGACGGACAGCGGATGCGCTTTCAGAATCCACGGCTTCATGCGCGTCGTGTAGTGGATGATTTTGGCCTCCGCGACGAATTGCGCGGACGGCATGCGGACGGCGGCGCCCGGCTCCAACCCTTTCCAATCCGCCTCGGACAGCTGCGTGTGCCAGCACCTGTTCCACGCGTCGGGCAGCACATGGATGCGGCCGGCGCACGTCCGGTTCAGCAAATCCTGATCCTTGTAGGTCCATTGCGCACCCTGCCTGAAATGCCGGCAGCATTCCTGCGCGATGTCCGCGCGGATATACGCCTGCGGGTCGATCAGCAGAACGCCGGCGTTGATGTATGAACCGGCATCGATGCCCAAAACGGACGCGATATGGTTCTTCTGAACCTCCGAAGACGCATCGCGCACGCCGGCGACCGCGCAGCCGTTCATATCCGTCCGATACAGCTGCGCGATGTCGTCCAGCACCAGCGTGTCGTAGTCCAGGCAGACGATCTTGTCGTATTCCCGCAAGATCTCGGGAATCATCAGGCGGTAGCATTTCTCGGACTGCCGCGCCATCTCGGAGTAAAAGGCGTTGTCGCGGTGCAGATACAGCGGCAACGGCACCCGGATCAGCTTGACATTGGCCGGCAGCATCCGGTCGTATTCGTCCCAGAACTGCTCCGAGATTGAAAAAATGTAAATCTCGTAAAAGCAATCCGGCGACGCATGCCGCGCGATCGACTGGATGGAAACGGACAGGTACGGCTTGCACGCGGCGTTGGCGTAGTAGGCGATCGGGATGATCTGCTGCCCGGCGGCCGGCTGCTTGCTCTCGGCGTCCGCGAAGGCGAGGAACATGGACCTGTTCTGGTTCAAAACCTGAATCGCCCGGGCGATGTTCTTTTTCTTGACATGCCACAGCAGGGGGTGGCGCTCCAAGAAAACCGCGTCCATCCTGCGGACAAGGCCGGCGATCAGCCGCATCACATACGGGTAATCCGCCGCGGATACTTTCTTGGCCCAAAACCGAACGCCCACATCCAGCACATGGGCGAAAAAGGCCTGGTTCCGGTAAAACAGACGATGCCGCAGCAGGAAGTCTTGGATAAACTGCGCAACATAGAGCTTGTCGAACCGGTGCGCCGATGCCGCCGCCATTTGATGCAGCGTGCCGATCTGCGAAGAATCCGTCAGCGTGTGGTAGTACAGCTTGTCCGGAAGCCCGCAGATGGACGCGCTGATCGCGAAATACGACATGACGAAAGCATCGTCCTCGTGAATGCGCCCGACCGGAAACGCCAGGCGGTATTTCCGGACAAGATCCATGCGGAAAATCTTGTTCCACAGCAGGAAATGGATGCCTTCGCGCACCACCTGATTCGAATGTTTTCCCAAAAACGACACGCGGTAATAAAAAGAACGGTATTCCAGGAAATTCAAAACGGGCATCGTTTCGAAAACAGGCTCGATGCCGCACGAAACCCAATCGACCTTCTCCCGCACCAATGTCCCGATCATTTTCCGGCACATGTCCGGATGGAACCAGTCGTCCGCGTCGCAGAACATCAGGTAGTCGCCTGCCGCGTGTTTCAGAGCTATGTTCCTGGCCGCCGAAATGCCGCCGTTTTCCTGATGCACGACCAAAACGCGCTTGTCCCGCGCCGCGTATGTTTCAAAAAGGGCCGCCGTCCCGTCATTGGAGCCGTCGTCGATGCAGACGATCTGAATCGCGCGATAGGTCTGCCGCACCAGCGACGACAGGCACCGATCCAGCGTTTCTTCGGCATTATAAGCACATACGACGATCGAGATCAACGCGTTCGGGGATGTCATCTGCCGACCTCCCGGAAAATCAGCTCCTCATAGAAAGGACTCCGTCGCGCGCATTCCCACCAAAGCGTCGAGACGATGTTGTGATGCTGATGTATCCCGCCCAATGACTCAAACGAAAAAATACGGATGTTCGGATAAAAATTCCTCTGATGCTGCATATCCGCCAGATCCATCCGCTTCAAGACATGGGGCAGAAAGATTTGCGCAGGCATATTCCACCCGGCGTCCAGTTTCGCGATCTTCTCCGCAAAAAACAAATTGATCCGATGGGGCGTGAAGGAACCCGGCAGCTCTTGAATGGCGGACAATTTCGCAAAATCAACCAATAAAACGGCCGGATCGACGTATGCGTCCGGATTCAAGCCGGTTTCCCGGGCAATGTCCTTCCGCGCGTCCGCCGTCATGCACAGAGGAGCGCCCGCCAGAACACGCCCCGACATTTTCTGCCGCAGCAGCTTTTCCAATCCCATCCGTACCAGAACGAGCGGCGACAGGCAGATGACTTTGGGATATTGAAACAGCACGCGCGGCAAAACGCTCCACAAATAAGGCCCCGCCTCGCCGGGCGGCACAAAGGCGGACACATCGATGCAGCAGATGCGGCTGTTGCCCCGCGTCAAGCCTTCCAGCCGCCGGACAGCCGGCGCGCCGATCGTGCGGTGCAGCACGTAAATATCGTAAAAATAATCGGGCGATCCGTTTTCCATAATGGATTGAATCGCAACGCCTAGATACGGGACGTCCGCGTTCTGCGCGCTGAAAACGACGGGGACGATTTTGTCCGGCCTGCGGCTGAAAAAATCGGCGAGCGGCTTTGACAGGCACCGCCTGTGTTTCGAGCGGAGCCGGTCGCGCAGCGCCAGCGGCACGGAATCGACGATATCCTTCAACCCATTGGTCAAAAAATCCTTATACCCGATGCTCCTGATGGGTTCTTTCAGGTTGTCCAAAACCCAAAAGCAAAACAGAAGCGCTATTTGATTGAAAGCCGAACGCATGCCGTCATACCGCCCGGCTTGTTTCAGCTTTTCCCTGATATAAGGCATAACCGCATAGAAGCTGTTCCAATGGAAATCCCGGCGGCCGACCAGCGAGCGCTCGTTGTTCTGGCGATAGGTGACGAAGCATTCCGTGACGACCGCGATCCTGTCCGCCAGCGCCAGGGACAACAATGTGAACGCCGTGTCGTTGCAGTTTTGGATTTCCTGGAATTGCAGCTGCCGATCGCGGACAAATCTAAACTTGAACATCTTATCCCAAACGGCGCCCGTCGAGAATGCAAAAACATTCTGTCCCAAATCCCGGTAGGA
>JAQVGI010000020.1 GCA_028696805.1 Alphaproteobacteria bacterium
CTGCTCGGCCGCCGCGATCAGCGGAACGCACGCGTCGAAAGACTGCGCCTGCGCGACGCCGCCGAACATCCAACACAAAATCCCAAAAAAAATGCCGCGACACATCATGCTGCCCCCTTTGACACCCCTCATATTAGCCGACGGCCCCGCGCAATTCAAGAAAAAAATTAATCGGTTGACAACCGCTTGAAAATCACCTATTTTATAAAGGCACGTTCTCAAGGAGGTAGGACATGATTAAAATCCCAAAAAAGAAAAAGACGGCCCCCAAAAAGGCTGCCCGGACGGCCCGCGCGAAACCCAAGGCGCCGGCGCGCAAAACGCCCCCGAAAAAAACGGGCGTCAAAGCCGCCGTCAAAGCTGTTCGGAAGCCCGCCGCCAGGCCGGCTCTCAAGAAACCGGCGCCGCAATCGAAGAAACCGGCCAAGCAAAAGCCGAAAAAGCCGGCCGCTCCGAAAACCAAGGCCTATGTGCCGTCCGAAAAAGAGCCGTATATGTGCCCGAAGCATTTGGAGTATTTCAGGCAGAAGCTGCTGGACTGGCGCGCCGACCTGATCCGCGAATCCAGCATGACATTGCAGGATTTGAAAGATACCTCGTTGCAAGAGCCGGACATGAACGACCGCGCCAGCGTGGAAACGGACCAGTCGCTGGAACTGCGCACGCGCGACAGGATGCGTAAGCTGATCAAGAAAATAGACGCCGCGCTGGGCCGCATCGAGGACGGCACATACGGATACTGCGAGGAAACGGGCGATCCGATCGGGGTGAAACGGCTGGACGCGCGGCCGGTGGCGACCTTATGCATCGAGGCGCAGGAGCGGCACGAGCGCAAGGAAAAAGTCTTTTTCGACCCGCAGGACGCCGACAGGAAATAATGCCCTGCCCGATTTGCAAGAAAGAAGCCGATCCCGCCTACGCGCCGTTTTGCTCGAAGCGGTGCGCGGATGTGGATTTGAACAGGTGGCTGGGCGGCGTGTATGTCATGCATACGAACGAGGCGCCGCCGGAGGGCGAACCGGAACCCGCGCCGCCGGAAAAACCCGGATAAAAAAACCGCCGGATCTTGCGAATCGGCGGTTTATTTTCACCCCTCCCGGATGCGCTCATGGCTTGGGAAAGGCTCCTCGGGGAAAGCGTTTTGCGTCGTCAGGCGCTGCGGCTGCGGCGCGCTCATTTTGTCGGACAGCCACCGGTGGACGGCGGCGGAATGCGGATGCCGCTCCGTCCAGTTTTCCTCGGCTTTTCTGATGGCCCGATTCCTGTGCAGGTAATACCACAGCGCTTTTTCGGACGAACCGAACAGCCGCGTCGCCGTCCGATAGGCCTCCTGCCGCTCCCGTTCCAGGCCGGCCAGCTGCCGGGCATACGCGTCGAATTGATGCAGTGGTATCAAAACGGCGCACGCCGCCGCCGCGCCCATCCAAAAAGACCCGCGTTTCGGCGCTTTTGCTTTTCCGTCCTCCCGCCGGCCGATAAACGCGACCCGCGGCACATATTTCTGCATCATGTCCATCAATCCGCCCGCCGATCCCTAGTTCCGGACGTTTTGCGTCAGATTGCTCCACACATACGGGAAAAAGTGGAACGTCCCTTTCCTTTTCGATTCGATCCGCTCGATGACATCGACATAAAGCGCGTTGTGCTTTTTTTCGCAAGCGGACAATTCCTGCATCGCCTTCCGTATTTCGGAAACGGCGACCGGATCATGGTGGATCGCCTCGTCATAAGCCGAACTCAAACCATCCTCCCTGTATCGGAAATAGCGCTCCGCAGTTTCGTGGGAATCTTCTTCCCAGGCCTGGACTCCCCACTCCATCGCAACCGCGAAAGCCAAGCATCCGGCGATGCCCGCGGCCGTTTTGCCGGCGACTGCCAAAACTTTGTTCGTGTTTGTCATGTTCTCCTCCTTTGACATACAGGACGATGATACACCCGAAACGAGTTTTTGTCAACTTATTTTTTAACGCATCGGTTCCTGTGGATAAAAAATGCTTTGCTTTTTCGCAAAAATCGTGTATGTTTGTCTTGATTAAGAAAAAATTAAGGATTGGCAATGGAAAACCCCGAAATCAACCGCACGCCGCCGTATAATGTGGAAGCCGAGCAAGCCCTGCTGGGCGCCATCCTGCTGGACAACCAGTCTTTGGAGAAAGTATCGGAGTTCCTGAAGCCCGACCATTTCTCCAACCCGGCGCACGGCCAGATTTACGAGGCCTGCCGCACCTACATCGAGCAAGGCCGCATCGCCGACCCGACCACCATCAAGCCGCTGTTCGCAAAAAACGAGGAGCTGAAAAACGTCGGCGGAGCGGAATACCTGACGCGCCTGGCGGCGGCGGCGAGCCCCGGGCTGAACGTCGGCGATTACGGGCGGCTGATTCTGGACCGATATATCCGGCGCCAGCTGATACATGTCGGGAACGACATCGTCAACGACGCCTTCGACATCAAGCTGGATTCCGAAGCCATCGCCCAGATCGAGGAGGCCGAAAAAAAGCTGTATGAAATCGCCAACGAGGGCGAAGCCGACGGCGGCCCGAAGCCCTTGCGCGACGCGCTGCTGGAATCGCTGACCCTCGTCGAAAAAGCCAAGAAGAACCCGACCGGCGTGTCCGGCGTGTCGACCGGCCTGGCGGACATAGACAAGCTGCTGGGCGGGCTGCACAATTCGGATTTGATCATCCTGGCGGGGCGGCCGGCCATGGGCAAGACCGCGCTGGCCACGACGATCGCGTTCAACGCGGCCCAGAAATTCGCGGACGCCCACGCGCAGGGCGACCCCAAGAAATCCGTCGCCTTCTTTTCGCTGGAAATGTCCGCGGAGCAGCTGGCGACGCGCATCCTGTCCGCCAAAACGGAAATATCCAGCCACCACATGCGGCTGGGCAAAATCGACGACAGCCAGTTCGACGAGCTGGCGGCCGGCGTCGACCTGCTGAACAAAATCCCGCTGTATGTGGACGACACGCCGGGCATCACGGTCACCGGAATCAAGAACCGCGCGCGGCGGCTGGCCCGCGACAAGGCCAAGGGCCTCGGCCTGATCGTCGTCGACTACCTGCAGCTGGTCACCGCCGGCGGGCGCAATGAAAACCGCGTCCAGGAGCTGTCCGAGATGACGCGCGCGCTGAAAATCATGGCGAAGGAGCTGAACGTGCCGGTCATCGTGCTGTCCCAGCTGTCCCGCATGGTGGAGCAGCGCGAAAACAAGCACCCGCAGCTGTCCGACCTGCGCGAATCGGGATCCATCGAGCAGGACGCCGACATCGTGATGTTCGTGTATCGCGAGGTGTATTACCTGAAGCAGGAGGAGCCCGTGCAGCGCCCGAACGAAACGGCGGACAAGTTCATCCTGCGCAAGGCCGAGTGGGAGAAGCGGAAGCTGGAAATGGAAAACATCGCCGAAGCCGTCGTCGCCAAGCAGCGCCACGGCCCGACCGGCATCGTCCGGCTGTTCTTCAAGGGCGAATACGGCCGCTTCACGGATTTGATCCAAAACGGATCGAATCAGGCCTAGCGCGGCGCCCGGCCGCCCGGCCTAATCGTCCAGCGACAGCAATTCTTCGATCGCCCGCATGATTTTCTGCTTTTTCTGCCCCTGCTCGGCCTGATTCCGGCGCAGGCTCCCCTCCGTGTCATACAGATCCATTTTCTGCTGGGACAGAATGTCGGGCAACGGAATGTCCAGCGCATCGGCTATCCGGACAAGCGCATCCGGTATGTCCGGCTGGAGCGCAACGGCGGCGGGGCCGCGGCCAGGAACAAGGCGATCGCGCTGGCGCGCGGGAAATACATCGCCGCCATGGACTCGGACGACATCGCGCTGCCCGAACGGCTGGCAAAACAGGTGGCCTTTCTGGAAAGCCATCCGGATGTGGGCATGGTCGCGACCAACATCAAGATATTTCCCAAAGGGGGCGTCGTCACATATCCGCCGGAAGTGCGGCTTTTGGACTTGGTGACCGGTTGCCGGGTTGCACATCCGAGTGTCCTGTGGGTCAAAAAGGCGTTCGACATGCACCATTTGGTCTATAATCCACAATTTCGGGTAACCGAGGATTACGATTTGTGGTGCCGCGCCGTCCGGCATGTGAAAATCATCACGCTGCCCGAGGTATTGCTGAAATACCGCTGGCACCCGGAAAACATCGGCCACACGAAAAAAGAGAGCCAGGCGCGGCAATCGGACGCCATCCGCCGGCGCATGCTCGATTTTCTGACGGCCGATAAGGATGTTCAGGAAGACCTGATCCGCCTGTTGGCTCCGACGCATAAGACGAGCATCCGCCTGTTGTCCGTCCTGCCGGTCATGAAGATTAAAATCAAACGCGATCAGAAAACATACCGGCTGTTCGGCATCATCCCGCTGTTCAAAATCAAACGGGCGCGCGGACGCACGAAATACCTGCTGTTTTCCGTGCTGCCCATCCTGTCCAGCCGGAAGCGGGGCGACACGCGCCGGTATGCGCTGTTTTCCTGCCTCCCGCTGTGCGATGTGAAGCGGCTTTAATTCTTGACGGCCAGAAACGACAGGGCCGGGTAGTCTTCCTGAACCTTTCCCAAATGCCACGCGTTGCGCGCCAGATAGACGGGCTCCCCGTCGTGATCCGTCGCCAGGCACCCCCGGTTCGCGTCGCAAAAGCGCCGGACATCCGCGTCCGAGCCCGCAATCCACCGCGCCGTCAGATACGATGTCGGCTCGAACGCGACGGGCACGTCGAACTCCGTCCGGATGCGGTCGGCCAGCACTTCGAACTGCAGCCCGCCGATGACGCCGACGATCCAGTCCGACCCGACGACCGGCTTGAAGATGCTCGCGCCGCTCTCCTCGGCGATCTGTTCCAGCGCGCGCCCCAAGTGCTTGGCTTTCAGCGGATCCGTCGCGCGGACTTTTTGCAGCAGCTCCGGCGCGAAAGATGGAATCCCGCGGAAGGTCAGGGACTCCCCCTCGCTGAACCCGTCGCCGATGCGGTAGCCGCCGTGGTTCGGCAGCCCGACGATGTCGCCGGCGAAGGCTTCCTCGGCCACCGCGCGGTCCTGCCCCAGAAACAGAATCGGGTTGTGCAGCATCTGCATTTTCCCGCTGCGCGCGTGCAGCAGCTTCATCCCGCGCTTGAAATGCCCGGAGCACAGGCGCACGAACGCGATGCGGTCGCGGTGCTTCGGATCCATGTTGGCCTGGATTTTGAAAACGAAGCCGGACACTTTGTCCTCGTCCGGGCGGACGGCGCGCTCCGCCGCCGTTTGCGGGCGCGGGCTCGGCGCCAGCGCGACCAGAGCGTCCAGCAATTCCCGGATTCCGAAATTGTGAATCGCCGATCCGAAAAACACCGGCGTCATGTGTCCGTCCAGATAGGACGATCGCACGAACGGCGGACAGGCGCCGCGCACCAGCTCAACCTCCGCGCGCAACTGTGCCACCTGCTCGGCGGGCAGCAGCGCGTCCAGCTGCGGATCGGCGATGCCGCGGATATGCGTTTCGTGCGCCGGCAGGGTGGATTTATCCCCGCGCGCCATCAAAATCAGGCGGTCTTTCATCAGATCGAAACAGCCGCGGAAGTCCCGCCCCTGTCCGATCGGCCACACGGCGGGCGTCGCGTCCAGCGCCAACGTCTGCTCGATTTCTGCCATCAGCTTGAACGCATCCTGGCCGTCGCGGTCCATTTTATTGATAAAGGTCATGATCGGAATGTCGCGCAGGCGGCAGACTTCAAACAGCTTTTTGGTCTGCGTTTCGATTCCCTTGGCGCAATCGATCACCATGACCGCCGAATCCACGGCCGTCAGAACGCGGTAGGTGTCTTCCGAAAAATCCTCGTGCCCCGGCGTGTCTAACAAGTTGAAGGTGCATCCGCCGTAATCGAATGTCATCACGGACGAGGCGACGGAAATGCCGCGCTCCTGCTCCACTTTCATCCAGTCGGAGCGCGCCCGGCGGCTGTCCCCGCGCGCTTTGACGGCGCCGGCCTGGTTGATCGCGCCGCCGAACAGCAGCAGCTTTTCGGTCAACGTCGTCTTGCCGGCGTCCGGATGGGAAATAATCGCGAATGTGCGGCGCTTGGATGTAATTTCAGACAAATGGGACATAATGGATTCCTTTCATATTCGATCGGTTAAAAACAGATGACGAATATGAAAAGCTAATGCCGCAAATCCGAAACAAAATAAAACATGAGTGGGATTATATCAGAAAACAGGCCGGTTTGCAAGGGAAAAACTAACCGCCGATTTTCTTGCGCGCGGAAAAGGCCAGCTGCAACGTGCCGTCGTCCAGGTAGTCCAGCTCTCCGCCCATCGGCACGCCGCGCGACAATGTGGAAATCTGGACTGGGAAATCCGCCAGCTTGTCGGCGACATAGTGCGCGGTCGTCTGGCCCTCGATCGTCGCGGGCAGGGCCAGGATGATCTCGGCGATGCCGCCGGCCGCGACGCGCTCGACCAACGCCGGGATTTTCAGCTCGTCCGGACCGACGCCGTCCAGCGCCGACAGAACGCCGCCCAGCACGTGATAGCGGCCGCGATACATGCCGGCCCGCTCCAACGCCCACAAATCCGCGACATCCTGCACAACGCAGATCTGCGCTTTTCCCCGGCGCTCGTCGCGGCAGATGCTGCACGGGTCGGACGTGTCCATGTTGCCGCAGACCGCGCACGGCTTGATTTTGTCGGCGACTTCCTGCAACGCGGCGATCAGCGGGACGAACTGGCTTTCCTTCCGGTTCAGCAGATGCAGCACTGCGCGCCGGGCCGACCGCGGCCCCAGCGTCGGCAGCTTGGACAATAAGGCGATTAAAGTTTCAATTTCAGGTGCGGACATGGCGTAAAATAGGATGTTGATGATAAGGAAGGCAGGATTTCATTGACCGCCCCCTTTTTCTCACAAAAATGATTTAAGGGCGGCAGCTGGGGAGCGGGATTGAGGCAAATGCGAAAATACAATCATTATAGTATCCTTCGGTAAAAATGATTTTAGAGGAGCAGATATTGTGTTTTGTTCAGGCGAAGTTTACACTTTGGTAAATGAGCCGCAAACAAAACCAATAGATGCCCTATAAAATCATTTTTTAGAATGGCATTTTGAAACCGGGAGGCAATCCCAGGGATTTTTGAATCCGCTCCATCTCGGCGGCCATTGTCGCTTCGGATTGGTCTTTGGCGTTGTTGATGGCGACAAGAACCAAATCCTCCAAGGTTTCGCGGTCGGACAGAACGGCGGCGTCTATCGCCACCTTGGTCGCGACGCCTTTGCCGGTCATCGTGATTTTCACGGCGCCGCCGCCCGATTCGCCGGTGAACTCCAGCTTTTCCATTTTGGATTGCAGAACGTTCATCTGCGTTTGAACCTGCTGCGCCTTTTGCATCAGCTGCCCCAGATTTTGCATGAGGTCTCCTTTCTTTAGGGATAACCCTAATCCAAATCCGGGGAAAAGGCAAGCTATTTTTCTTGCTTTTTGCAAGTTTTTCGGCTAGATTCGGCGGCATGACAGATCAGAAGCACATCCGCAATTTTTCCATCATCGCCCACATCGACCACGGCAAATCGACGCTGGCGGACAGGCTGATACAGACGTGCGACGCCGTTTCGATGCGCGAGATGAAGGAGCAGCTGCTGGACAGCATGGACATCGAGCGCGAGCGCGGCATCACGATCAAGGCCCAGACGGTGCGCCTGAACTACCGCGCTTTGGACGGGCAGGATTACATCCTGAACCTCATCGACACGCCGGGGCATGTGGATTTCGGATACGAGGTCAGCCGGTCGCTGGCCGCGTGCGAGGGGTCTCTGCTGGTCGTGGACGCCTCGCAGGGGGTCGAGGCGCAGACGCTCGCCAACGTCTACAAGGCGCTGGATGCCGACCACGAAATCGTGCCGGTTATCAACAAAATCGACCTGCCCGCCGCCGAGCCCGAAAAGGTCAAGGCGCAGATCGAGGATGTCATCGGGTTGGACACGGCCGGCGCGCCGCTGATTTCCGCCAAGACGGGCATCGGCATCGCCGACGTTCTGGAAGCGATCGTCCTCCGCCTGCCCGCGCCGAAAGGGAATGCGGACGCGCCGCTGAAAGCGATGCTGGTCGATTCGTGGTATGATTCGTATCTGGGCATCGTCGTGCTGACGCGCGTCGTCGACGGATCGTTCAAAAAGGGCCAGCAGATCCAATTCATGGCGACCGGCGCGACCTATAAAATCGAGCGGCTGGGGTATTTCACGCCGAAAATGGCCGACGCGCTCGAAATCAAGGCCGGCGAGCTGGGCTTTCTGATTTGCAGCATCAAATCCATCGGAGAGACGAAAGTCGGCGACACCATCACGGACGCCAAGAATCCGGCGGCGCGCGCGCTGCCCGGATTCAAGCCCAGCCTGTCGGTCGTGTTCTGCTCGCTGTTCCCCGTGGACATGGGCGATTACGAGGACTTGAAGGAAGCGCTGGCCAAATTGCAGCTGAACGACGCCAGCTTTCAATTCACGCCCGACAAGTCGCTGGCGCTGGGCCAGGGGTTCCGGTGCGGGTTCCTCGGCCTGCTGCACATGGAGATCATTCAGGAGCGTCTGGGGCGCGAGTTCAACCTGGACCTGATCACGACGGCGCCGAGCGTCGCATATAAGGTCTACCTGACCGACGGGGCGATGCTGGACATGCATAACCCCGCCGACATGCCGGACATCACGCGGATCGCGAAAATCGAGGAGCCATGGGTCAAGGCGACCATCCTGACGCCCGACGAATACCTGGGGAGCATTTTGCAGCTGTGCGCGGACCGGCGCGGGGTGCAGAAAGACCTGACCTATGTCGGCAACCGCGCGATGGCGGTGTATGAGCTGCCCCTCAACGAGATCGTGTTCGATTTCTACGACCGCCTGAAATCCATTTCGCGCGGGTATGCCAGCTTCGATTATGAAATCGCCGACTATAAGGAAAGCGACCTGGTGCGCGTCAACATCCTGGTCCACAACGAGCCGGTGGACGCGCTGGCGTTCCTGGCGCACCGGTCGCAGGCCGAGCGCCGCGGGCGGCAGATCTGCGAGCGGCTGAAAGACCTGATTCCGCGCCACCAGTTTCGCATTCCGATTCAGGCCTCCATCGGCGGCAAAATCATCGCGCGCGAGGATATCTCGGCTTTCCGCAAGGATGTGACGGCCAAGTGCTACGGCGGCGACGTCACGCGCAAACGGAAGCTGCTCGAAAAGCAAAAGGAAGGCAAAAAGCGGATGCGCCAGTTCGGCGAGGTCGAAATCCCCCAGAACGCCTTCATCGAGGCGTTGAAAATCGGGGATGAATAGCCCTCTACCGGATTGCTTTCATCACGCGTTTCATCAATGTTGAAAACGGATATTTTTTGAAGTCTGCGGGCGGCACGAACGCGCCGCCCAGATCGGCCGCGTCGCACTGGACGGGCACAACATCCAGCGTCAGCCTGAAATGCGTGAACACATGCGCGACCTGGCCGATGGGCGCGCCGGAAAACAGGGGCGGCTCGCCGTCGTAAATCCACGGGAACTCATACAATCCGGACAGCAGGCCCTTGCCCGGGCGCTTGCGGATGTAATAGGCTCCGGCGCCGTTCCGAATCACATACACGACGCCGCGGCGCGTTTTCTTTTCGGGTTTTTGAATCAGCGGAATTTTATCGACAATCCCCTCGCGGTACGCAACGCAGGACGCACGCCACGGGCATTGCGCGCACAGCGCGTTGGCCGGCGTGCAGATCGTCGCGCCCAGATCCATAATCGCGGAGGCGTAATCCGCGCCGTGTTTCCGCGGGGTCAGCCGCTGCGCCAGCGCATAGATTTCCTCTTTCGTCACGGCATGCGTCAGGCCGTGGACGCGCGCCAGAACGCGAATCACATTGCCGTCGACGACGGTTTCGGGCTGATTGAACGCGAAGCAACAGATGCTGGACGCCGTGTAGGGCCCGATGCCGGGCAGTTTCAGCAGCTCCGCCCTGTCGGCCGGAAAAACGCCGCCGTATTCGTTCACCAGCACCCGGGCGCATTCGTGCAGCTTTTTCGCGCGTGTGTAATACCCCAGCCCCTGCCACATCAGCAGCACATCGTGAATGTCGGCGCGCGCCAGGCTTTCCAAGGTCGGAAAGCGTTTCATCCACCGGTTGAAATAATCGACGACGGCCTTGACCATCGTTTGTTGCAGCATGATTTCGGACACCCAGACGGCATACGGATCGCCGTGCGCGCCGCCCTTGACGCGCCAGGGCATTTCGCGGCCGTGCGCGGCATACCAATCCAGCAGCGCTTTACTCGGGCTGCGGCTCATCGACGACTTCCGGGATTTCTTCGGCGGGCGGTTCGACCGGAGCCGCGGGGGCCGGTTCTGCCGGCGATTCAGACGCGGGTGATGCGGCCGGTGTTTCAGGCGCGGGCGCCGGTTCGGGTTGTTGCGGCGGTTCTGGTTGCTCCTCCGCTGCCGCCGGCTGGTCGGTTTCGGGCGGCGGCACAGGTTTCGTTTCGGCCGCCGGTTCGGGCTGCTCTTCCTCCACCTCGGGAATAGGCACATCCACGGGCTCCAACACCTCGGCCGCCATTTTCTTCGCGAAAATCTGCAGCTTGCGCCCCGATTTGTCCACGTTCAGGAAAACATCCTGGCCGGGCTTCACGCGCTCCTGCATGATCAGCAGCGCCATCGGATTCTCCACCTGATCCTGCATCAGGCGCTTCAACGCCCGCACGCCGAACTTCGAGGTGAACACCTCGTCGACAAACCAGTCCTTGGCCTTGTCGTCGACGACGACATGATACCCGACCGCCTGAATCCGTTTCAGCAGCTTGTTCAGATGGATGTCGACGATCAGGCGCAGGCTGTCCTCGTTCAGCTGGTGGAAGGACACGATGTCGTCGAGGCGGTTCAAAAACTCGGGCCGGAAATACTCGGACAATTTCGCGAGCCGCTGGTAGCTCGGCAGATTCGCGCCGACGTTGGATGTCAAAATAATAATCGTGTTGCGGAAATCGACGGTTATGCCCTTGCTGTCCGTCAGGCGCCCCTCGTCCAGCAGCTGCAGCATCAGGTTCAAAATGTCCAGGTGCGCCTTTTCAACCTCGTCGAACAGAACGACCTGAAAAGGCTTCAGCCGCACGGCCTCGGTCAGCAAGCCGCCCGATTCGAACCCCGGCGAGCCCGGCGGCGGGCCGATCATCCGCGCGACGGACGACCGCTCCATATACTCGGACATGTCCAGCCGCAGCAGCGCCGTTTCGTCGTTGAACATGAAATCCGCCAGCGATTTCGCCAGCTCGGTCTTGCCGACGCCGGTCGTTCCGATGAACAGAAACGATCCGATCGGCCGGTTCGGATCCTGAATCCCCGACCGCGCGCGGCGCAGCGCGTCCGCGACCACCTTGACCGCGTTGTCCTGGCCGACGACGCGCGTCCGCAGGAAATCCTCGGCATGCGCCAGACGCTTTTTGTCCTCGGTGTCGACGCGCTCCACCGGAATGCCCGTCCAATCCGAAATCGTCCGCATGCAGAAATCGACGACCAATGTGTTCTTGTCCGCATCGACGGCGCCGCGCGCGATGTCCATCATCAGCAGGCTGGCCGAATCGTCCAGCAGGTCCAGCGCCTTTTCCGGAAAGAACCGCTGCTTGATATACCGGCCGGTCAGCTGGCACGCCGCCCTGACCACATCGTCGGGGATGACGATGTTGTAGTGCTCCTCGAACTTTTTCTTGCGGGCGGCCACGATTTGAATCGCCTCGTCCAGCGTCGGCTCCTCCAAATGCACGGCTTGCAGGCACGCCAGAACGGCGGTGTCCTTCTCGATGTATCCGGTGAAGTTCTGGGTATCCGTCTCGACGATGCAGTTGATCTTGTCGCCGACGAGCGCCAGCTTGGTGAAAATGGCGGACGCCTTGTTTTCCGGCGCGATGTCCATCTGAACCAGGAAGCTGATGTCTTTCAGATACAGGATTTTCGCGTGGTCGCTTTCGACGACGGACTGCATCACCTGCTGCACCAGCCGGCTGTATCCGTCGCCGGCGCCGTCCAGCATCATCTGCGCCACATTCAGCCCGACGACTTCCCGCTGCTGCAGATAATCCGGCGCGTCGGCCGAGCACATGAAAGCGATCAATCCTTCGATCAGCGCCGATTTCCCGACGCCGGCCGGCCCGACGACGACCGGGTTGTTTTTCGTCGTCCGCAGCAGGATGTGTATCAGGCGCTCCAACTCCTGCTCGCGCCCGACCAGCGGCGTCAGCTCCCCCCGCTTCGCCATCTCGGTGTAGTTGATAAGATATTTATTCAAATCTTCCGCCATCATGTGTCATCCCCCGTCGGCGCGAACGTGAACGGGTGCTTGTAGACCAGGCCCTCGCCGTCCTTCATGTCCTCGTACCTGTCGGTGTCGCCGAGCGTCTTGTCCTCCATCTCGATGTAGGCGTTGTAATTCGCCCCGGTCATATAGGCGCGCATATACGCCACCCGCGTGTCCCCCCAGATGTTGAAATCCTTGTCGTCCGGCTCGCCGTATACGTCGGACAGCATCTTGAAGAACGCCTCCTTGCGGCGCAGCTTGCGCGCCAGGTTCGCCTCGGTGAACGTCAGGGAATTGTCCCCCCGGCTCTCGTAATACACCTTGTATGACACGTTGTTCTGGAACCATGAGGTGAACAGGACCTGGATATGCTCGTTGGTCCGGGGCTTCCGGAATGTCAGGCTGGAAATGTAATACATGTCCTCGGCCTTCGCGCTGTCCTCGATGCATTTCCGGATTTGGGCGGGGCCGTAGACGGGGCGATCGCGGCATTGCTGGTCGTAGAACATCCGGCGCTGGGACGGGATGCCGTATTCGACCTCTTTCAGCGCGTAGCCGTTTTCCGTCAGCGTTTCGTCGACATCCTCCGGCGTCAGGCCGAACCCGATGCCGGCGACTTTCAGCGCGTCTTTCTTTTTCAGGCTTTCGAACGCCTGCACCGCGCCGTCCTTGCCCGCGGCCTGATACAGCGCTTTCGCCCGATCGTGCGCCAGCTGCGCCTGCCGCTTCATGATGCGCGCGAAGCCCTGCTGGGCGAACTTCATCGGCGACTTCGGCGTCTTGACGGCCAGGCCGTCCTTCGATTTCTTATTCAGCACTTCGGACAGCGGCGTCTGTTTGATCGGCGGCGGCTGAACCACCTTCGGGGAGGCGTCCGCATGCGGCAGCGCGGGCGCGGGCGTCGGGGGCAGCTGTGGCGGCACGGCCGGTTGCGGCGGTTGCTGCGGCGCCTGCTCCGCGGGGACGGCGGGAGCTGCCGGCGCGGCGGGCTGCGCGGCGGGAGCCTCCGGCGCAACCGGCGCGGGCGGCGTCATGACGCTCGGGTCGCTGATGTCGATGGATATTTCCGGCAGCAGCGGCGGCGTGATAATCAAGGTGTTGACAGGCGTCGCCTCCCGCCCCAGATTCGGCTGGGTCGGCGCGGACGGAGCCGGCGGCGCGGCGGCCGGAACGGGGGCCGGCGCGGCATTCTGCGCCCAGACGCCCGCAGGCAGGAAAACAGCCAAAGCCATGCAACAAAACTTTTTCATTTTCCCCTTTTTCGCTTGACCCGCCCGTCGAAAACCGCTAGGATGACCCTATCATCCTACTTGTAATGCATTCCGGAATCAAAATCAAGGGAAAAAATGGGGAAAATCGAATCTATCGTTGTTTACTGCGGCGGCGCGGACGGGGACAATCCCATTTACCGGGAGGAGGCATACAAACTGGGGCGCATCATCGCCGAAAGCGGCATCAAGCTGATCTACGGCGCGGGTGGGCGCGGCGTCATGGGCGCCGTCGCCGAGGGGGCGATGGACAGGGGCGGATACCTGATCGGCGCGACGATTCAGGAGTTCTACGATGTCGAGCGCCCGGATCTGGTGGAAAGCAAAATCCAGCAGTTCGAAGTGTGGGACAAGATGTCCGACCGCAAGGTGTCGATGACCAAGCAGGCGTCCGCCATCTGCGTCCTGCCCGGCGGATACGGCACGTTCGACGAGCTGTTCGAAATGCTGACCCTGAAGCAAAAGCACATCATCCGGCTGCCCATCATCGTCGTGAACATCGACGGCTTTTTCAACACGGCCCGGAAATTGATTTCGGAGCTCAGGCAGAAAAAGTTCATCCAGCCCGCGGATTACCACCTGCCCATTTTCGTCCCGGGCGCGGCGGACGTCATACCGGCCATCCTGCGGCAGACGGGGGGCGGGCATGCGTAGGATCGGCATTGCCGTTCTGGCGGTTGTTTTCCTGGCCGTCGCGGGGTGCGCGACGCGGCCGGCGGATCCCGATCTGGCGCGGCAGTTCGACGAAATCAACGACCCGTGGGAACCGGTGAACCGCGGCATATTCGCATTCAACGGCGTTCTGGACGCGGCCGTCGTGAAGCCGCTGGCCGTCGGCTACCGCTTCATCACGCCGCAGTTCGTCCGCACGGGCGTGTCCAACTTCTTCGAAAACCTGCGCACGCCGATGTATCTGGCCAACGACCTGATGCAGGCCGACGGCGCGAAAGCGTGCGATTCGCTCCGGCGCCTGCTGGTCAACACGACCATCGGCGTCGGCGGCCTGTTCGATCCGGCGTCGCATTGGGACATCCCCAAGAAAGACAACGATTTCGGGCGCACGCTGGCCGTCTGGGGGGTGGAGCGCGGCCCCTATTTCGTCCGGCCGTTCTTCGGCGCCTCCACGATCCGGGACGCCGCGGGCTGGGGGGTCGACCTGTTCCTGATTCCGACGGACTACCTGATTCTGGACCAGCCCGAGATCTACTGGTCCAAAGCGGCGCTCTACAACATATCCGAACGCGAGCAGGCCATCGAGTTCATCGAAAACCTGCAGCGTTCGTCGACGGACATGTATGTGACGGTTCGGTCGCTGTATTTGCAGAACCGCACGAAGGAAATCGCCGCGGCGCGCGGGGAAAAATCCGCCCCCGGCTACGCATTTGAATTCGACACGGATGATTAAGGAGGGGGAACCATGAAAAAAATAGGCGTTTTTTTAATCGTGCTGATGCTGTCGTTCGGCGCGGCGGCGTCGGATCCGGCGATCAAGTTTGTCCAGGATCTGGCGGACGAGATCATCGCCAAAGTCCTGACCAACAGCGAAAGCACCGACAAGCGGCTGAAATCGTTCCGGCAGACGTTCGTTTCCGCCGTGGATCTGCCCGGCGTCGGCAAGTTCGTGCTGGGCACTTACTGGAAAAAGGCGACGCCCGCCGAGCAGCAGGAGTTCCTGAAAGTGTTCACGGACTTCACGACGAAGACATGGGCGGACCGCTTCGGATTATACAACGGGCAGCAGATCGTCTTTTCGGGATCGCGCAACGCCGGCCAGAACCAGCTGTATGTGGACAGCCAGATTCAGAACAACCCGCCGTCGGAGGTCATCTGGCGCCTGAAGCGCGACGCTGATTCCTACAAGATCATCGACATTATCGTCGAAGGCGTCAGCATGGCGATGACCTACCGGAACGAATACATGGCGTTCCTGCAAACCCGCGGCGGACGCGTCGGCGACCTGACGCGGGAGCTGGCCCAGAAAAGCGCCGAGTTCAAATTCACGACGCACTGATTCGAAAATCACTCGATGAAATCCGGCCGCTCCGCCGGAATAGGCGGCAGCCGGCCGACGCGGTGCCGCTCGAAATCGGCGTGCAGGCCGGAGGCGAAGCTGACGAACTGCTCCAGCTCGAAGCCGGACAGCTGGCGGCTCGGGATAGCGTTGTCCTTTCCCGGATGGAGGGTCTTGCCGTAGCGCCACACCTCGAAATGGACGTGGGGGCCGGTCGAGCGCCCCGAATTGCCGACATACCCGATGACCTCCCCGCGCTTGATTTTCGAGCGCACGCCCAGATCCTGCCGGTATCCGTTCATGTGCCCGTAGGCCGTTTCATATCCGCCGGCGTGCCGGATCCGGATATACCGGCCGTAGGCGCCCTTGCGGCCCAGCTGGACGATCGTCCCGTCCGCCGCCGCAACGATCGGCGTGTTCATCGGACAGGCCAGGTCGACGCCGGAATGGAACACCTCGAACCCCAGCACCGGATGGCGGCGGTATCCGTATCCGGACGACAGCCGGGCGCGCGCCTTGACCGGCCGCTTCATGATGATTTTCGCGCCGGCCAGCCCGCGCGCGTCGTAAAAGGTCGTCAGCCCCGCCCCGTCCGTCCACGCATAGCGGTAGATCTCCCGCTTTCCCAGCTTCAGCCCGATGAAAACCAGCTGCTTGCCGCCCAGCTCCAATCCGCCGGGCGTTCTTTTGGTTTCGTAAATGACATCGAACGCGTCCCCGGCCTGGATGTCCGTCGCGAAGTCCACCTCGCCGTCCAGCGCGGACAGCACCTGGCCGACGACGCCGTCCGGCACGCCGGCCTGCTTCGCGCTGCCCGAAAAGGTGCGCTCGACGAAGCCCGTGACGCGGCTGTTGATCGTTTCGACCCGGCCGGATTCCGAAAAGGGTATCCACCCGGATTCCTCTTTCAGGACGGCGATCGTGTCCGTCCCCTTGATTTGAAAAGAAACGCCCAGCAGATCGCCGGACGCCGCGCCCGCGCTTTTTTCGCGGAACAGGAACATCTGCAGGCCGGGCTTCAGCGTGCGCAGGTCGATCATCAGCCCCAGCGCATCCACGATCCCCGCCCGGTCGGCCGGCGGCACCTTTTCCTTGGTCAGGATGCCCAGCAGGCTGTCGCCTTTCTCGAAAGACCGGACGCGCAACTCGATTTCGCCGGCGGCGACGCGTTTTTCCAATTCGCTCAAAGAAACCTTTTGCTCTTCCACGACCTCGTCGTCGCCCAGATCGCCGTGCACGGCCTCGGCCACCTGATCGGATTTCCCGATCTGGGCCGGCGCGGCGTCGCGCGCTTCTTTCGGCGCGTGCAGGAACAGCGGCAGGGAAACGACGCAGACGATGATCAGCAGCACGCTCGCATCGATGCGGTTGCGCGCCTTCTCAAGCCCGATGCGCTTGTATCCCAAATACCGCAGGATGCGCGTGCGCTGCCACATCTTCGACGCTTTTTTCTTCCAGGTCATGGGGCAGATTATATCGCAAGCGCCGGCAAAAAGTCAAACAAAATCGCATCGCGCAAAAAAGCCCTCCGGCGGAGGGCTTTCAATGCAAATCGGGCGCCGCTTACCAATTCCGCGCCAGCAGCTCGAAATGCGCCTTCGGATGCGCGCAGGCCGGGCATTTGTCGGGCGCTTTCGATCCCTTCAATGTATAACCGCAGTTCCGGCAGCGCCATTCCGTCTCGGCCGGCTTTTCGAAAACCAGGCCTTCCTTGACATTCTGGGCCAGTTCCAGATACCGCTGCTCGTGAAACTTTTCGGCGACAGCGATGGCCATGAACACGTCGGCGATTTCCGAAAATCCCTCCGCGCGCGCCGTCTTGGCGAATTCGGGATACATCTCGTCGTATTCGTGATGCTCGCCGGCGGCGGCCGCCCGCAGGTTCTCCTCCGTCGATCCGATGACGCCGAATGGGAAAGCCGCGGAGATGTCCACATCCCCGCCCTCCATGTATTTGAACAGGCGCTTGGCGTGCTCCTTCTCCTGGTCGGCGGTTTCGGCGAAGATCGCGGCGATCTGCTCGAAGCCGTCCTTTTTCGCCTTCGAGGCGAAATAGGTGTAGCGGTTGCGCGCCTGCGATTCGCCGGCGAAAGCCGTCATCAGGTTGACGGCGGTTTTGGTTCCTTTCAATTGTGTCATGTGTGCTCCTTTCGTTTGCTCGGGTTCAGTTTAGCGTTTTTCAGCCCCCCTGTCAAGAAAAAAAGCAATCGAAAAACACGCCGGCATGCTTCCTTGTCCGCCGCCACGCTTTGGGGACGAAAGATGCCGCACCAGCCGCCTAACAGGGGTAGCACGACGATGCGCCGCCGGGGCTGCATGTCCCCGGGGGGCAGACGCGCTGAACCCCGCCCGTGCAATAGGAGTTCACCGGGCAATTGTAACAGCGGAGGGTAGACCAGTATTTCCCTTCGGCGCAGACGCAGGCATTCGCCGTCTTGACAAGGCCGAGGCCGGATATGCATGTAAACGTAGAATTTCCCTGGCCCTCGCATGTCGCGTATTGGGGGCAAGCCTTGCACCACCATGCGCCCGTTTGATCCTGATAGGAGTTGTCCGGACACGGCGAGCAGAATGTCGATCCTTCAAAAGGAATCTGCGAGCCGGGCGCGCAGGGCGTCTTTGTCAGCCCATCGCAGCGATGCCCCCGGGGGCAAATGATGCAATTATAACTGCAGTAAAGCCGATAGTATCCCTGCGCGCAGTTTCCCGTGGGGCAGCACGCGCCGTTGGTGCAGGTTCCTCCGCACGTCTGCGCGCATGTCCGCGCAGTCGCCGTCGTGTTGCAGGTCTGTTCCGTCGTTATCACGCAGCAGCCGGCGTCATTCCGATCCGAATGCGACAGGGTTATCTTCGCCCTCTCTTTCTGCTTGGGATTCCCGCAGGCATCCAGGTCGGTCGGGTCCAGGTAGCAGCACTGGCCGCCGGCATAGCCGTCGCATGTCGGCGCGGGCGGGCACACGCACACCCCATCCGTGCATGTACCCCCGCAGGCCTGCGTGCATGTCCGCGCGGTTGCCGCTGTGTCGCAGGTTTGCTCCGTCGTTATCACGCAGCAGCCGGCAGCGTTCAAATCCGCGTGCGACAGGGTCATCTCCGCCCTCTCTTTTTGCTTGGGATTCCCGCAGGTATCCAAGTCGTCTGCGTCCAGATAGCAACACTGGCCGCCGGCATAGCCATCGCACGTCGGGGCGGCCGGACAGACGCAGTCGCAATGGTCCGCGTCCAGCTGTATCCTGCCGTCCACACGCCCTGCGCAATCCAGCGCGCATTCGGTGCAACCGCACGTGTCGGCATCCTTCGACCAATTCCCCGGGCATTCGACATCCGGATCGCAAACGCACGCATCGTTCACCGCGTCATAATATATCTGCGGAACATCCGTCGGGCAAACGCATTTGATATCTCCATCCGCATCAACGACCTTCTGGCTCCGCACCCCGCTGCACGCGCATTTGCCGGTTGCGCCGTCATACATGTCCGCTTCCCCGGAACACCGGCACAAGCACAATCCGTTGTGTTCGACGCGCTTTTGCTCGCTGACGCGCTGGTGCCCGTCGGCGTCTATATAGAAACACGGCTCGGTCAGATCGCACGCTTCGCCGTCCGGATCCGGCACATAAGGAGCGGCGTCCATCCACCCGAACACGAAGCCCATATCCACTGACAGCGGCCGCCCGTCCGCGCCATAGCAGGCGCCCGTGTCGAAGTCGCCGACCAGCATCCCGTCGACGACATACTGGTCCGGCGCGTCCCAGCGGCGCCTTAAAATCTGCGCGCACACGTCCCCAGGAACCTCCTCGACCATAATCACAAACCCGCTGTCCAGCCGGGCACGCGTCCAATTGTATCCCAGAACTTTCCCCGCCGTGTCCGTGAAGGTCTTGTTCGTCTCCCAAGCCACGACGGCCTCCGCGCGCTCGGCGTTGGCCGTTCCGAGAATCTCCGTCGCATGATGATACTGAATCGCGTACCGGTAGCCGAGCAGCCCCAGGATGGACAAAAACCCCACAATCGCCAGGACGCTGAAAATCTCGAGCATCGAACGCCCGGATTCAAGCCTTTTTAAG
>JAQVGI010000040.1 GCA_028696805.1 Alphaproteobacteria bacterium
TTTTGATTTGCGAGCGCTCTTCCTGGCACTCGACGGCGATGCCGGTCGGCTTGTGCACGATGCGGATGGCGCTGTCCGTTTTGTTGACATGCTGGCCGCCCGCGCCGGACGCGCGGCAGGTCGTGATTTCCAAATCCGCGTCGTTGATCTTGACATCGACATCCTGCGCTTCCGGCAGAACGGCAATCGTTGCGGCCGATGTGTGCACGCGCCCGCCGGCTTCCGTTTCGGGAACGCGCTGCACCCGGTGGACGCCGGATTCGTATTTCAAGCGCGCGAAAACGGCGTTGCCGGAAATCTGGGCCACAGCTTCCTTGACGCCGCCCAGCCCCGTATCGCTGACGGACAGAGGCTCGAACCGCCATCCCTTGCCGGCGGCATAGCGCTCATACATCCGGAACAATTCGCCGGCGAATAACGCGGCTTCCTCGCCGCCCGTGCCGGCGCGTACTTCCAAAATCACATTGCGTTCGTCCGCCTCGTCCTTCGGCAGCAGGAGCAGCTGAATCTCCTTTTCCAAAACGGGCAGTTTTTCTTTCAGCTGATGGTATTCGTCCGAGGCCATCCGGCGCATCTCGGCGTCCGTCGCGGCGTCCAGCATCAACGCCTCGGCCTCCTGCATGCCCCGGGTCAGTTTCTTATATTCATTCGCAACTTGAACGATGTGTTCAAGGTCGCTGAATTCCTTGGATAATTTTATAAAATTATCGCCGCCGCCCCCGTGCGACAGCAACGCGGTCAGCTCCTCATGCCGATACAGGATGCTTTCTAATTTCCGGCTTAAATCCATTGTGCGTCCTCAATGCCCCGTCGTCCGGCCCACGACGACTTCGTCCGCGGTCACGGGGTTCTGATCCTGCAAAACCGCGGCGCCGTCGTCCTGCGGCTCGGCCGGCTGCTCAACGACCGCCCGGGCCGCCGGATGCAGCGGAATGCCCGGCACGATCTGATACAGGGCCAGCATATACCACGCGATATACGCGGCGACCAGCGCCGCCAGCGCGAGGATGATTATCTTTCCGGACGGCAGGGAGCGCGTTTCCTCGGGCGTCAGCATGTCGATTTCGGGCGATTCGATCGTCTCGGTTTCATCGTGGAACTTTTGAATCATCTCCTCGGCGTCCAGCCCCAGGAAATGCGCGTAGCTCCGCAGGAACCCGAACCCGTAGACGATCGCCGGAAAGACGTAATAATGGCCGTTTTCCAACGCCTCGATATACTTCTGCTTGATATTCAGCTTGTCGGACACGTCCGCGACGGACATTTTTTTCTTGTCGCGCGCCGACTTCAAAGCCGCGCCGATCGATTTGCCGCCGTCCGTTTTTTCCGCCGGCCGGGGCTGCTTTTGCGACAGGGTGTCCAGATCCAGGTGCACGACGTTTTGTTTTTTTGCTCTTGGCATGTCTTTGTCCTTTGTTGGTTGGTCGGATTATATCGTTTTTTTCATCGGTTGTCCAGCGTTATTTTGCATACATCAGGTAGAAGACGAAAATGCCCGCCGCCCCCAATGCCGGCCCCAACGCATTGCTGCGGCGCGATTGGATCAGCCCGATGCAGGCGAAAATCAGGAAGGACAAAACCAGCGCGGCGGTCAGTCCGTAAATCCCCAGCCATGCGCCCAGGCCCGCGATCATCTTGACATCCCCCGCCCCGAACTCCGCGCGGTAGAACAAGCCGACGGCGAACGTGGTCAAAACCGACAGCCCGTATCCCCACAGGACGCCGAGAACGGACTGCTCGACCGGCAGGAAATCCAGCCAGAGCGCGGCCGCAAGGCCAGCAAACAGCAGCGGGAACGTGAAAAAATCGGGCAGCAGGAAATACTTGGCATCCACCGCGATACACCAGCACATCAGCAGGCAGAACAGATGCGCCATGCCGACTCCCTGCGCCGGCAGCAGCAGCGCATTGAGCGCGAACAGCCCGCCGACGACGCCCGCCCAGGCGACGGACCACAGAACCAGCTTCGCCCACAGGAGGTAAAAAAGCCGCCGGCGCCGGACATTGCCCGAACGCGGAAACCGGGGCCGGTGCCCCAGATGCAGCAGGACGACCCCCGGCTCGGCCGGCAGGATCTTGCCGAAGCGGCCGGCGAAAACCGGCAGGAAAAATCCCAAAACAGCGCCGAGAAGAATGTGTGGTGTCATGCAGCCCCTTTTCCCGATAGGTATAGCGAAAAAAAAAAGCGTTCGCAAGATTTTTCTTTTATTTTGCCGCAAAAGCGGATATACTGCCCCCGTATGCAACTTTTCAGAAAGGACGAACATGATACGCGAACAAATCAAAGCGCAGCTGATCGAGGCGATGAAGGCGAAAAACGAAGTCAAAACCGGAACGCTCCGCCTGATGAACGCCGCGATCAAGGACAAGGACATCGCCGCGCGGCCGTCCGGCAACACGGCGGGCATCGACGACGCCGGCATTTTGTCCTTGCTGCAAACGATGATCAAGCAGCGCCGTGAAAGCATCGAGCTGTATCAAAAAGGCAACCGGCCGGAGCTGGCGGACGCCGAGCAGGCCGAAATCGACATCATCCAATCGTTCCTGCCGAAACAGCTGACAGCGGATGAAACGACCCGGGCCGTCAAGGCGGCCATCGCCGACACCGGGGCGGCCTCCGTCAAAGACATGGGCAAGGTCATGGCGGAATTGAAGGCAAAATACGCCGGCCGGATGGATTTCAGCGCCGTTTCCGCGGCCATCAAGGGACTGCTGGGCGGATAAGATGCCGGCATTCTCCCCGTCGTTTTTGGATGCGCTGCGCGACAAGATCGCGTTGTCCGACCTTGTCGGGCGCAAGGTCAAGCTGACCAAAAAAGGGCGGGAGTTTTCGGGTCTGTGCCCGTTCCATACCGAGAAAACGCCTTCCTTCACCATCAACGACGACAAGGGATTCTACCATTGCTTCGGGTGCGGCGCGCACGGCGACATCATCACCTTCATGATGGAGGCGCACAAGATGCCGTTCGTCGAGGCGGTCGAATACCTGGCCGGGCTGGCGGGCATGCCGCTGCCGAAAGAATCCCCGGAGCAGCAGGAAAAGGCCGACCAGCGCAAGAAATTGGGGGCAATTATGGAAACGGCCTGCCAGTTTTTCCAGCAGCAGCTGTTCGGCCAGATCGGAACGGAGGCCAGGAATTATCTGATCGGCCGCAGCATCGGCGCCGAGGTCGCCAAGCAGTTCCGGCTGGGATACGCGCCGACCGGATCCGCGCTGACCGCGCACCTGGCCGCGAAGGGCGCCAGCCTGCCCGACTGCATCGCGCTGGGGTTGAGCGTCCGGAACGACAAGGGAAACGTCCACGATTATTTCTACAACCGCGTGATGTTCCCGATTCTGGACCGCCGCCGGCATGTCATCGGCTTCGGCGCGCGCATTTTGGGCAAAGGCGAGCCGAAATACCTGAACTCGCCGGAAACGCCCCTGTTCCACAAAGGGGAAAACCTCTACGCCCTGCCCCTCGCGATCGACAATATGCGCATCCAAAACAAGGCGGTTCTGGTGGAAGGATACATGGATGTCATCGCCCTGCACGCCGCGGGGTTCACGACGGCCGTCGCGCCGCTGGGCACCGCCCTGACCGAGCAGCAGATAAAACTCCTCTGGCAGGCGTGCGACGAGCCGCTGATCTGCTTCGACGGCGACAATGCCGGCCGCAAGGCGGGCGAGCGCGCGATGGCCAGGGCGCTCCCCATCCTGACGCCCGGCAAATCGCTCAAATTCGTCAGCCTGCCGGACGGGCTGGACCCCGACGACATGATCCGCAAGCGCTCCCCGGAGGCGTTCGCGAAATGCCTGGACGAATCCTATCCGCTCATCGCCGTTTTCTGGGAAAGCCTGATCGGCGGGCGGGCGCTCGACGCGCCGGAAAAAATGGCCAAGCTGGAACAGGACGCCTTCAAAATCATCGCGGCCATCGGCGACAAAACCGTGCGCTCCTACTATGAACAGGAAATCCGGAGCAAGATGTTCGAGCTCGCGCGGGCGATCAAGGGCAAAAAAATCCGCGCCGTGGCCAAACGCCATGTCCTGCGCACGCCGGCGTCCGACATCCACCGCGCGCGGATGATGGTCGCCTACTGCCTGGTCTACCCGCAGGCCGCCGCGCAGTTTTTGGAAAAGCTCGGCGATTTCGTCTTCCCGGAGCAGGAGCTGAACGACCTGTTTCAAAAAATGGCCGCTCTGATCTGGGACAACCAGAACATCACGTCCGAGGAGCTGGCGGCGCGGTTTGCGCCCGACGACCTCCGCTCCGTCCAGGCCGAATGCGAAATGCTCAAACGATTCCACAAGGCCGACGCGGACATCGCGCAGGAAATGAACCAGGCCGTCAAAGAATCCAAGATTCTGGCCATCAAGCACGAAAAATCGCTGGAAACGGATTGGGACAAAATCAAAGAGCTGAACAAAGAAATAGAAAATTTGCTGAAATCTTGAATCAATTTCGTTGACTTTGCGTCAAAAAATACATATA
>JAQVGI010000021.1 GCA_028696805.1 Alphaproteobacteria bacterium
CTCCCCTTTTTATTCCAGCACGTCCGCTTCGGCGGCTTCGGGATTCAGCTCGTCGATGTCCGCCGCCGGCTGATCCGCCGGATCTCCGGCGGGTTCGTCCGCATCGGATACGGCGGCCGCCCGCTGCGCGACGCTTTGATCCGCCGGCTGCGCCTGCCGCCAGTAGGAATACCCCGCCAGCAGGGCGATGACGATCAGAACAATCAAAATCCAACGTATGCGCATGTTTCCTCCATTCCCGTCCAGTATAGTCCGCCTCCGGACAAAAAAGCAAGGAGTTTTTGCATTTTCGGCAAAATTGTGGTATGCTCGCGCCCATGCTTTGGACGAAACACCATTTCGACGCGCTGGACAGCACGCAGGACGAGGCCCGGGCTTATCCGCCGTATTCGGTCGTCGTCGCGGAAAGGCAGACGCGCGGCCGCGGCCGCATGGGGCGGACGTGGGAAAGCCCGGCGGGCAACCTGTACCTGACCGCCGTCGTGCCGGATTTCGGGGACAGGACGCCGCAGCTGGCCTTTGTCGCGGCGGTGGCTTTGGCGGAGGCTCTGGCGGATTTTCCGGTGCGGCTGAAATGGCCGAACGACGTGCTGCTGGACGGGCGGAAAATCGCCGGCATCCTGCTGGAGCGCGCGGAGGGGAAAGTGCTCGTCGGCGTCGGGGTCAATGTGGTTTCCGCGCCCGATTTGGCGATTTATGCGACGGGGCACTTGCAAGGACGGATTTTTTGTGATATACTGCTGGACAGGTTTTTGAAAGAATTGCGCGAGGCAATGGGGGCTTTCCAAGAAAAAGGATTCGAGCCCATCCGCCGGAAATGGCTGGCCGGCGCTTTTCATTTGGGACAGGATATTATAGTTAAGATGCCTCAGGGCACTGCGGCCGGCGTTTTCGCCGGCATCGATGCGGACGGGGCGCTTATGTTGAAACAAGCGGACACCATCAAACGGATAACCGTCGGAGATGTCGCTTTAATGAAGGATATGAAATGACAGAGAATATAGTAATCCCGCCGGAAAAAATGGTTTTTATTCCGCTGGGCGGCGCAACGGGCGTCGGAATGAATTTTTTCCTCTACGGGTATCGGGGGAAGTGGCTGATCGTCGACTGCGGCATCGGCTTTCCGGGCGACCATCTGCCCGGCGTCGACGTGCTGTTGCCGAACCCCGAGTTCATCCGGTCGCGCAAGAAGGACATCGTCGGGCTGATCGTCACGCATGCGCACGAAGACCATATCGGCGCGATTCCCTACCTGTGGCCGGACTTGCAGTGCCCCGTTTTTTGCACGCCGTTCGCCAATGAATTGCTGTGCTCGAAGCTGAACGAATACGGGCTGCTGGGGCGCGTGAACGTCAACATCGTCAATTCCGGCATGACGATCGATTTGTCGCCGTTCGAGATCGAGTTCGTCGCGATGAACCACTCGGTGCCCGAGCCGAACGCGCTGGCCATCCGCACGCAGGAGGGCCTGGTCGTCCACACCGGCGATTGGAAGCTGGGCCGCGACGCCGTTTTGGGCCGCGAAACGGACATGGTGACGTTGGAAAAGCTGGGCAAAGAAGGCGTTTTGGCGCTGGTTTGCGATTCGACCAGCGTATTCGCCGACAGCACCGACAAGACCGAGGAAGACGTGCGCGCGACCATCGAGCGCCTGATCGGCCAGTATCCGGGCAAGCAGATCGCCGTCGCGTGCTTCGCGTCCAATGTCGCGCGCGTGGAGAGCATCTACCATGCCGCCGTCGCGAACGGCCGGGACGTGTGCCTGCTGGGGCGCAGCTTGTGGCGGATCGACGCCGCGGCGCGGGCGACCGGCTATTTCAAAGGCATCCCCGAGTTTTTATCCGAAGAAGAGGCGCTGGATCGCCCCGTCGGCAGCGTTCTGTATATCTGCACGGGCAGCCAGGGCGAGCCGCGGTCGGCGCTGAACACATTGTCGGCGATGACGCCGTCCAAAAACGGCGTCTACCTGGAGCCGGACGATGTCGTGATTTTCTCGTCCCGCGTGATTCCGGGCAACGAAGAGTCGATTTCCTTCCTGCAGCGGCGCCTGAAAACCAAAGGCCTCAAAGTCATCACCGACCGCGAGGAGCTGGTGCACGTGTCCGGGCACTATGCCGGGCCGGATTTGGAGCGGATGTATACGGCGTTGAAGCCGAAAATCGCTCTGCCCGTCCACGGCGAGGCGCAGGAGCTGATGGCGCATGTGGATCTGGCGAAGAAATGGGGCGTCGAAAATGCGTTCGCGCTGGAAGACGGCGAGGTCATCACTCTGGACGAAACGCCGCAAATCCTGGGCGAAGTGCCGGCCGGCGTTCTGGCCGTCGACGGCAAGCAGATTCTGCGCCTGGATGCCGAAGTTCTGAAAAAGCGCCGCAAGATGATGGACGACGGCACACTGGTTCTGACCCTGGTGATGGATAAAAAAGGCCACATCATGGGCGCGCCGCAGATTTCGACGTTCGGACTTCTGGATTCCCGCGAGGCCGATCAGAAAAAGCTGCTTGACATTATCGTGCGCCGCATGACGGAAGCGCCGGCCTCCCAAAAATCGGACAACGCTGCGTTGGAGCAAGTGATTCGGACGGAGATCCGTCAGTTTCTCGGCCGGTTCTATGGAAAAAAACCGCTAATCGAAATCCACCTCATCCGGATATAAAAAACGGCCTAAATAAGTGTCTGCTTTGTCGCGGCTGTTTTCATGTAGTTCAGTCTACACATCAAACAGCCGCTTCGCGCATCCATCTTATTTATGCCGTTTTTGGGAGAGAAGCAAGTTTTGTCGGGGCCGCCCTCATGTAGTTCAGTCTACACATCGGTCGCCGTTTCCTATTTCTCGGTGCGTTTCTGCCGTTTTTGAGGGGACAGCCGCTTCGCGCATCCATCTTATTTATGCCGTTTTGGGGAGAACAGCCCCTTTGTGCATCTGCCCAATTTATCCCGTTTTTAAGGTTGCCGTTTCCTACTTTTTATGCCGTTGTTTCTTGGCGGGCGACTTCTTTTTAACCGGCGGGTCGACGACGCGGAACACTTTGGCTTTCGTGATTTTGTCCGCGTATTCCAGTTCTAGCCATGCCGGCTTGTCTTTCGTTTCATAGTAGGCGGCGAAATTGAACGCGGCGTTCAATCCCGTTTTGAATTTGCCGTCTTTGCCGTAATACAAATAGCCGAAGCAGCGCGGGTTCTGCATATACAGCTGGGTGATGTTGCGCCGTTTCAAAATATCGCGGGCGCGCGTGTAGGGCGGCCTGTCCAGCTGAACGGCGAACAAATCGTTCAGACCGTCGACATTGCTGTGATACGGCCCTCCGAACACCGGCTTTCCCGTTTTCCACAGGATTTCCGGCGCCGCGAAAATATCCGTCCAGATGCCGCCGTTCCGCGCGTCCGCCCGGATGACTTTGATCAGGTCGTCCGGCAGGACATAGCACCGGTAATTTTCATTCTCGGGATATTTGGGCTCCAATGCGTCCGTGCCGTTTTGAGCTTGGTCCGCCATGGTTTTCTGCTGGGAGGCCTGCGCGTCGTCCCACGAGGCCGACAGCATGCGGTCGACGGCGTTTTTCATCGTGGCCGCGTCGATCGGCGGCTTGTTTTCGTTCTGTTTGTCCAGCCGCGCCTTCCCCCAGGCGGCCAGCCGGTTGATGGTATCGTCCCCTTTGATCAGCGCGCCGAAAAAGAGGCAGCAGAAAACGACGAAGGCCAGCGTGTAGCCGCGGGATCTTTCCCGCGGGAAGAAAACGCTGCGCACATACAGCGCGGCCAGGAAGACGAAAGACCCATGCACATAGACGCCGAACCGCACGTGCATGATGTTCAGCGCGGCGTAGAAAGCGGCGCCCGTCGCGGCGATGACGGCCAGCGGCGCGTATCTGTGCCGCAGGTGGCGCAGCGCCCAGGCCAATCCGCCCGCGGCCAGCAGGATCGGCAGGATGCCGTAGGGGACGATGCCCGCGCCGCGCCACAGCGGCGCCAGCTCGGTGATGTGCCGCATCCAGATCGCATACATGAACGCATCCTCGGAGCGCGTCGTGATGACCTCGGGGAACAGGCCGACCAGGACGGCGATATAAACGCTGACCCCGAGCAGGCCGTAGACGCCGCGCAAAATCCAATCCGTTTTGACGCGCCGCCCGAATCCTTCCAATCCCGCGAGGACGATCAGCGTCAGGCCGCCCAATATCGCATGGAACAGCGACGTCCGCCACAGGTCCAGCGTGCCGAATCCGCTCATCGGATGATCGAAGGTCAGCGGGATGAGAAGGCCGGCGGTGCAAACGGCCGTGAAAACAATCGCCGGCTTCAGCGACTTGCCCCAATACAGCCACGCCAGCGCGAACGGGAGGATCAGGATATAGCTGTTGATGAAAAATTCGAACAGAATCCACGTGCCCAGCGCCGTCAGAACGGCCGCCGCGATCAATGCGCCGGTAGAGCGCGTCAGGAAGTATCGCGCCATCAGCGCGATGGTCCATACGTGCAGCGTGAACAGCGCGATGTGATGGTCGTAGTAGCCGACGGAGCCTTGCCCCCACGCCTGCCCGACGGCGAAAAAGAACAGCCAGAAGGCGACGAAGGCGATCTTCGGCGCGACATACCCGCGGACGCCGTAGAAAAAGCCGGCGACGCCCAGCAGCAAAATCAGCGGCGGCACGAAATGCGCCATGATCTCCAAAGCCTCGTGCAGCCCCCATCCCGGAATGAACGGCCAGGCAAAAGCATAGCCCAGGAAATCCAGCGGCCGCGTCCAATGCATCTCATGCCCGTAGGGGAAGTTCTGCCCCATCATCAGGTTCTCGCGCCACGGGAACCCCAGGCCCGCCCATTCCTCGATGCGCGCCAGCCGCGTCCAGACGTCGGTCGAGAACCCCGTCACGTAAAACGGCACGAAAACGAACGCGGCCATGACAAGGCTGAGGATGAAAACGGATTTGTAATTATTGAACATGGCCTCTCCCGAATGCGAAATGTTTGAGCAAAAAATATGTGACGGCGATGACGGCGGCGCTGGCGATATACTGCGCCAGATACGGGTTCGCGACATGCATCAGCGCCCACAGCAGCGGAATGTTCAGCAGGTACCCGGCGCTCCACGCGGCGACGCAGCGGACATATTCGCGCGCATGGCGCCCGCGCGTGCCGAAAACAAAGGTCTTGTGGGTCATGAAGCTGTGCAGCGTCGATAGCAGGAACGCAAGGAACAAGGCGGTCTGCGCCCGCGCGCCGCCGAGCAGATACAGCAGCAGGCTGTAAAGCAGGATGTTCGCGAAGACATAGTTCCATCCGCCGACCAGCAGGTAGCGGAGCTTTTGCGGCGCCCGCATCCACGCGCGGTAAACGGCCCGGTATGCTTCGATGATTTTTCGCATGCGGACACTTTACAGGGAAAGCGCCGCCTTGTCAAGCAATTGTTCCCGGATTTTGGGCAATTTGTATCCGCCTTTGTGGATGAAGAAATAAGCGGTCAGTTTCAACCCGTCCCGGATGTCCCGCGGCGTCGCGGGCGCGTCGCGCCACAGGAAGGCCGGCAGCGCGAGCAGCCTGTCGTCGTAGCGCCTGCCCTTGTCGCGGCTGACCGACCGCCCCGTTTTCGGAGAGATATAGGCCAGGTCGCACGCATCGCCGCCGCCGGCGCAGCACGACATGTCCAGCCCGAATCCGACGGCCGACAGGATCAGCAGCTCCAGCCGCACATAGCGCATCAGGAAATCGGCGGTGCCCAATCCGGCGATCCAATCCATCACGGCGCCGTATAATTCCGGATGCGGGTGGCGCTCCGGCAGAACGGCGTCCAGCAGCCCGCACAGGCAGAGCAGGCATTTCAGCCGTGCGGCGTCCTCCAAAAACGGCGCGGCGGGCATCGCCGTTTCCTCGCCGTAGAAATGACCCGTCTGCTCGCCGAGGCGCGCCTGCCACCGGCCGCTGAACAAGCCGGCCGTCGCGGGCATTTTCTTTCCGCGGACGACGCCCGCGTGCCGGCCGAGCGCGTCCGTCAGCAGGCTGACCTTGTATGTCCGCTCGCCGAGCGGCCGCGCGCTTAAAACCAAGGCGTTGTCGAATTTGAACTCAGGCATTGTAATCCAGGCCCCAGGCGGCATACTGGGCGGGATCGTCCGTCCAGTTTTCCTGAACCTTCACGAACAGGAAAAGGTTCACTTTTGTGCCGAGCAGGCGCGTCAGCTCGCGGCGCGCGCTTTCGCCGATTTTTTTGATCATCTCCCCCTTGCGCCCGACGACGATGGGCTTGTGCGCCGCGCGGCCGACGATGATGGTTTGCTCGATGCGAATGGCGTTTTTTTCCTCCCGATACGCGTCGGTCGAAACCGAAACATGGTAGGGCAGCTCTTTTTGCAGCAGCAGGAAAAGCTTTTCCCGGGTGATTTCGGCGGCGAACAGGCGCGCGGGAATGTCCGACGCATCGTCGGCCGGGAACATCCACGGGCCCTCGGGCGCCGCATCGGCCAGGAACTGCTTCAATTCCGCGATGTTTTCGCCGGTCTGCGCGGACACCGGGAATGTGTCCGTGAAAATGGCGTGCTTGGCCAGCGCGGCGATCAGCGGCAGCAGCGCGTCCTTTTTGACCAAATCGATTTTATTGATGACCAGGATGGTCTTCTGCCTGTTTTGCTCCAAGGTCCGGATGAGGGCGTCGGTGTCCGCATCGATTCCCCGTTTCGCGTCGACCAGCAGCAGGCGCGCGTCCGATTCGCCGGCCGCGTCCCAGGCCGCGGAAACCATCGCGCGGTCCAGTCGCCGCCCGGGCTTGAAAATGCCCGGCGTGTCGACGAGGGCCAGCTGGGCGTTGCCGGCCATCGCGATGCCGCGGATGCGCGCGCGCGTCGTCTGCACCTTCGGCGAGACGATGGACACTTTCGTTCCGGTCAGCGCGTTGACCAGCGTCGACTTGCCGGCGTTCGGCGCGCCGAGCACGGCGATGAACGCGAACCGGGTCGCGGCGTCATTTCGGGACATGTTCGGATTCCATCAGTTTTTGCGCCGCCGCCTGTTCGGCCGCTTTTTTGCTCGGCCCCCCGGCGGTTGCCGCCAGCGCGCCGATCTGCACCCGGACGCTGAACGTCGGGTGGTGATCCGTGCCGGATTGTTCCAGCAATGTGTAGACGGGCAGCGTCTTGCGCGTGCGCTGCGCCCATTCCTGCAACGCGGATTTGCTGTCGCGCTCGGGGGCGGTCTGCGCGCGCATCAGCGGCGCCCACAGCGATTCGACGAACGCCCGCGCGGCGTCGTATCCGCCGTCCAGATACAGCGCGCCGAGCACGGCCTCGCACACGTCGGACAGAACGGACGCGTTCGCGCGCAGCTCCTCCTCGTCCGTTTTCAGCAGCGCGGGCAGCCCGATGCCCTTGGCGACCTGCGTCAGCGTTTCGGCGCGCGTCAGCTCGACGAACCGGCGCGCCAGGGCGCCTTCCTTCTCATCCGGAAAAGCGCGATACAGCATGTCCGCGACGATGACGCCCAAAACGCGGTCGCCCAGGAACTCCAAGCGCTCGTATGTCGGCGCGCGCCCGCGGACGGACAATGTCGTGGCTTGTTTCAGCAAATCGGGGCGATGGAACAGGGCGGTCAGCTTCATCTAATGTATCCCGTTGAAAAAGCGGCTGAACCGGAGCGACTTGTGCCATTTCCAAAACTCGACGAACCAGCCCGCGCCGTTGTTGGAGTAAAAGATGAAGCGCGCCTTGCCGACGAGGTTGCCCGCCGGCACGGGGCCCCAGAAGCGGCTGTCCTGCGAATTGTCGCGGTTGTCGCCCATCACGAAAAAATGATCGGGCGGCACGATGATTTCGGGCGTGTCGTCGACGATCGCGATGGTGTCGCTCACCTCGTAGATGTCATGCTCAAGGCCGTTCGGCAGGGTTTCGACATACCGCGTGTAGACGGCCGATCCGCCCTCCGTCGTCCAGAACTCCTTCGCCTTGAACGCGCGCGGCACGATCGCGCCGTTGATGTGCAGGCGGCCGGCCTTGACCTGAATCGCATCGCCGGGCAGGCCGATGACGCGCTTGATGAAATCGGTGCGGTTGTCCGTCGGCGTCTTGAAGACGACGACATCGCCGCGCTGCGGCGCGTCCGCGAAAATCCGCCCGGGAATCAGCGGGATGGAAAAAGGAAACGCATGCCGCGAGTAGCCGTAGTCCCACTTGGAAATGAACAGATAGTCGCCGATCAGCAGCGTCGGCACCATCGAGCTGGACGGAATGTTATACGGCTCCAGAAAAAACGAGCGGATGCCCAAGGCGATCAGCGCCGCCCAAACCAATCCCATCGTTCCCGAAAAGAAGCCTTTTTTTTCTTTTTTCATTTGATGTTTTTTCCCCGATTTGATATAATGCGCGCAGTATAACACAACGCAAAGGCCTTTTCAATGCTAAAATACATTCGGCAGGCGGTTCAAGGGTTCGCCCGGCGCGGGGAAGTCCGGACGGCGCACGGCGCGTTCCAGACGCCGGCGTTCATGCCCGTCGGCACGGCCGGATCGGTCAAGGCGATGGCGCCCGAATCCGTCCGGGCAACCGGCGCCGAGATTATCTTGGGGAACACATATCACCTGATGCTGCGGCCGGGGGCCGAGCGCGTCGCGCGGTTCGGCGGGCTGCATGCGTTCATGAACTGGCCGGGGCCGATTCTGACGGATTCGGGCGGGTTTCAGGTCATGAGCCTGTCCGGCCTGCGCAAAATAACCGAGGACGGCGTTTCTTTCCAATCGCACATCGACGGCGCGAAGCATATGCTGACGCCCGAGCGGTCGATGGAGATCCAGCGCCTGCTGGACGCCGACATCGCAATGGCTTTCGACGAGTGCGTCAAATATCCCGCCGACAAAAAGGCGGTGCAGAAATCCATGGAGCGCTCGATGCGCTGGGCGCGCCGGTCGAAGGACGCGTTCTTGGACAGGGATGGCTACGGCCTGTTCGGCATCGTCCAGGGCGGCATGTTCGAAGACCTGCGGATGCAGTCCGTGCGCGCGCTGACGGACATCGGGTTCGACGGCTATGCGATCGGCGGGCTGGCGGTCGGCGAGGGGCAGCGGACGATGTTCGAGGTGCTGGATTACACAGCGCATCGGTTGCCGGATGACAAGCCGCGCTACCTGATGGGCGTCGGGCGCCCCAGCGACATCGTCGGCGCCGTCAAGCGCGGCGTGGACATGTTCGACTGCGTGATGCCGTCCCGATCGGGGCGCACGGGGCAGGCGTTCACATCGCACGGCGTGCTGAACATGCGCAACGCGCGCCATATCGACGACGCGGCGCCGCTGGACGCGGCGTGCGGCTGCCCCGCGTGCCGGAACTATGCGCGCGGCTACATCCACCACCTGTTCCGTTCCGGCGAGATGCTGGGCGGCATGCTGCTGACGGCGCACAACATTCAGTTCTATCAGGATTTGATGAAGCAAATCCGCGTGGCGATCGAAGCGGGCGCGTTCGATTCTTTCCACGACGATTTTATCGCGAGGTATGCGCATGACAAAAAAATGTGAGGAATCCGCGGCGCCCGTGCGGCGTGCATACGGCGGGCTGTCGACGCTGGCGGGCGAGGTGCGCCGGCTGACGCGGCCGATCTTGGGCAAGCGCGGATTCACCGGCATCGATATCCTGGCGGGGTGGTCGGACATTCTGGGGGAGGAACTGGCGCGCGGCGTCGTGCCGGAAAAGCTGACGTTCGCCAAGGATGCGCGGACGAACGGGACGCTGCATGTGAAAACGTCCGGCGGCGCCTTTGCGATTTTGTTCGAGCATCAGAAAGCCAAAGTCATCGCGCGCATCAACACCTATTTCGGGTATCCGGCGGTCGCGCGGATTCAGATCACGCAGGGCAGCCTGCCGACGCCGCAGCAAAAGCCCGCGCCCGTCGCCCCGAACGCGACGCCCGAGCGCGAACGGGAGCTGCGCGCAAAACTGGCGCATATCCGGGACGACGCGCTGCGCGAAAAACTGGTGCGCATCGGATTGATGTCGTGATTATTTGACGGCCTGCAATTCCCGGCCGTGCCGGCGTAGCCAGATCTCGGCGTCCGCGCGGCGGACGGGCAGGCGCGCGAGCGTCTTCCAAAAGGCATCGCCGTGGTTCATTTCGCACAGGTGGGAAACTTCGTGCGCAACCAGGTAGTCGATGACATAGTCGGGCGCGAGTCCGATTTTCCAGCAGAAATTAAGGCTTTTGCGGCCGGAGCAGCTGCCCCACCGGGTGGATGTGTCGCGCAGCGCGATGCGGCCGTGCGCGACGCCCAATGCCCGGGCGTAAGCGTCTGCGCGGCTTTCCAGGTAGGCCAGCGTTTCTTTCCTGATGAAATCGCAGACGCGGTGGTGGAAAAACTCGGGCGCGCCGCCGACGCGCAGGACGCCTCCCGCCGCATGCGTGCCGCGGCTTTCCGGCGCGGGGGCCAGCGCGTATTCCCGTCCGGCGATCGTGATCGCGTCGCCGGGTTTGAAGATGCGGATGGCTGGCAAATGCGCCCGCTGCCTGTCGATCCAATCCGCCTGCGCGTTAACGAATTGTTCAGCTTTGCGCCGCGGACAGAAGAACGGATATGTGACGACGACGGCGCCCGTCTTGTCCAGACGCATTGTAATCCTTGATGTTCCGGCTTTCCGGCGGAAAATGAATCGGGCGGCGTCGGCGGGCATTTTTTCTCTTTACTTTTGGCGGAATCTATTCTAGATTGAAAGCGTTCGATTTTTTGTATAGCACATTCAAAGGGGGTTATCAATGCCAATCATCGGGGAAACAAACGGATTCTTTCCGACATTGCTGTGGAAATTCTGCGTGTATGTGTTTTTCTTTTTGCTGGCCGCTTTTGTCTTTCTGGACATGTCGCCGAAGGAAGTGTGGGAGAGGTCGTGCGACAATGTGCCGCGCGTGTGGAGCCGGAGCGTGCAGGTCTGGGACAATATCGGCAAGACCGCTGATACGATAAAATCCACCGCCGACAAGCAGTTCGAAACGCAGGATCAGAAATACCAGCAGCTGGACCGCCAATTGGAACAGCAGCAGTAAAAGGGGGAGCGGCATGATTCGGAACGAGCTCAAGAAACCTGTGAAAAAAACGCTTTATTGCGTGCGCAGCGGCCATTATCTTCCGAAGCCAGATGCCGGGCAGGACGCGCTGCAGCCTTTGTCCGAACAAGGCGTGCGCGAGGTGAAGGGCCTGCTGGCGACGCTGAAGAAAGAAGGGCTGGCGCCGCCGGATTTCATCGTGTGCGCCGGATCGGCGCATGCGCGGGAAACGGCGGATATCCTGCGCCAATGGAATCCGCGGGCGGACATGGTCGCGTATGATTCGCTGTCGGCGGCCGGAGAAGCCAAATGGTTCAGCGTGATGCGCTCGCTGGACAACGCCTATGCGGCGGTCATGTTCGTCGGGGACAACCCGGGCATCGAGCGGTTCATGAAGCTGAACCTGAAGCCGGCCGAGCGGGAGCAGATCTACGCCGTGCGCTCCGGATCGTGCGCGGCGCTGAATCTGGACGAGGGGACGTCGTGGGTGCATGTTCTGGAGAACTCGGCGGACTTCAAGGGATTGTTCCTGCCGGCGCCGGCGGATGAAAGATCCGGCGTGCACGCGCCGAGCATCGTGCCGCAAATCGCCCGGTCGTTCAAGACCCTCAAAGATGAGCAGACGCAGTGAGCCGCGCCTGCGCGCATGCGGTATGAGGAAAGGCGGCTCAGGGTTTCTGAGCCGCTTTGTTCATTTCGTCCTGGCGTTCGCGATGTTGAGCGCGAGAACATCCAATCCTTTCTTGACGGAATTCAGCGCGTCGCTTCCCGTCTTTTTCGGCGTCAGGGCGGACAGCGCGCTGGCTCCCGAAATGATAGAGGTGATGGCGACGATGATGGTTTCGATGTTGGTGATGATGAAGTTGAGCATGTGTGTTCCTTTCATTTGAAGATGAGATCGGCGATCGCCATGCAGATCGCCGTCGTGGTTGTCAGGACGATCACGCCGAGGATGGCTTTCATCGGCGCGATTTCGGCGCGCAGCGCATAGTCCGCCTTCATTCTGTCCTGAATGGTCTGGCACGCGGTCTTGGACTGCACGGAGCCCATGAAGTTCAGCAGCTCCGCATGGACGCGCGCCATCTGGTCCTTGGCCTGGCTGACGTCTTTCTTGATGTCGGCCAGCTGCTGGCGCAGCGCGTCGACCTGCGCCATCAGCTTTCCGCTGACGCTGGACAAATCCGTCTACGCGCTGGAAGTGTCCGGCAAGAGCATGGAGCCCGCCTACCGCGCCGGCGACAAGCTGATCGTGTCCCCGGGGTCGGAAATCCGCGCCGGCGACCGGGTCGTCCTGAAAATCCGGACGGGCGAGGTCATGGTCAAGGAGCTGCTGAAAAAAACCGCGCGCGAGGTGGAGCTGAAATCCCTGAACCCCGACCATCGGGACATCCGGTTCCAGCCCGGGGATATCCTGTGGATGGCGCGGGTGCTGTGGGTCAGCCAATAAATTATTGACAAAACGGACGAATGTGCTATTATAATCAATATGACGGAAATGAAACGCATTCTTTGCCCGGCCGAATTGTATGACAGCGTTCCCGAAGGCGCGCCGTTGCCGGCGTCGGCCATCGAGCAGATCCATCTGTGCGTCCGCTGGGGCCTGCCGAAGGATGTCGTCGAGCACGGATACGGCAAACGCTTCCATCCGGCGTATCATCTGGAAGCATCCGGCCGCGATTACACCGGGTGATGCGATAATTTTCTTGATTTTTATGCAAAAGTGTGTATAGTGGAGCCATTCACTGAAAGGCACCCTATGTTTATTTCACCGGCATTGGCTCAAACGGCGGCGCAAACACCCGGAACGGCAGGCGATGCGACATGGATGGTCGCGCAGCTCCTTTTGATCATCGGCATCGTTTACCTGCTGCTGATCCGTCCGCAGATGAAGCGCGCGCGCCAGCGGGAGATGGAGCTGAACGCCATTATCGTCGGCACGCGGGTGATCGTGGCGGGCCTGGTGGGCAAAGTTTCGGAAATCGTGGACGACAAGACGCTCAAAGTCCGCTTTTCGGACGGCGTGGACCTGACGGTTCTGCGCTCGTATGTGTCGCAGGTCGTGTTCGAAACGCCTGCAAACGCGCAAAAGAAAGGTTAGCCATGTTCGGATATTCAAAAATCAAAATCGGACTCATTGCCGCCGTGATGGCGCTGGGGGTGGTTTTCGCCCTGCCGAACGTCCTGCCGGCGTCCGTTTTCAAGGTCTTCCCGCCGGCGGTTCAATCCGTTTTGAAGCCCGTCACGCTGGGGCTGGATTTGCAGGGCGGCTCCTACCTGCTGATGGAGGTGGACACGCAGGAATTGCTGGCCGGCAAGCTGCAATCCTTGTCGGATGTGGCGCGTTCGGGTCTGCGGGCGAATCGGATACGCTTCGCGGGGCTGGCCGTCGCCGGCGACGCGATGCAGGTCAAGATTCTGGACGGCGCGAAAATCAACGAGGCGCGCGAGGTGATCCGGGCGCAGGAGACTTTCCCGCTGGCCATCGAGGACAAGGACGGGATGCTGGTCGTTTCCTACACGCCGGACGCGGTCGAATCGATGAAGCGCAAAGCCGTCGAGCAGTCCGTGGACATCGTCCGCCGCCGGATTGACAATCTGGGCACGAAAGAGCCCCAGATCCAGCAGCAGGGAACCGACCGCATCGTCGTCCAGTTGCCCGGCGTCCAGGACCCCGGCGAAATCAAGGCGATTATGGGGCGGACGGCCAAGATGACCTTCCACCTGGTGGACGAGGAAACATCGCCGCAGCTGGCTCAGATGGGCAAATTGTCGCCCGATTCGATGCTGATGACCGGTGACGAGACGGGCTATATCGTCCTGAAGCGCGCCGTGATCGTCAGCGGGGCGGATCTGGACGATGCGCGCGGCGCCTATGACGACAAGGGCAATCCGGCCGTGTCGTTCAGCTTCAAGAGCACCGGCGCCATCAAGTTCGGCAATGCGACCGCCGAGAATGTCGGGCGGCGGCTCGCGATCGTTTTGGACGGCAAGGTCATCAGCGCGCCGACCATCCAGTCGCCGATCAAAGGCGGCAAGGGCATCATCACCGGCAGCTTCACCGTTCAATCGGCGAACGATCTGGCGCTGATGCTGCGCTCGGGCGCGCTGCCGGCGTCGCTGCATGTGATCGAGGAGCGCGTCGTCGGCCCCGGCCTGGGCGAGGATTCCATCAAGGCCGGCACGAACGCCTGCCTGCTGGTGCTGGTCGTCATTTTCGTCTTCATGATCCTGTTCTACGGCCGGATGGGCATCATCGCCGATTTGACGCTGGCGATCAACGGCGTCCTGCTGCTGGCGGTTTTGAGCATGCTCGGGGCGACGCTGACGCTGCCGGGACTGGCCGGCATCGCGCTGACCATCGCGATGGCGGTTGACGCCAACATCCTGATTTTCGAGCGGATGAAAGAGGAAATGCACGCGGGCCTGACCATGCCGGCCGAAATCATCCGGCGCGGTTTTTCGGGATCGTTCTCGGCGATTTTCGACGGCCAGCTGACGACATTGTTCGCGGCGCTGTTCCTGTTCTGGCTGGGATCCGGCCCCGTCCGGGGATTCGGCGTGACGCTGGGCCTGGGCCTGGTGACGACGTTGTTCGCGGCCATTTTCGCGAACAAGGTGCTGCTGATGGTCTGGTTCAAGTATAGAAACCCCCAGAAAATCGATTTGTAAAGGAGCCTGCGGATGTTGCATATTTTCAAAAAACGCGATTATCATTTCGACTTCATGAAGGGGCGCCGGTGGGCGTATGCGCTTTCCATCGCGATGGTCGTCGCCGCATTTGCGGCCTTCGCCGCGCGCGGGCTGAACTACGGCATCGATTTCAACGGCGGCGTCCTGATCGAGGCCGAATCCGCATCGCCGGTCGATATGGAGGCGCTGCGCGGCCAGCTGTCCGGCCTGGACGACCTGTCCATCCAATCCGTCGGGACGGCTGGCCGGGGCGTCCTGATACAGACGCAGCCGAAAGCCGATGAAACGGCCGAATCGGTCGTCGCGCAAATCAAAACAATCCTGGGCGCCGATTACACCTACAACCAGGTCGAAGTCCTCGGGCCGACCATCGGGCAGGAATTAAAGGAAAAATCCCTTCTTGCCTCCATTCTGGCGCTGCTGGCGATTTCCATCTACATCTGGTTCCGGTTCGAATGGCCGTTCGCCCTCGGGTGCCTGGTGTCGCTGGCGCACGATTTGATCATCGTCGTCGGGCTGTTCGCGCTGTTCCGGATCGAGTTCGACATGATCGTCGTCGCCGGCTTGCTGTCGCTGGCCGGATACGATTGCAACGACACGATCGTGACATATGACCGGATTCGCGAAAACCTGAAGAAGTTCCGCAAGATGCCCGTGGACGAGATTTTGAACAAAAGCCTGAACGAAACGTTGTCCCGCACGATACTGACGGCGGTGACGACGATGTTCAGCGTGCTTGTGCTGCTGTTCGTCGGCGGGGAGACCTTGTCCGGCTTTTCGATCGCGCTGGCGCTGGGCACGATTTTCGGGACGTATTCGTCCATCTATATCGCCGCCCCGATGTTGCGGATGTTCGACATTCGCGGCCTCGGGACAAGCGCGGAGCCGGATTTCAACAAGCCGCTGAGCACGACGAGGAACTGAAAAATGCAGAATACGCCGTGGACGGAAAAGGAAATCGGGTATGTCAGGGCGGACATAAAAGACCACCCGCATTGGGCGGATAGGCGCCGGATTCTGGAATCCCTGACGCTGCCCCGGCTGCGGGATGTCATGTGCGCCGATGAGATGAAAGGCGTGTTCAGCGGCGTTGTCGTTTTCGATGTGCTGCGCGGCAAGTTTCGGAAATTGGCGGCGGAAAAAGAAGCCGATGCGGCCGGATACGCCGTGGGCACGGCCGCTTATCGGAAAATGCTGTCCTGGCTGAACGAGCCCGGAAACCTCTCCGGATCGCAGGACAGCCACCTGTTCCGCAACCCGCGCGCCGGCCGGTAAGATTATCCTCCGAAGATGGTTTCCTTCAACCGCTTCAACACCGGCCCGACCATCGCGCGCGCTTTTGCGGCGCCGGCAGCCAGCTTCTCCTCGATTTCCCCGGGATGCGCCATGAAATCGTTAAACCGGTCGCGCATCACGTCCGTTTGGGCGTGGATGTCCGCCAGGATCATCTTCTTCATCGCGCCGTATCCGACGCCGCCTTTTTCCAGGCCCGCCTTGATGTCGTCCGCGACGGCCGGCGTGCAGACCCCCCGCGCGATCTGATACAGCAGCACATCGTCCGGATTTTTGGATGCGGCCAGCGGCTGGCTGTCCGTCTTGATGGACATGACGGCCTTTTGGACTTCCGCGTCCGTGCCGAACAGCGGGATCACATTGCCATAGCTTTTGCTCATTTTCCGGCCGTCCGTGCCGGGGACAAGCGCGGCGTTTTCCACCAGCGACGGGACGGGTTTTTTCAGCACCTCTTTCCCATACTGGGCGTTGACGAAGCCGGCGATGTCCGCCGCCATCTCGACATGCTGAACCTGATCCTTGCCGACCGGCACGATGTCCGTGTCGTAGGCCAGGATGTCCGCCGCCATCAAGACCGGGTAGGTGTAAAGCCCCATGTTGATGCCGGCGTCAACCGGATCGCCCCGCGCGGTGTTTTTGTCGACGGCGGCCTTGTAGGCATGCGCCTTGTTCATGTATCCTTTCGGCGTGAAAGCCATCAGGATCGTCGCGAGCTCGAACAATTCCGGCACGTCCGACTGGCGATAGAACAGGGATTTGCCCGGGTCCAGCCCGCCCGCTAGATACACGCAGGCGATTTCGCGGATGGCTTGGGCCAGCGCCGCGGGGTCTTTCAGGAAGTTCAGCGAATGGTAATCCGCGATGAACATCACATGGGTGCCGCCCTTTTTATTGATTTCATGCCCCATGTCGATCGCGGGCCGGATGGCGCCGACATAATTGCCGATGTGCAGCCGCCCGGTCGGTTTGACGCCCGTCAAGATTGTTTTTTCCCGAATATCCATTTTGTTCCTTTCTTTTGAAGGCAGAATATCATTTTTTCGGCGCCGCCGCAATAAAAAACTTGAAAAGACGAAAAAGAGCCTTTATCCTGAACCAAGCAAAGGGGGAGTCGGATGTCGGAAGCGGTTGTGATTACGGCGCTGGGCATGGGGGGCGTTTTCGTTTTATTGATTCTATTGATTTTCGTGCTGCACATCGTCGAGATTGCGGCGGCCGGCGGCGACGCGCGCCTGGAAAAAATCTCCGCGGCGATCGCCTGCGCGCGGAGGGGGGGCGAATGACGAAGAAAAAAATCAAGTTCATGTGCACGGCGTTCCGGGACGGGTTTCAGTCCGTCTACGGGTCGCGCGTGCTGTCCAAAGATTACCTGCCCGTCGTCGCCGAGGCCGTGAAAGCCGGCCTGACGCACATCGAGTCGGGCGGCGGCGCGGCGTTCCAATCGGCGTTCTTCTACAACAACGAAAACGCGTTCGATGTGATGGATGCGTTCCGCCGCGCGTGCGGGCCGGCGGTCAACCTGCAGACGCTGGCGCGCGGGGTGAACGTCGTGGCGCTGGATTCGCAGAGCTCCGAGATGATCGCGCTGCACGCCGAATTGTTCAAGAAGCACGGCGTGACGACGATACGCAATTTCGACGCGCTGAACGACCCCGACAACCTGATTTACAGCGCCAAGTGCATCAAGAAAGCCGGCCTGAAGCACCAGCTGTGCGTCGCGATGATGGCGCTGCCGCCCGGGGCGATCGGCGCGCACACGCCGGCGTTCTACATCGATGCGCTGAAAAAATTCATCAAGGCCGGGATTCCGTTCGATTCCGTCTGCTTCAAGGACGCGTCGGGCACCTCGGTTCCGGCGACGATTTACGAAACGATCCGCCGCGCGCGCAAGCTGCTGGGCCCGCGGATGACGATCGTGTTTCACTCGCACGAAACGGCCGGCGTCGGGCTGTCCGGGTATCTGGCCGCCATCGAGGCCGGCGCGGATATGGTGGATTTGTCGCTGGCGCCCGTGTCCGGCGGCACGTGCCAGCCGGATGTCGCGACGATGTGGCACGCGCTGCGCGGGTCGGATTTCGAGCTGGACTGCGACATCGACAAGATCATGGCGCTGGAATCCGTGTTCAAGGATGCGATGGCCAAATACTTCGTCCCGCCGGAATCCAAGCAGGTCGAGCCGATGATCCCGTGGTCGCCGATGCCGGGCGGCGCGCTGACCGCGAATACCCAGATGCTGCGCGACAACAACCTGATGCACAGGTATCCCGAGCTGATTCTGGCGATGGAGGAGGTCGTGCGCAAGGGCGGCTTCGGCACATCCGTCACGCCGGTGTCGCAATTTTATTTCCAGCAGGCTTTCAACAATGTGATGGAGGGGCCGTGGAAAAAAATCGCCGAGGGATACGGCAAGCTGGTGCTGGGGTATTTCGGAAAGACGTCCGTCGCGCCGGATAAGAAAATCGTTCAAATCGCCGCCGCCCAGCTGGGGTTGAAGCCGACGATTGAGCCCGTTTTGAAGCTGAATGACAAGGATCCGAAAAAGGCGCGCGCGGCATATGAAACGGCACTGCGCAAGG
>JAQVGI010000022.1:0-539 GCA_028696805.1 Alphaproteobacteria bacterium
CGCCGGAGGCGGTCCCGAGCCTTGCGAAGGGATAAAAATCAACGTCGGTTGATTTTTACAGGGCGCACGCCGGGGTGCTCGAACCCGATGCCGGCGAAAAAGGTAAGGATGGGTGGCCGAGTGGTTGGCGAGGATGCGACGGCATCCGAGAGACGCCGGAGGCGGTCCCGAGCCTTGCGAAGGGATAAAAATCAACGTCGGTTGATTTTTACAGGGCGCACGCCGGGGTGCTCGAACCCGATGCCGGCGAAAAAGGTAAGGATGGGTGGCCGAGTGGTTGAAGGCGCACGCCTGGAAAGTGTGTTTAGGGGAAACCCTAACGCGAGTTCGAATCTCGCCCCATCCGCCATTGATGAAACACCCCGCGCAGGGGTGTTTTTAATAGGCGGCGGGCGTGAGATGCGGACGAGCAGAGTTCGGGCGCGCAGCGGACGCCGGAGGCGGTCCCGAACGCATGTGAGGGATTTTTCGTGCGAAGCCGAAAAACAATCTCGCCCCATCCGCCATTGACGAAACACCCCGCGCAGGGGTGTTTTTAA
>JAQVGI010000022.1:639-18306 GCA_028696805.1 Alphaproteobacteria bacterium
TAGGCGGCGGGCGTGAGATGCGGACGAGCAGAGTTCGGGCGCGCAGCGGACGCCGGAGGCGGTCCCGAACGCATGTGAGGGATTTTTCGAGCGGAGCCGAAAAACAACCTCGCCCCATCCGCCATTGACGAAACACCCCGCGCAGGGGTGTTTTTAATAGGCGGCGGGCGTGAGATGCGGACGAGCAGAGTTCGGGCGCGCAGCGGACGCCGGAGGCGGTCCCGAACGCATGTGAGGGATTTTTCGAGCGGAGCCGAAAAACAACCTCGCCCCATCCGCCATTGTGCGCACTAGGCCGGTTTGCGGCGTGAAAACGAATCTTGCCTTGCATTTAAGCGAGTTCGGGCGTACAATTTTTGAGAATCGATTGTTTGGAGCCTATTTCGAATTTTGGGAGCAAATAAATGAAAAAATTCGTCCGTATCATTATCGAAGCGCAGCCTGGCAAATATTTGCTTACCCGTGAAATAAGAGAAGGGATTGCAGAGCATGACAAATGGAATTTTCCAGGCGGTCAAGTAGAAGAAGGAGAAGCTGTCGAAGCCGCCGCTGCAAGGGAATTGAAAGAAGAAACAAACCTTGAGGCAAAAGATTTGAAACTGATACACCATGCACCGATTGAGTTTTCTTTTGGTGCGCGGGAAGGGTTCTTTTTTACGGCGACTGCTGACCTTAATGATCTTCGGCTGCTTGAATCGGATAAATGCTTGGAGTACGCTTATCTTTCTCCAAATGAAATGAAGGATAGGGATACATCTTCCTCCGTCAAGGAGATATTGAGAACTCATGTGCTGGCTTCGGGAAACATCAGACATCTTATTGAAGGGCGTGCGCATAAACGCTGAATTTCTGTTTGAAATCGGTTGATTTTTATCGCATCCGCGCTATTCCTCGGACTTCAAAGGCCGCGTGAACAGATCCTGCATCGCCTCGTCGACGCTTTTTTTCTCGGACAGGATGTCGTGGACGGCCGCGCAAATCGGCATTTCGACACGCATCGCCGCGGCGCGCTTCAAAACGGCGGCTGCGGTCGGTATGCCCTCGACGGTCTTGCAGGCGGCGCACCCCAGCACATCCTTGATGCTTTTGTTCTGCCCCAGGCTGGCGCCGCACGAGTAGTTGCGCGACTGCCTGCTGTTCGCCGTCAGGATCAGATCCCCGACGCCCGACAGCCCCAGAACGGAGCCCGCGCGGCCCCCGAGCGCGACCGCGAAGCGCGCCATCTCGACCAATCCGCGCGTGATGAGCGCGGCGCGGCCGTTGTCGCCGAATCCGCGGCTGTCCGACAATCCGGCGGCAATCGCCAGCACATTCTTAATCGCGCCGCAGACCTGGGGCGTAATGATGTCCGTCGACGCATACGGCCGGAAATACGGCGCCTGCATCGCGCGGCAGATGTCGTCCGCCAGCGCGCGCTTGGCCGCCGCAATCGTGACGGCGGTCGGCTTTTCATGCGCGACTTCTTCGGCGAAGCCCGGCCCGGACAGCACGGCGATTTTCGCTTTCGGCAGCACCTGCCGCGCGACTTCGCTGAGCAGCAGGCCGGTGTTCAGCTCGATGCCCTTGGCGCATAAGACCAGCGGCAGATCCGCGCGCCAGAAGCCTTTGGCCTGCTCCAACACCGGCCGCGTGAACTGCGCCGGCGCGACCAGCAGCGCGATGTCCGCCGCGGCGATCACCGCGCCGATGTCCGTCGTCGCCCGGACGGCGTCCGGAATCCGCGCGGACGGCAGATACGCGTTGGCGTGCCGCGTGTTGATGTCGGCGACGATGTCCGCCTCGCGCGCCCACATCAGGACATTGTTGCCCGCTTTGGCCGCCGTCATCGCCAGGGCCGTCCCACAGGCGCCGCTGCCGATGATGCCGATGGTTCGTGTCATGCGTCTACTCCTTTTCCGCTGCGTTCAGAGCCATGTCCTTGGCCGCCTGGTAATCGAACTTGCCCGTGCCCAGCAGCGGCGGCGCGTCCGTCACGATGATCCGCGACGGGAGGCCGATTTCGGGGAAATCCGCGGCCTTGAACGCTTTGACGAGGCTTTCGCGCGCGATGTCCGGGCAGTTCGTGATGAGAATAATCTGCTCGCCCTTTTTGGCGTCCGGAATGTTGACCGCGCCGGAGACGAACCCCGGCCAGGCCTTGTCGACGACCTGCTCGATCGCCAGCAGCGATACCATTTCGCCGCCGACCTTCGCGAAGCGCTTGCACCGGCCCTTGATGAAAATATAGCCTTCGTCGTCGATGTCCACGATGTCGCCGGTGTCATACCAGCCGGCCGCCGGCGGCTCCAGCACCAGCGGCTTGGCCGGCCGCATGTAGCCCAGCATGACATTGCCGCCCTTGACCCACAGCTCCTGGCCCTCCTTGATGCCGTCGACGGCTTTCAATTTGCATTCCATGCCGGGCATCAGCTTGCCGGTCGATCCGTTGCGCGCGTGCAGGAACGTGTTGCACGAAATGAACGGCGCGCACTCCGTCGCGCCGTAGCCTTCCAGGATCCGCACGCCGAATTTTTCCAGCCAGATCCTGCGCGTTTCGTCTTTCAGCTTCTCGGCGCCGACGGCCAGCACGCGCACGCTGTTGAAGTCATACGGATTCGCGCACTTCGCGTAGTTCGCGACGAACGTGTCGGTGCCGAAGAAGACCGTCGCCTTGCACGACGCGGCGATCTCGGGGATCACGCGGTAATGCAGCGGCGTCGGATACAGGAAAATCTTGATGCCCATCGTCAGCGGGCACAACGTGCCGCCGCACATGCCGAACGAATGGAAGATGGGCAGGCAGTTCAGGAAAATGTCCGTCGGCCGGAAATCCACGCGCGCGACCAGCTGCGCCTTGTTGACCAGGATGTTGCGGTGGGACAGGAACACCGCCTTGGGCAGCCCTTCGGAGCCGGATGTGAATAGGATGATGGCCGGGTCGTCGGCATCGACGAATCCGCCGGAGGTCTTGTGATACGCCCATTTCGGAAAGAACGCGCCGATGATGCCGAACAATTTGTCCGCCAGCGTCAGCGTGCCGCGCAGATCTTCCAGATAAACAACCTTGACGCCGGCGGCCTCGATCGCCGCGATCAATTCTTCCAGCTTGGCCAGCAGCACGACTTTCTTCGCGGTGATGATGGTCTTCAGCCCGATCGTCTTGCAGCAGGAAACGACCTGCGTCGCGCCGGAGGAAAAGTTGATCATCGCGGGCTCTTTGCCGAACGCCTGCAATCCCAAAAATGTGAGCACGCCGGCGTTCGATGTCGGCATCAGCACGCCGACGCGCCGCTCTTTCCCCAGCGCGCGGTTCATCAGGCGCCCCAGGATGAACGATTTCATGAACAGCGCCAGGAACGTGACCGGCTTGCGCTCGGTGTCTTCCAGCATATGGTGGAACCGGCCGCGCATCCGCATCGCGCGGATGATCATTTCAAACAGCGGCGCGTCCTTCTCGGCGGTTTCGTATTCCAGGCGGGAGATGATGTTATACAGCTGCGAGCTGGATTCCTCGCGCTCGACGCGGGTGGTGACGCCGTCCGGAACGCGCAGCCGCACCGGCTCCTGCACATGCAGCGCGATGTCCGGGAAAAAGCGGAAGTCCGCGATGTTGCCGGTCACGCGCGAAAACCAGGTGAACCGCGCGCCGTCGATGCGTATCGGGACGATCGGCGCGTCCGCTTTCAGAGCCATCAGCGCCGGCCCCTCGTATGTCTTCATGCGCAGCGACAGCGAGTTGTCGACGATGCTTTCGGTGAAAATCATGCACAGCTGATCCTGGCGGAGCTCGCCGACCATCGCCTTGACGGCGAAGGGGCTGTGCGGATCCAGCGGCCGGACGTCGACCAGGCTGGTGATGAACTTGACCAGCGGCCTGTCCAGCAGGTTCTCGTTGATCGCGAAGACGATTTTCCGGCTGACGAACGCGGAGATCAGCAGCACGTCCAGATACGACGCGTGGTTCGTGACGATCAGCGCGCGCGGCCCGGCTTTTTCCAGGTTGTCCAATCCGGATATTTTGGCATTGAACAGGAACTTGAAGGCTTTCTTGAACAGGAAGCGCCGCGTCGCGACCGGCAGCAGCCGCACGAAATACAGGGATACCAGAATGTGGCCGACGGCGAAAAGAATCAAAATCGTTTCCGGCGATACGAACAGCAGCCGCAGGCAGGCGATGATGATGACCGCGGCGGTCAGCGCGGACGCGTTGACCAGGCTGCTGAACGCCCACATGCGCCCCATCAGCGCGGGCTTCGTTTTCTGCTGGATCAACGTGTAGAACGGCGTGATGTAGATCGGGGACAGCAGGCCCAGCAGCAGGATGTCGATGAAGATGCGCCAATAGGTCGCGTCCCGCGTCAAGACCTGGAAGACGGTCAGCCCTTTGGTTGTGTCGACGCCCGTCAGCGCGCCGCCCGCGAAAATCAGATCCAGCAGCGCGCCGGACATCAGCAGCCCGACCAGCGCCGTGTAGGAGCCGACCGCGCGCCTGCGCGACAGGAACCAATACAGGATCGTTCCCAGCAGGAACCCGCCCGTGAAAATCCCCGAGCAGTAGAAGGTGATCGTCGACCAGCGTATTTTCAGGATGTCGCGCCCGTATTCCGCCGAAAACAGGACGACGACGGCCGTCAGGACCCAAAACCACGCGATGCCGACCAGATACGACCAGTCGTCGAACTGGTGGCGCAGGGTGTCCGATATGACTTTCAGCGCGCGCATCGGGTTCTTGGAGACGGCCAGGGCCGGATCTCCGGCTTTCAGCGGCGGAATGAACCATGCGATGATCAGCGCGCCGACGGCCAGCGCAAGGCCCGCCCACAGCAGGCCGAGGTGCGGAATGTCGAGCTTGACGGCCAGCAGCGCGGCCAGGGCGGCCAGGCCGGATCCGACGACCATCAGCAATTTCATGAAGGCGTTCGCGCCGTTCCATTCCTGGACGGTGGGCAGCAATGCCGGAATCAGCGCGTAATGGCAGACGCGCGATCCGGCGTTCACGACGCCCATGACGGCGACGACCAGGATCATCGCGGCTCGGCTGTCCCAGAGGACCGCGAGGCTGACCAGCAGCATCAGCAGCACTTCCGACACACGGATGCCTTTCAGGATTCCGGCCTTGGAGAACTTGTCGGCGATCTGCCCGATGAACAGCGTGCCGGCCAGGTATCCGATGATGTAGAGCATCACCGCCGAAATCATGAACGTCATCGGAAACGAGGCGACCTGGTATGTCATGAAGAAAATGAACGCCGTCCGCAGGAAGCCGTCGTTTATGAACGCGATGAAACCGGACAGCCACAGCGGGGCGAATTTTGTGTCTTGGATGAAACGCAGCATGCTTGCGGGCTCCTTTTTTTTGAGTTGCGCCCACTATATCACATGTTTTTCGAAATAGCAAACGCCCGGCCGATGTTTCATATTTTTGTCATTGATAAAAAAGAAGATTGGGAGCAAAAAAAGGCTTTCCTTTTCTTTTTTTTTAACCTATACTTGCCACCAGAAGCGACCATCGAGGTGATGTGATGAAAAAATATGCCTTTTTCCTGCTGCTGGGACTGACCGGGTGCGTGGTGGATTTTGAAAGCGGCGTCGACGAGCGATCGTCCCCGCAGGTCTCCCCGTATGCGTATCCGTCCGCCGCGGGCGCGCCGGCGCAGCCGGCCTACGCGCAGATGCCGGTCTATGCGCCGCAGCCGGCGTATTGGCAGAACCCCGAGCTGTATTACGCGCAGCAGCCGTCCGGGTGGGACTATGCGCCGGCCCTGACGTATGTGCAGCAGCCGTCTGGCGGCGGGGCACTGCAATACCAGCCCGTCGTCGTCGCCCAGCCGATCGTCCAGCCCGCTTCCGAACAGGCGCCCGTGATCCTGCAGCATCCCTCGACCCGCCGCCTGGTGCGGTGCGGCATGGCGGATGCGGACTGCGTTGCGTCCTATGAGCAGCAGGGATATGTCCCGCTGTCGCACGCGCCGTATGCCGCCGGCGCGAAAGAGGTGAGCAGCCCGTCTGACTACCCCGACGCGTCGTGGCGCGACAACAACAATATCCCGCGGTGGTAGATGTTAGCGTGCACGCACTCGGTCGCTTTCAACGGCATAGACGTTTTGAAAATCAGCATTGAGGTTCAGATTTCCAGCGGCCTGCCGTCTTTCGCGATCGTGGGTTTGGCGGACAAGGCGATCGCCGAAAGCCGCGAGCGCGTCCGCGCCGCGCTGCATTCGATGGGGCTCGCGCTGCCCGCCGCGCACATCACGGTGAACCTGGCGCCCGCGGATGTCGTCAAGGAGGGCACGCACTACGACCTGCCGATCGTGATGGCGCTGATCGCCGCGATGGGCATCGTTCCGGCGGAGGCGCCGCTGGGCTTCATGATGATGGGCGAGTTGAGCCTCGACGGCTCCATCCGGCCGGTGTCGGGCATTCTGCCGGCCTCCGTCGCGTCCGTCCGGAACGACATGGGATTCGTCTGCCCGGCCGAACAGGGCGGCGAGGCGCTGTGGTCCGGCAACGGAACGATTCTGGCGCCGCGGAACGTGTTGGAGCTGCTGAACCATTTCAAGGGGAAGCAGATGCTGCCGCCGCCCGTCCCCGTCAAGAACGAAGCGGCGATTCCGCTGCTGGATTTGCAGGACATCAAGGGCCAGGAAAGCGCGAAGCGCGCGTTGGAAATCGCCGTCGTCGGCGGGCACAACATCCTGATGGTCGGGCCGCCGGGGTCGGGGAAATCGATGCTGGCCAGCCGCATGCCGTCGCTGATGCCGCCGCTTTCGTCCGCGGACATCCTGGAAATCAGCAAAATCCATTCCGTCGCGGGCCTGTTGAAGGAAAGCCAGCTCATCACCACGCCGCCGTTCCGGTCGCCGCATCATTCCGCATCGACGCCGGCGATGGTCGGCGGCGGCTTGCGCGCGAAACCCGGCGAAATCTCGTTGAGCCACGGCGGCATCCTGTTCATGGACGAGCTGCCCGAGTTCGCGCGGCAGACATTGGAAGCGCTGCGCCAGCCGCTTGAAACGGGCGTCGTGTCCGTCGCGCGCGCCAACTCGCATATCACGTATCCGGCGCGGTTCCAGCTGGTCGCGGCGATGAACCCGTGCAAATGCGGCTACCTGGGCGTGCCGGGGCACGAATGCACCCGCGCGCCGAAATGCGCCGAGGAGTACCAGTCCAAAATCTCCGGCCCGCTGCTGGACAGGATAGACCTGCATGTCGATGTGCCGATGGTGTCGCCGTGGGATCTGGGGCATGTGCGCGGCGCGGAATCCTCTGCGGTTGTCCGGGCGCGCGTCAGGAATGCGCTGGCGTTTTCCGCAGACCGCTTCAAGGGTAGGACCGCGCAGAAAAACGCGCAGGCCGACGGCGTCGAGTTGGAAGAGATGGCCCGCCTGACCGACGAGGCTAAAAATATCCTGATTGATGTGGCGCAGGAGCTGATGCTGTCCGGCCGCGGGTATCACCGGATGATCCGGGTCGCGCGCAGCATCGCGGATCTGGATATGTCCGAGGCCGTGCGCAAGAACCATATGATCGAGGCGCTGACCTACCGGAAGCCCGTGCGGAAAAGAACATGATGATCGCTTGCGCCATTTTGGGGGCTTTGGTGTGCGCGCTGGGGGCCGGATTCGGGTTCGCCGCCTTCTACCTGTATCGCACGAACCAGCACAAGAACAACATCGCCAACCTGCTGTTCACCGCGCCGGACGGGTATTATTATGAGAACCTGGAAACGGGCGGGCATTTTTGCTCGCGGCGGCTGTGCGTTTTGCTGAACCTGGTCGCGTCCGCCAAGTGGGAGCAGGTCCTGGCCGCGCTGTCCCCCGAATCGCGGGAGGCGTTGCAGCGCCGCGTCCGGGAGCTGGCCGAAACGCGGAGCCCGTTCGAATGCGACGCGCGGGACTGCACGGGCAGCTTTTATTTTTCGGTGTCGGGCAGCGTTCTCGTTCACCGGCAGACGCAGACGCCGTATCTGATCGTCTGGTTCAAGAACACGACCGCGTGGACGGCGGAACTGCTGCTGCAACAGCAGCGGCTGGCGCATCAGGAGAACATGAACGACCTGCTGGTCGGCGCGTGGCGAACGCTGCCGATGCCGGCCGAAATCGTCCACCACCAGAAGGTCGTCCTCACCAACCAGCCGCCCGACGGCGATGCGGACGCGGCCTGGACGGAGGCGCCGTTCACGACGGCCGCCCACGCGGCGGTGCTGCGGTATGCCCAGGACAAATCCGTCGAGGAACACCTGCGCATCCTGCTGAACCAGGCGCGCACGACGCACACGCGCCTGATCGGATCGCTGCCGTGCGCGGCGGCGCTGTTCGACGCGTCGACGCAGGCGATCGAGGCGAGCGAGGCTTTCCTGAAGATGTGGCAGCTGCCGCCGGAATGGCGCGCGGACGATCCGAACTTCGCCGATTTCTGGGACGCCGTGCAGGAGGCGGGCCTGCTGCCGCGCGTCGTCGACTTCGCGCAGTTCAAGCAGCAGCAATACACGGCGTTCACCCAGCTGGCGCGGCCGAGCGAGAGCTTCATCTACCTGGCCGACGGTCGGATCATCAAGCGCACGATGATGCCGGACATGCAGGGCGGCGTGCTGATTCTGGACGAGCCGGCCGCGAATCAGTAAGGTTTTCCGCCGATTGTTTTTACGCCTTGACATCCGGCGCGTTGTGTGCTAGGTTAAGGCGAAAAGGAGGTCTGCATGGGTGTGAAATTGAATTTTTCGGCGTTTATCCAAAAACCTGTTGTCGGCTTTTCCTGCGGCGTGGAATACAACAACAATTTTCCGGCGCCGACGAACCGGCCCCCGGCGCTGTCCCCCGCGAAACCCGCGCCGCGCCTCGGCAAGGTCGACGGCCGGTGAATCCGGCGATAACCGGGCCCGTGAAAAAAAGCTTGATTTCGGGACGGATTTCGTGTATCATAGCGCCCGTGTGCCGCTTTAGCTCAGTTGGTAGAGCAACGCATTCGTAATGCGTGGGCCGGAAGTTCAAGTCTCCCAAGCGGCACCAGTTTTTCAAACACCGGACGACTTCCCGCAAAGCGGTTGTTTTTGATCAGATGCGATGAGCGTTGCTTTTGCCGATGATCCATGATAAGCTTTTTGCAAAGAATATGGTCATGCAAGATAAAGTCATTATAGAAAAAGTTTATAAGCTGATGGCCCTCCATCGGGCCGGCGCTTTGGGCGGCGAAACGATGCCCGAGGACGCGCATCCGCACCTTCCCAGAAACTCCAAAGAAAACTATGCCTATTTTACGCTGCCGATGGCGCTGAACTACCAAAGGAATTCCTACAAGCTTTGGGAGGCGGCGCGCAAGTCGTTCGACGATCCGGAAACATCGTGCATTTTCGATCCGGCGCATGTCGTCCGGATATCGGACGGCGAGCTGCGCGCGTTTCTTTCCAAGCATAGGGTCGCCTTGCAGCCTAACAAGCATACCCAGATTTGGCGAACGATATCCAAGACAATCATGCACAGGCTGTCCGGCGATTTAAGGAGTCTTTTCATCGAAAACGATGCCGATGTCAAATTGATCAAAGGATATGTTTCGGCGCATAAAAAAGATTTCCCGTATTTGAGCGGATCGAAGATTTTGAATTACTGGCTGTATGTCGTCGAGCAATACACGGATGCCGAATTAAAGAATCGTGATTTCATAACGATTGCGCCGGACACGCATGTGATCCAATCGAGTGTGAAATTGGGCGTGATTACAGCGCGGGAAGCATCCGAGTTGAAAAGCAGGGATGTTCTGGCGGATAAATGGCGACTTCTTTTGGAGAATGAAAAATTGTCGCCGATCGATGTCCATACGCCCCTATGGCTTTGGAGCCGTGGTGGATTCAAACAGGATATTTAACGTGCCGCGGCCGGCGTGGCATCACGGAGTGCGTCGGGACATTTTGCGGCAGTGGGATACATTGGGTTCGGAAATTGCAAAGATTCCCCCTTGTGTTTTTGTTTTTTTGGGGGTATGTCTGAAACCTAGCAAAGGATGTATTATGAATAAAATCATTTTTGTTGTCGGCCTGATGTTTTGGGCGTTGTCGGCCGCCGCCGCCGTGAATCCCGCCGCGGATTTGAAGGCGCTGCGCACGGCCGGGGCGGACAACCCCGTTAAAATCTATGTCTTTTCGTCTTTCTCGTGCCCGCACTGCGGCCTGTTCCACCGGAATGTCCTGCCCGCGCTGAAAGAAAAATTCGCCGAGGCGGGCCGGGCGCAGATCGTCCTGGTGGACATGCCCGGCGACGGCAAGGCGATGGCCGGATCGATGATCGCGCGGTGCATGGCGCCGGAACAATACGAGCCGTTCGTCAGCGCGATGTATGCGGGGCAGACGCAGTGGATGAACGCGCCGAACGCGCGCGACGTCATCACGGGCTATGCCAAGATGGCCGGCTTGGCGGAGGCGGAGATCGACGCCTGCCTGGGGAACAAGGACTTGCAGAAAACGATCCTCGCGCAGCGCGAAAACCTGTCCAAGCTGTATAATGTCCAGGCGATGCCGTCCGTCGTGCTGGTCAAGGATGGCAACCGCAAGACCTGGACGGGAACGAACGCGCAGATCATCATGCAGGGATTGAATCAGGAAATCAAATCCCCGTAGGCGCGGCGGCGGAACGCCATAGCAAAAACCCCTTCCGGTTCGGGAGGGGTTTTCGATTGGGCCGGTTTTGGGCGCTATTCGGCGTCCGTCACCTTCCGGCCTTCCTTGTCCTCGGCGATGCGCGCGGCCTTGCCGAACAGGCTCCGCAGGTAATACAGCTTGCTGCGGCGGACTTTGCCGCGGCGCACGACCGCGATGCTGGTCACGTTCGGCGAATGCAGCGGGAACACGCGCTCCACGCCTTCCCCAAACGAGATTTTGCGCACGGTGAACGACGATTCGGCGCCGTTGTTCTTGCGCGCGATACACACGCCTTCGTAGGCTTGCAGCCGCGACCCGGATTCCTCCTGGATGCGGTACATCACCTTGAGGGTGTCACCGGCCTTGAAGTCCGGGATTTTCTTGTCCATCTTCGCCACTTGTTCTTGTTTCAACGTATCGATTAAGTTTGTCATTGTTTATCCTTTCTTGTTGTGTTGCGCCAGATATTTTGTCCACAAGTCTGGTCGTCTTGTTTTGGTTGTTTCTTCCGCCTGCGCGCGCCGCCATGCGCGGATGTTTTCATGATGCCCGGAGGTCAGGACGTCCGGAACGGCCATCCCTTCCCAAACCGCCGGCTTGGTGTAGTGCGGGTATTCCAGCAGGCCGGACGCGAAGCTCTCCTCGGCCAGCGAGACGGGATTGCCCATCACCGCGGGTATCAGCCGCACGGCCGCGTCCAGCATCGCCAGAAGCGCCGGCTCCCCGCCCGACAGCACGAAGTCCCCCAGGCTGATTTCCCGAATCGGCCATTTCGCGAACAGCCGCTCGTCCATGCCCTCGAACCGGCCACAGATGAAGGTCATCTCGGGCGTTTCGGCCCATTGCCGCGCCGTTTCCTGGTCGAAGACGGCGCCGCGCGGCGACAGGTAGCAGATCGGCCCGGCCTTATGCACGGCTTTCAGCGCGTTGTCGACCACGTCGGGCTTCATCACCATGCCGGCGCCGCCGCCGAACGGCGTGTCGTCGATCGACTTGTAGGCGTCCGTCGCGAAGTTCCGCAGGTTCGCCACATGGATTTCCCATCTGCCGTCGGCCAGCGCCTTGCCCGCCAGCGAGTGCCCCAGGCTGCCCGGAAACATGTCGGGATACGCCGTCAGGATGTTAACTTTCATCGACAAGCTCCTCCATGTTGTCCGGCCCGGCCATCTCGATTGTCTTGCGGGCGATGTCCACGACCGGGAACGTTTGCCTTGAAAACAAAAACGGGATTGTCTTGCCGGAGGCCAGCCGGATGTCCAGGATATCGCCGGCGCCGTAGTTGGCGACCTGCGCGACGCTGCCGAAAGGTTTGCCTTGATGCACGACGGCCAGGCCCACGAGGTCGCGGTGGTAATACTCGTCCGCCGCCAGGGCCGGGAGCTTGTCCTTGTGAACGTAGAGCTTCGTGCCTTTCAACGCGTCGGCGGCCGTCTTGTCCGCGATGCCGGGCAGCGCGGCGAGCAGAATGTCCCCGCGGCGTCCCCTGACGTCGATTTCGAAAATCCGCCGTCCCGATTCGTCCGTCAGCGCGCCGAATGCGGTAAGGCCCGCCGGATCGTTCAGGTAGGGCTGAATACAGACCAGACCTTTGATCCCGTGTGCTTTGACGATTTGACCGACGCAGACCAGATGGCTCATGAATGATCCTTACCCGGCGGGCGTTTCGGCCGGAGCTTCCGGCGCGGGCGCCGGTTCGGCGGGTGTTTCCGCGGGCGTTTCGGCCGGCTGGGCGGCGGCTTCCGCGGCGGCAGCGGCTCTCTCGGCCGCGGCTTTCGCGCGTTCCTGAGCCTTCGCTTTCGGCGCGGATTTTTTCGGCGTCGTGCGCACGGCCGGCTTGTCCATCAATCCGACGAGGGCGAACAATTTCTGAACGCGCTCGCTGACTTCGGCGCCGCGGGCGATCCATTTCTTGGCCGCCTCGGCATCGATGCGCAGGGCGTCCTTGGCGTCTTTCGGCACCAGCGGGTTGTAAAAGCCGATTTCCTCGATGAACCGGCCGTCGCGTGGATCACGTTTGTCTGCGACGACGATTTTGTGGAACGGCCGCTTTTTGGCGCCGCCCCGCGAGAGACGTATGCGAACTGACATGTTTTATTTTTTTCCTTTCAGTGTGAGTTCGGGGTTTAACGACGCCAGCGCGTCGTTATTCATCAACGAATCCATGCCCGGCATGCCGCCCATTTTTTTCATCAGGGACATCATGCCCGCCGGACCCATTTTTTTGAATTGCTTCATCATTGCCGCCGTCTGCTCGTAGTGTTTCAGCAGCCGGTTGACATCGTTCACCGACACGCCGGCGCCCGCGGCGATGCGCAGCTTGCGCGACGCCTTGATGATGTCGGGATTCCTGCGCTCGCGCGGCGTCATTGACAGGATGACGGCCTCCTGGCGGCGGAGGGTTTTGTTGGAAATGTCGGCCTTGTCGATCTGATCGGAGAACTTGGCGATGCCCGGGATCATTTTCATCAGGCCCTTGACGTCGCCCAGCTTGTTGATTTGCCGCATCTGGGACAGCAGGTCGTTCAGGTCGAACCGGCCGCTCATCATCCGCTCGGCGGTTTTCCGGGCTTCATCCTGATTGACTTTTTCAATCGCGGTTTCGACCAGGCCGACCACGTCGCCCATGCCCAGAATCCGGCCGGCGATGCGCTTGGCGTCGAAGGCTTCCAGCGCGTCCGCTTTTTCGCCGACGCCCAGGAACAGCAGCGGCACCCCCGCCTGCGCGCGCATGGACAGCGCCGCGCCGCCGCGGGCGTCCCCGTCGACGCGCGTCAGGATAATGCCGGTCAGGCCGATTGCGTCCGCGAATGTCCGCGCGGTCGTCACGGCGTCCTGCCCCATCATCGCATCGGCGACCAGCAGGGATTCGGCCGGATCGGACAGACGCTTGATTTCGGCCAGCTCGGCCATCATCTCCGCGTCGATGTGCAGCCGGCCGGCGGTGTCCAGAATCAGCGCGTCGGCGGCGGTTAGCTTCGCCTCGTCCAGCGCGCGGCGCGCGATGTCTAGCGGTTTTTCGCCCTTGACAATCGGCAGCACGGCCAGGCCGTTTTGCGCGCCGAGCTCGGCCAGCTGCTGCTGCGCCGCGGGGCGATAGGTGTCCAGGCTGGCCAGCAGCACTTTCGCGCCGGATTTTTGCAGCCGCAGCGCCAGCTTGGCGGATGTCGTCGTCTTGCCGGAGCCTTGCAGCCCCAGCATTAAAATCACATTTTGCCGCCGCGGCGCCAGGTTCAGCGCGCGCGAGTCGCCGAGCGTCTTGACCAGCTCGTCATGGACCAGCTTGACGACCATCTGGGACGGCGACACGGCCTTGACGACCTTTTCGCCGACGACCTGGTCGCGCATGTTTTGGATGAACGTTTTGACGACGGGCAGAGCGACATCCGCTTCCAGCAGCGCGACTTTGATCGCGCGCAGCGATTCGTCGACGGCCGATTCCGTCAGAATCCCGCGGTTGGCCAGCTTGTCGAAGACAGCCGATAATTTTTGCGCCAGCGTGTTGAACATCGTTTCTCCATGCCCGTGCAAAGACGACTTTCGCCCGATGAGCGCACCCGCGCCGATGGACGTATCTCCGTGGAGACCTGAAAGTCAGCCTTTGTTTGGAATGTCCGCAGTATAGCAGAAAGGCGGCCAGCTGTCAAGGGGAAAAATAATCAGCCGCGTTTCAGCCGCTGTTCCAGCAATGTCAGCTCGGCGTCGAACTCGGGCGGCAGGGTTTTCTGCCGGCGGAACGGATCGAAATACGCCCGCTGCGCCGCCGCGTCTTTAAGCGCGAGCGCCCGGTCGATGCGCATCAATTCGTGGAAATCCGCCTCGGACAATGCCAGGCCCGTCAGGGTCAGATCCTCCCGGCCGGGCGTCCAGCCGAACGGAGAGGCAACCGTGGCCGCCGTGTGCCGGACGCGCCCGACGATCCATTCCAGCACGCGCATGTTCTCGCCGAACCCCGGCCACAGGAATTTGCCGTCTTTCTTGCGGAACCAGTTCACGCGGAAAATGCCCGGCGGATGCGCCAGGCGCGCGCCCATGTTCAGCCAGTGCTCCCAATACCGCCCCATGTTGTAACCGCAGAACGGCAGCATCGCCATCGGGTCGCGGCGGATGTCGCCGGCTTTCAGGTCGGCGGCCGCGGCCGTTATCTCGCTGCCCATCGTGGCGCCCAGGAAAACCCCGTGCGCCCAGTCGAACGCCTGATACGCCAGCGGCGCGTTCGTCGCCAGCCGCCCGCCGAAGACGAAGGCGTCGATCGGCACGCCCGCCGGATTGTCCCAATTCTTGTCGATGCTCGGGCATTGCGCGGCCGGCGCGGTGAAGCGCGCGTTCGGATGCGCCGCCGGCATGCCGGAGGCCGGCGTCCAGTCGTTTCCCTGCCAATCTATCAAGTGCTTGGGCGGCGCGTCGGTCAGCCCCTCCCACCACACGTCGCCGTCGTCCGTCAGCGCGACGTTCGTGAAGATCGCGTTCGCGCGGCAGCTGGCCAGCGCGTTCTTGTTCGTCTTGACGCTTGTGCCCGGGGCGACGCCGAAAAAGCCCGCCTCGGGGTTGATCGCATACAGCCGCCCGTCTGCGCCCGGCTTGATCCACGCGATGTCGTCGCCGATCGTGGACACGCGCCAGCCGGACATCGCCTTCGGCGGAATCAGCATCGCCATGTTCGTCTTGCCGCACGCGGACGGGAACGCCGCCGCCAGATAGGAGGTGCGCTGCGTCTTTTTATGCGTCAGACCGACGATCAGCATGTGCTCGGCCAGCCATCCCTCGTCGCGCGCCATCGCGGAGGCGAGGCGCAGCGCCAGGCACTTCTTGCCGAGCAGTGCGTTGCCGCCGTATCCCGATCCGAACGAGATGATCTCGCGCGTTTCGGGGAAATGCGTGATGTAGACATTGCCGGGGTTGCACGGCCACGGAATGTCCCGTTGTCCTTTGGCCAGCGGCGCGCCGACGGAATGCAGGCACTTGACGAACGGGCCGTCGCCCAGCGCTTTCCAGACGGCCTTGCCCATGCGCGTCATGATCCGCATGCTGGCGGCGACATACGGCGAATCGGTCAGCTCTATCCCGATGCGCGCGATCGGCGACCCCAGCGGCCCCATCGAGAACGGAACGACATACAGCGTGCGCCCGCGCATGCAGCCCTTGAACAATTTGTCCAGCGTGGCGCGCATCTTTTTCGGATCCGCTCAGTTGTTCGTCGGGCCGGCATCGATTGCGTGAGCGCAGCAGATGAATGTGCGCGATTCGACGCGCGCGACATCCTGCGGGTTGCTGCGCGCCAGGAAGCTGTTCGGGCGCTTGCGGGGGTTCAGCGGGACGAACGTGCCGGCGGCGACCAGCCGGGCGCAGATTTCCTTGTATTCCGCCGCCGATCCGTCGCACCAGTGGACGGCGTCCGGCCGCGTCAGCGCGGCGATGTCCCGCACCCAGTCGATGACGGCTTTGTTGCGTGTCGGCGTCGGCATGTTCCCCCCTTTTTCCTATCCGTATAACATCCGGCGCGCGAAAAGACAAGACGGAAATGTTTTTCGGTTGTATTTTTCGCGATTATTTGGTAATCTGACGCCAGTCAGGAGAGGTGTCATGAAAATCAGTTCAAAAATCGTCTGCGTCGCGTTGGCGTGCGTTTTGTCCGGATGCGCCGGCGCGCCCGAAAACCGGTCGGAAATGCCGCCGGAAAAGCTGTATGCGGCCGCGCAGGCCTATTTCAAAAAAACGGACTACGAAAAGGCCGCCGAATACTTCGACGAGGTTGAAAAAGCGCACCCGTATTCGGAATGGGCGGCGCGCGCGTCCATCATGTCGGCGTATTCCTTTTACAAGCGCAACGCGTATGACGATGCGGTGCTGGCGCTGGACCGGTTCATCCAGCTGCACCCCGGCAACCGGAACACGCCGTATGCCTATTACCTGAAAGGCCTGTGCTTCTACGAGCAGATGTCCGACGCCGCGCGCGAGCAGAAGATGACCGAGCAGGCCGTCGCGACATTCGAGGAAATGCTGGCGCGGCATCCGAACGCGATCTACGCGGCCGATGCGCGCGCGAAGCTGGCGGCGGCTTACGATTGCATGGCGGGGCAGGAGATGGCCGTCGGACGGTATTACCTGCGCCGCTGCGATTACATGCCGGCGCTCAACCGGTTCCAGGCGGTCGTCGAGGGCTATCCCGGAACGAACCAGGTTCCCGAGGCGATGTATCGGATGGGCGTGTCCTACGCGGCGCTGGGGATGGTGGACATGGCCGAGAAAACGATGAAGCGGATGGCCGAGCGTTTCCCGAAATCCGAATGGACGCAGGCTTTGATGAAGGATGTGAAAAAGGCGAAATAGATGCTGGCCTCCCTGACGATAAAGAATGTGGTGCTGATCGACGCGCTGTCGCTGGATTTCGACGCGGGGCTGACGGTGCTGACCGGCGAGACGGGCGCGGGCAAGTCGATTCTGCTGGACGCGCTTGCGCTGGCGTTGGGGGCGCGCGGCGACAGCGCGCTGGTGCGGCACGGGCAGGCCGAGGCCGCCGTGACGGCGTGCTTTTCGGTGCCGGCGGATCATCCGGCGCGGGCCGTGCTGGCCGCGCACGGCATGGACGAGGCCGGCGATATCATCCTGCGCCGGACGATCAGGGCGGACGGACGCGGCAGGGCTTTTGTCAACGACGCGCCGGTCAGCGTCGGGTTCCTGAAAGCGCTGGGCGACTGCCTGGCGGAGATTCACGGGCAGTTTTCGTCCTACGCGCTGATGAATCCCGCGACGCATCTGTCGGTGCTGGACCTGTATGGCGGATTGGGGCGGCCGGTGTCCGAGTGCGCCCGCCTGTTCCAGGAGTGGCAGGATAGGAAAGCGGCGCGCGCGGCGGCCGCGGCTTCGTTCGAGCAGAGCAAGCGCGAGGAGGATTTCCTGCGCGCGTCGATCGCCGATTTGGAAAAGCTGAACCCGCAGAAGGGCGAGGAGGAAACGCTGGCGGCGCGGCGCGCGGCGCTGATGAACGGGGAGAAGATTCTGGAATCCCTGTCGACGGCGGCGGCGCTGCTGGGGGACGAGTCCGGCGTTTCGGAAACCAT
>JAQVGI010000023.1 GCA_028696805.1 Alphaproteobacteria bacterium
CCCCATCATCGGGTGCGGCGGCGTGTCGTCGGGGCAGGACGCGCTGGACCTGATCAAGGCGGGCGCGACGCTCGTCCAGGCGGACACGGCCGTCATCTTCAACGGCCCCGCCGCGGCGCGCACCATCAACCGCGATCTGGCCCGGCTGATCAAAAAGCAGGGGTATTCCTCGGTATCCGAAGCCGTCGGCTCAAACTTTTTCTAGCAGATAATCGGGCGTCGCGCCGGCGTCGGCGAAGCATTCCCGCAGCGTTTTTCCCCGCCCGACATCATCCGCCGTCATGCCCGTGCCGGTGATCAGGATCGTTTTCATGCCGGCGTCCGCGCCGCCTTTGATGTCCGTGCGCAGCGTGTCGCCGACCATCGCGCACCGGGAGGCCGGAGCACGGGCGAACCGCAGCGCGTATGCGTAAATATCCGGATACGGCTTGCCGATCCACGCGACGGACAGCCCCCGCTCCGCCAGCTCCTGCGCGACGGATCCGGGCGCGTAGGCCTTCACATCCCCGACGAAGGCGAAATAATCCGGATTGGCGCAGACGATTTTCATCCCGCGCGCGACGCACGCGTCCATATCCGCCCGAAACGCGTCCAGCGCCGTCGCCGGCCGATGGTCCAGGTCCAGCGCGCCGACATAGACGAAATCGGCCTCGGCGAGGACGCGCGTCTGGCGCCCCAGCACGGATTCGAACAGGTAGGGATTGTCGCGGCCGATGATGTAGAACCGGTAGTCCGCCTTGCCGGAGAACGCCTCGAAAAAACCCGCGGCGATTTTCCGGTGGAGGCAGTCGCCCGAGCAGACGACATCGTCGTAATGCGCGCCCTTGATCAGCCCCCTGTCCGCGAATTTCTTGTTCAGCTTCCACCCGACCGTCGTCGCGTTCGTCAGCACGTAGATCCGCCGGCCCTGCGCGCGCAGCGCGGCGCAGCGCTCCGCGGCGCCCGGGTAGATGTCCAGCCCGCTCCACAGCGTCCCGAACATGTCCAGGAACAGGGTGTCGATCCGTTTCGGCAGTTCCGCCAAGCCTTCAATCTTTCGAGCCATGCCGCAGCCTTTCCTCGTGCCGGATGTAGTTTTCCTGCGCCTCCCGGATGATGCGGCGCGCGTCGTCTGGGCCTAGGAAAGACCTGATGTTGACCTGCTTCTGCTCCAAGACCTTGTAGTCCTCGAAAAACCGCTGCACCGTTTTCAGCACGTGCGGCGGCAGCTCCTCGATGTGGGTGTAGTGCGCGTATTCGGGATCGTCCGCATGGACGGCGATGATCTTGTCGTCCGCCTCGCCGCCGTCGGTCATCTGCATCGCGCCGATCGGCCGCGCGCGCACGATGCACAGCGGCGCGACGGCCTCCTGCCCCAGCACCAAAACATCCAGCGGGTCGTTGTCGTCGCAATACGTCCGCGGGATGAAGCCGTAATTGGCCGGGTAGTGCACGGCGCTGTATAGAATCCGGTCAACGAGCATCAGGCCGCTTTCCTTGTCCAGCTCGTATTTGATCTGCGACCATTTGGGGACTTCGATGATCGCGTTGACGAGGCGCGGGTTGTCCGGGTGATCGCCGACGTCGTGCCACGGGTGCATGTTCTTTTTTTCCTTTTTTAGTTGTCATTCAACAGAAATCGTGTTAATGTTAAAGCGTTCCGCATCACTTGTCAAGCAAAAGGAGGTTTTCATGTGGTATGTGATTGGCGTTGTCGCCGCGCTGTGTCTGATTCTGATTGCGATTTACAACGGGCTGGTTCAGGCGCGCCAGCGCGTCCGTGAGGCTTGGAGCACGGTCGACACCCAGCTGAAGCGCCGCTACGACCTGATCCCGAACCTGATCGAGGTCGTCAAGGGCTATGCGAAGCACGAGAAAAGCACGTTGGAAAAAGTGGTTCAGGCGCGCAATATGGCGATGGCGACCAAAGGGCTGTCGACCCAGAAGGAGCAGCAGGAAAACGCGCTGTCCAGCACGTTGAAATCCATTTTCGCGCTGTCCGAAAACTACCCGCAGCTGAAAGCCAACGAAAACTTCGTCGAATTGCAGCGCGAATTGTCCGACACGGAGACGAAAATCCAGGCCAGCCGCCAGTTCTACAACACGATGGTCCTGGCCCTGAACACCAGGATACAGGTGTTCCCGAGCAACCTGGTGGCCGGCGGCTTCGGATTCAAGACCGAGCCGTTCTTCGAGCTGGAAGAGGGCGAAAAGGCGGCCGTCAAGAAGGCGCCGAAGGTGAAATTTGACTGATGTCCGTTCCCGTCACGGCTTATGACCATATTTACAAGAACAATGCGAAGACGGCGCTGCTGGTCGCGCTGTTTCCGATCGCATTGAGCGCGCTGTTCGTCGGGCTGGCCTTTGTTTTCTTTTTGTTCTCGGCGCCGGAAACGACGCCCGCCGGCACGCTGCTTTCAAGCGCGTGGCAGTCCAGCCTGACCGCGCTGCGGATGGTCGCGCCGGGCCTGGCCGTCGCCGCGCTGATATGGATGCTGGCGGCGTTGTTTTTCGGCGACAAAATCATGCTGTCCCTCGCGCATGCGGCGCCGCTGACCCCCGAAACGCCCGCGCATAGGCAGATCATCCGCGCCGTGGAGAATGTCGCGCTGGCCGCCGGTCTGCCGACGCCGAAAATCTACCTGATCGACGACGAATCGCTGAACGCGTTCGCGGCGGGATACGCGCCGAAGACATCGTCCGTCACGCTGACCACGGGGCTGGTCAAGAAGCTGACGCCGCTGGAGCTGGAAGGCGTCATCGCCCACGAAATCGCGCACATCGGCAACCGCGACGTGCGCCTGAACATGGTCGTCCTCGTCGGCTTGAGCATCTGCGGCATGCTGGCGGACATGCTGGGCCGGTCGTTTTTTTACGGCGCGCACCGCTCCCGCGGCGGCGACAAGGACAAAGGCGGCGCGCAGGCCATCCTGCTCATCGCGTGGCTGACGCTGATTGTTTTCAATGTCATCATCGCGCCGCTGATTTTCTTCGCGATTTCCCGCACGCGCGAGTATGCGGCGGACGCGACGGGCGCGCTGATCACCCGCAACCCGAAAGCGCTGGCCTCCGCGCTTCAGAAAATCAGCGGGGACGCGCGCGTGGAGGTTCTGGACGAAACGCCGCACATGGCCGCCGCGTGCATTTACACACCGCGCGCGGAAGCCCGGCCGTTCCTCGGCATCGGGGACACGCACCCGCCGGTGTCCGAGCGCATCAGGCGCCTGAAAGCGATGTGATGGAAATCGGCGGCATCACCACAGGTTGATCCGCAGGCCCGCCATCAGATCCACGGCGCTCATGCCGCGGTAGGATGTTTCCTTGCTCGTGCGGAAACGCATATAGATATAGCGCAGGGTCGTGTCGATGCTGACCCACCGCGACAGGTCGTATGAAAATCCGATGGACGCGGCGACGGCCGGAACCGTTTTCTTGTCGGATTGAGACCGGAACTCATGGCCGGGCGCCCAAAATTCATAATCCTCTATGGCGCCCCCGCCGCCGCCCAGGCCGATGAAAGAATGCATCAGATCCCATCCGAAGAACGAATGCGACGTCCAGTTGTAAAAGCCTTGTATCAGGAAAATATCCCGCGCGGCGATATTGTATTTTTGGACGGGAATGTCTCTGATTTCGGGAGAAATCGTCGTCCCGGCGCCCCAATGGCTTTCCAGATACGACTCCTTCACCCCGTAAAACATATCCGTCGCATCGCCCGTCGATTTCATCTTTCCATGCCGCGTGTAATTCAGCTCCACTCGGAAATCGCGCGTGATATTCAATCCCGCGGCCGCTCCGTATGCCTCGGAAACCTTGCTATCGGGATTCGTGTTGAAGAAACGATCCTCCTATTCATTGTAATTTTTAATAGACGTCCATGTGTTGTTGAAACCACCCGTCACGCTCGCATACGGCGACATCGTGTGATACGATAGCGGCACGTTCCGGCGCTGCTCATACCCGCCATATTGCGCCTGCGCCCCAAACGCCAGCAGACACGCCCCTAAAAACAAAACTTTCTTCATCCCTATCCCTTCCTTACCACAAATTGAACCGCAGCCCGATCAGCGCATCCACATTGTGATACCGCTTGATGGATCTGTCGTTGTAAAAAATGTAGGCATACCGCGCGCTGATGTCCAGGAACGTCCGGCGCGACAGCCCGAAGCTGCACCCCAGCGTCGCGGCAGCCGTCGGATACCACTTGTTCACCGACCGGCTGTAAAGCAGCGTCCCCGCCGGTATGCTCGTGCTGACGGTGGCGCCCGTCCCCGTCGCGATGACCCGGTCGCGCATTTTGGAGCGCGTCGCGCCGCCGCCCAGGCCAATATACGACCGCACCCAGTTGACGTTCCAGTTCGTCCGCAGGAAATCGTAGTAAACCTGCCCCAGCAGCATATGGTTCTTGATATTCAGATCCATATCCGGCTCGTCGACGACCTCCGTGCTGGGCAGGCCCTCGCCGCTGTGATTGCCCCACGCATACGGCGCGTCCTCCGTCGCCTTGTAGGCGCTTTTATAGGTGTAGCTGAACTCCAAACGCCAGTCCGGGTTCAGGTTCATGCCGACGCCGGCGCCGGCCAGCCAGCTGCCTTTGACCGGCAGCCCCGCGTCGCTTTTCTTGGCCGTGATGATGTCCTCCGTCTTCACGCGCATCCAGCTGGCGCCGTAGCCGCCGTAGACCGACACATACGGCGCCGGCCCCCGGTGATACGAATACACGCGGGCGTCCGCGGCCCCGGCCGCGCAGACCAGACACATTCCCAACAACAAAGCTTTCTTCATCGGTTTCCTTTCATCAGGCCCTTTTCAGATACTCCTGCACCAACAGGTCGGTATCGGTGTATGTCTTCGCCAGCTGCTCGGCCAGCAGCACGTTCTTGTTTCCGGACGAGTAGATTTTCAGATACGGGCCCAGCCCGCTCAAATCAATATCCAGGATCACCGATTCGTGTATCGCCGGCCGGCTGACCAGGATGGCGTATTTGTGGTCGGCGAACTCCTTGCCCAGGATGAAATTCATCTCGCGCGGGGTCAGGTTCCAGCTCGCGTAGTCGGACTGGTTCGCCTGGGGGTTGCGGAAGAAGACGACCGTCTGGCACTGGCCGCGGATCACGTCGCCGAGCCCGTGGTCGTCCAGGAACTTCGGCTGCTGGAAGGCGCACAGGAACGCCTGCCGCTTTTTCCGGCCCTCGCGCAGGCCGACGATGAAGCTGTCCTTGAACATCTCGTGCTCCAGCATCGGCGCCGTTTCGTCGATCATGATCAGGCTCGGCGTCCCCATCGCGGTCGCCAGCGTGTGGATCCGGTGCATCACATAGCTGATGACGGCGGGGGCCAGCGTCGCGTCCTGGAAAATCGTCGTGAAGTCGAACGCCATGTACCGGCTGGACAGATCCAGGTTGTCGGTCATCGAATTGAACACGCGCCCGTATTGGTCCTCGTCGATCCAGCGGTTCAGCTCGCGGCGCATGAAGCTGTTCGGCGCGAAGCACGACTTGTACAGGTTGCGCAGCAGCCGCTCCTTCTGGCGCAGGTATTCGAACGCGGTCGTGACGGCGCGGGCGATCTCCTGCTCGGACGCGGCGTCCTTCGCCCCGGTGATGTCGCGCAGCCATGTCCGCAGGAACGCGCGGTTGTCCGGCGAATCGGGAATCGCGAACGGGTTCAGAGAGACGGACTCCTCTCCGCCGTCGAACTTGATGTAGGGCGCGCCCTGCATCATCGCGAAAATCTTGGCGCCGATGTTGCGGTCGAAGAAGTAGGTCCGCAGGTCCGGAATCCGCATCGCCTGCCCCGCCATGAACGAGAAGAATGTCGTCTTACCCTGCCCCGTCGGGCCGATGAGGGCGGTGTGCGCGACGGCGTAGGCTTCCTCGCTGACATGGAACTGGAACGCGTAGGGGGTTCCGGTGATCGTCCGGAAATACGAGATCGGCACGGGGCCCCAGTCCGATTTCTGCCGCCCCTCCGCCGTCTTGTCGATGCACACGCCGCACGCCACGACGCGCGATAGGAACAGGAATGTCCGCGGATACACGTCGTATGTCGGGAACTGCGAAAAGAACACCGCCTGCGCCGCCCACCCGTCGCGCACCGGCGTCACGTTGTGCAGCCGGCAGAGCGCCTCGACCTCGCCCTGGCCGAAGTTGAGCTCCTCCTTGGTGTCGCCGAAGATCATCACGCTCATCGCGTAGTCGTTCAGCGTCTGGCCGTCGGCGTCCGACATGTCCATCCATTGCAGCGCGGTGTCGAACTGCTCCTTCACGTTTTCGGAAAAGGTCGTCAGGTAGGCCATCCGCCGCTGCTGCATCAGCAGCGCGTTCGCCTTGACGTTCGGCACGGGCTTGACGTTGTGTATCAGGTGCAGCTCGCAGTTCAGCGACAGGACGTCCGCGACCATCTGCTCGTCCATGTAGTCGCCCGGCTTGCGGATGCCGATGCAGATCGCCAGCTTCTCGCGGTTGCCCGACAGGAACTTGATGATCCCCTCGTCCTTGGTGAAATGGATGTAGTCCGCGGTCAGCAGCGCGTTCAGGTATTCGCCCGTCTCGCCGCGGACGACCGGCTTCGGGTTGCTCATCGGGCTGCATATCTGCGCGAAGACCCACAGCGGGCTCTTGTCGTCGTGCATCTGCGCCGTCTTTTCGGAAATCAGGACGGGCTGGTAGGTTTCCAGGATGCTGGTCGTGGCCATGCCGGCCTGGTTCAGGTCCTTCTCGGCGTTCAGGCGGTCGTTGACGGACAGCACGATGTAGTGCTTGTTCTTGTAGATGCGGTAGAGGTTTTCCAGCCACTTTTTGGAAATCGCTTCCAGAAGCGGCTCGTCGCGGTAGGTGTTCTCCTCGCTCAAATCCACGCGCTCGCGGATCGTGATGATGCGCGAGACGACCTCCAGCTCGGCCATCGCGTCGACCCACCGCTTGCGCATTTCCATGAATCCGGCGCGCTCCTCGGGCAGGATCAGCGTCGTGTCGGCGCCCTGGATCTCGTACACGCGCGCGAGGCCGCCGTTGCGCAGGTGGATCGTCGCGCCGTCCTCGTTCAGGCGGTTGAACGGCAGAAAGTCGGAAACCTGCGTCTCCTTCGGCTTCGGCAGCACCCAGTCCGCCAGCTTCGTCACCAGCACGATGGTCAGGAACACGAACCCCAGCACGGCCATCAGCATCAGGATCGTCGACGCCGAAGTCGCCGTCTGAACCATGATTTCGAAGATGCCCGGGTCTATGTTGTTCATCGCAACCTCTTACGGAGCCAGCTTGTTGCCGCGGCAGGAATAGATGTTTTTGCTCACGGCCATGCCCCCGCCCTTCCGCCCGAACGATTTCAGCATGTTGGACAGGTGCGGGTCGCGGACGCCGTAGACGATCAGGAAAACATGGACGGCCAGGATGGACGGGATGAACACGATCGGGTTGTGGTTCGTCGTGATCCACATCAGCAGGAAGACCCCTTGGATCAAAAAGTTGCCCAGCGCGGGCACCATCGGCGCCCAAAAGATGCGCGGCGGCATCGCGACGGCTTTCAAGATCGGCTCTTGCATTCCAAACACTCCCTTTCAGCCAACAATACCCTACTTCTGCGAAAAATAAAAGCGAAAAATGATTTTTCTTGACTTTTTTTCATAAAAACGGCATCATAGGCGGCATCCGGAACAAGGGGAAAAAAAGATGTCTTTTGACGAAAAAACGATTCGGAGCATCGCGACGCTGGCGCGGCTGAAGCTGACGCCGGACGGGACGGCGAAATTCGCGGCGGAAATCGACGGCATCCTGCGGTGGGTCGCCCAGCTGCAGGAGGTCGATGTGGACGACATCGAGCCGCTGGCGAGCGTTTCGGCGCAAAAGCCGTCGATGCGCGCGGACGCGGTGAGCGTCGGCAACCTGCAAAAGGAGCTGATGCAGAACGCGCCGGAGGCCGCGCACGGATTCTACATCGTGCCCAAGATGGTTGAGTGAGATTCATTTTCCAAGGACGAACCGATGACCGATTTGATTGACCTGACGATTTCCGAGGCGCTCGATTTATTGGACAAGCGCGCCGTTTCGGCCGCCGAACTGGCGCGCGCGCACCTGGCGGAAATGGAAAAGGCGCGCTTTTTGAACGCCTTCATCACCGAAACGCCGGAGCTGGCGCTGCGGCAGGCGGAGGCGTCCGACAGGCGGCGCGCGGCCGGCGGCGCGACGGGCCCGCTGGACGGCATTCCGATCGCCAACAAGGATTTGTATTGCACGGCCGGCGTCCGCACGACGGCGGCGTCCAAAATGCTGGAACATTTCATTCCGCCGTATGAATCGCATGTCACGCAAAAGCTGAAAGACGCCGGCACGATCATGCTCGGCAAGCTGAACACCGATCAGTTCGCGATGGGCGGCTCGACGATGACCAGCCATTTCGGCGTCACGAAAAACCCGTGGACGGACAAGACCGGCGGATACACACTCGTCCCGGGCGGGTCGTCGGGCGGGTCGGCCGCGGCCGTGTCCGCGGGCCTGTGCATGGGCGCGACGGGAACGGACACCGGCGGCTCCATCCGCCAGCCGGCGTCGTTCTGCGGCGTCACGGGCATCAAGCCGACCTACGGCCGGTGCTCGCGTTTTGGCATCGTGGCTTTCGCATCGTCGCTGGATCAGGCCGGAACGATGGCGCGCTCGGTGCGGGACAACGCGCTGCTGCTGCGCACCATCGCCGGACACGACGACAGGGACGCGACATCCGTCGACGCGCCGGTGCCGGATTACACGACTTTCCTGACCGGCGACATCCGCGGCAAAAAAATCGGCATCCCGCGCGAATACAGGCCCGACGGGTTGAACGCGGAGGTGGGCAAAGCCTGGGACAAGGGCATCGGGCTGCTCAAAGACGCCGGCGCCGAAATCATTGATATTTCGCTGCCGCATACGAAATACGCGCTGCCGGTCTACTACATCATCGCGTGCGCCGAAGCGTCGTCCAACCTGTCGCGGTATGACGGCGTCCGCTTCACCGGTCGCGTGGGCGGCCAAACGCTGGACGAGATGTATTGCAACACACGGACGGACGGGTTCGGGGACGAGGTCATCCGCCGCATTTTACTCGGAACATTCGTGCTGTCCGCCGGATTCTACGACGCGTATTACACGCGGGCGCAGCGGGTGCGCCGGCTGATTTACAACGATTTCATCAACGCGTTCAAGCAAGTCGACGCGCTGCTGGTTCCGGCCGCGCCGACGCCGGCGCTGTCGTATGAGGCGATGAAAGCCCTGTCGCCGGTGGATGTGTATCTGGGGGATGTCTTCACGACGCCGTCGTCGCTGGCGGGCGTGCCGGCGCTGTCGCTGCCCGTCGGGGTCGGCGCGGACAACCTGCCGATCGGATTGCAGGTCATCGGCCGGCATTTCGACGAGGGCGGCGTTTTCCAGATCGCGGACGTGCTGGAAAAATCGGCCGGATTCGATCGGACGCCGCACCGGGTGAAAGGATAGCGCATGTATACCATCGCAGGCAAAACGGCGGACTGGGAGGTCGTCATCGGGCTGGAAGTGCACTGCCAGATCTTGTCCGCATCCAAGGTCTTTTCGGGCGCGTCGACCGCCTTCGGCGCCGAACAGAACACCCAGGTGTCGTTCGTGGACGCCGCTTTTCCGGGCATGCTGCCCGTCCTGAACGCCAAATGCGTCGAGCAGTGCGTCAAGACCGGCATCGGGCTGAACGCCGCCATCAATAAATACTCGCGGTTCGACCGCAAGAATTATTTCTACGCCGACCTGCCCGCCGGGTATCAGATCAGCCAGCTGTATCACCCGATCGTCGGCGAGGGGCATGTCGAGATCACGACATCCGAAGGCACGCGCAAAATCGGCGTCGAGCGCCTGCATTTGGAGCAGGACGCCGGCAAGTCCATCCACGACATGGCGCCGGATAAATCCTTCATCGATTTGAACCGGTGCGGCGTCGGCCTGATGGAAATCGTGTCCAAGCCGGACATGCGATCGCCGGAGGAGGCCGGGGAATACCTGCGCCGGCTGCGCGCGATCGTCCGGGCGCTGGGCACCTGCGACGGCAACATGGACGAGGGCTCGATGCGCTGCGATGTCAATGTGTCCGTCCGCAAGGCCGGCGAAACGGGCCTGCGCCCGCGCGTCGAGGTCAAGAACGTGAACTCCGTCCGCTTTGTGATGCAGGCGATTGAAATCGAGGCCGCGCGCCAGATCGCCCTCTATGAATCCGATCAATGCTTCGCGCAGGAAACGCGGCTGTTCGACGCCGTCCACATGGAAACGCGCCCGATGCGGAGCAAGGAAAACGCGCACGACTACCGCTACTTTCCGGATCCCGACCTGCTGCCGGTCATTTTGACGGACGACTACATCGAATCGATCCGCAAAAGCCTGCCGGAGCTGCCGGAAGCGAAAAAAAAGCGCTATATGGACGCTTTCGGCCTGTCCGCGTATGACGCCGGCGTTCTGACGGCGGACGCGGAAACGGCCGCGTATTTCGAATCGGCCATCGCGGGGCGGGACGCCAAGAAAGTCGCCAACTGGATCATGGGCGACCTGTTCGCGAACCTGAACAAGGCCGGAAAATCCATCGCGCAGTCCCCCGTCGCGGCCGATCATATCGGCGCGCTGGTCGGCCTGATCGCGGACGGCGCGATTTCGGGCAAAATCGCCAAGGACGTGTTCGCCCTGATGTGGGAAACGGGCCGGGCGCCCGCTCAAATCGTCGCGGAAAAGGGGTTGAAGCAGGTGTCGGACACGGGCGCGGTCGAGCAAATCATCGCGGACGTCCTGGCCGCGCATCCGGACAAGGTCGCCGAAATCAAGGCGGGCAAAGACAAGCTGAAAGGCTGGCTGGTCGGCCAGATTATGAAAGCCTCCGGCGGCGCCGTGAACCCCGCGCTGGCGAACCAGCTGCTGGACAAGAAACTCGCCGAGTAAAAAAAGCCCCCGGAGATAAATCCGGCAGGCGGCGCCCTACTCCCCGATGGCGACGGGGCGGCCGTCCACGATTTTCAACAGGCACGCATCGGATTGTATCCTGCGGTCTTTTCCGATCTCCACGCGGCCGGCGACGCCGTCGTGGCTGCCCATTTTCACCAGCGCATCCGCCAGCTCCGTCCCGCTGGGAATGCGCTTGTTCCTCTCATAAAAATCGACGCATATCCGGTTCAGCATGTCCAGCAAGTCATATCCGACGGCGAATCCATACGTTCCGGCGGCCTTCACCTGATCCCTGATGCGTTCCAGCACATCCGATTCGGGAAGGCATCCGTCGACATATGTTTCTCCCTCGAATAATTCCTTTTGATTCGCGATGGAAAAAACCTCCATTCCGCTGACGGGAATACCGACGCCCACCTCCTTGTATTGCCGCATCACGATATCCGCCTCCGGCGGCCACACCAAAAAGGTAACCAGGTCGTGCTTCTTGTTTTTGATTTTCATCAGGTCGATGCGGAAATCCCGGACGCCCGGCATAAAGCCGTATTTCGTCACCCGGATGCCGGCCGCCTCCGCCATCGGCTTGAAAACCCTGTAAAGCTCCTCGGAATTGGCGGTCACCGACACGAAGGCCGCCGTGTCTTTCACGCCTTTCTTCTTCAGGTAATCGACATATTTCCGCGCCTTTTTTTCGGCGGTCGTCCAGGCCGTGAACGAGGTCGGATTGCCCTCCAAATTGGCGTCCAGCGCAATCGCGACATGCAGTATATTGCTCTGGGTCGCCAGCGGCGAAATGACTTTCGCGACGCCGGAGTTGGCCGACAAAATAACATGGACGCGGTCCAGGTGAATCAGCTTTTTCGTTGCGGAAATCCCCTTGGTCGCCTGACCGACGCTGTCCTCCGCGATCAAGATGTATTCAAGCGGGCCGTCCTGGTATTTGTCCAGCATATAGGCCATCGCTTTCCGCAGCTCGTCCGGTTCCCGATACAGGCCCGTCAGCGGAAAGACAAGGCCGATTTTGACCACCGGTTTTCCGGTCGTCCCCGCCGGCGTGTTGCGCTGGTGCAGGCCGATCATAACCGCGCCGACGATGACAACGACCGCAGCCCAGATCCCGATTTTTGCCAACCGCATGCCTTCCTCCCTTCTTGTCGGAGACGATTACAAATCCAGCGCTTTCGTCTTGATTTTCTCCGTGATCCGACCGATCAAATCCGACAGCGGGATAGCGTTGACCTGCGTGTTGTCCCGCAAGCGGACAGAAACGGATCCGCTTTCTATCTCCTTGTCGCCCAGGATGACGGCATACGGAATCTTCGCCTGATGCGCCTCGCGTATCTGATACCCGATCGTGTTGGACTGGCGCTCCATTTCCGCCCGGATGCCGGCGTCTTTCAATTTGCGCAGCACTTCGACGGCGGCGTCCCGGTGCTTGTCGGACACGGGCAGCACGCGGGCCTGCACCGGCGCGATCCACACGGGAAACGCGCCCGCGAAATGCTCGGTGATCAGCGCGATGAAGCGTTCCAGCGATCCATAAACGGTTCGATGGATGATGACGGGCGTCTTTTCCGTTCCATCCTTGTCCGCATAGGTGCATCCGAACCGCTTGGCCAGCTGGAAGTCCAGCTGAATCGTGCCCATCTGCCATTCGCGCCCCAGGCTGTCCCGCATCTGGATGTCGATTTTCGGCCCGTAGAAAGCGCCGTCTTTTTCCTTGACTTCATACTTGCCGGCGCCGTACCGGGCGTCCATGATCGCGCGCAGGCCGGCCTCGGCCTTGTTCCAGGATTCCAAATCCCCGATGTAGTTGTCCGGCCGCGTGGACAGCTTGACGGAGCAGGACAAGCCGAATACCTTGTAAAAGTATTCGATCAAATCGAAAATCCGGTTGTATTCGTCGGCGATCATGTCCTCGGTGACGAAGATATGCGCGTCATCCTGCCGGAACTCGCGCACGCGGAAAAGCCCGCACAGGGCGCCGCTCGCCTCGTTCCGGTGGATATAGTCCACATCCGACAGCCGCAGCGGCAGATCGGCGTAGCTGCGCGTTTTCAAGTTGTAGACCTTGATCGCGTTCGGGCAGGACATCGGCTTCAGCGCAAAGACCTCTTTGTCCTCCTCGCCGTTCAGGATATACATGTCGTCCTTGTAATGATCCCAATGGCCGGACGTCTTCCACAGCGAGCTGCCGTTGATCATCGCGCCGCTGAATTCGTCATAGCCGCGCTTTTCATGCTCCGCGCGCCAGAAATCGATCAGCGCGTTGATCATTTTGACCCCGCGCGGCAAAAAATACGGACAACCCGGCGCCGTATCGTCCAAGTGCCACAATTCCAGCGCCTTCCCCAGCTTCCGGTGGTCGCGCTTTTCGGCCTCTTCCAGCAGGGTGAAATACGCCTTCAATTCCTTGTCGCTCCAAAACGCCGTGCCGTAGATCCGTTGCAGCGATTCGCGCTTCGCGTCCCCGCGCCAGTAGGCGGCGGCAACTTTCGTCAGCTTGAACGCCTTGCCGACCTTGCCGCTGGACGGCAGGTGCGGGCCGCGGCACAATTCCACGGAATCGCCCATCGTGTAAAGAGAAACGGCCTTGACATCCGCCGGCAGGTCGGCGACCAACTCCGCCTTGAACCGCTCGCCGGCTTTTTCGAACAGGCGCACCGCCTCGGCGCGCGGCACTTCCGACCGCACGATTGGGTAGTCTTTCGCGACAATCTCGGCCATCTTGGCCTCGATTTTCGGCAGGTCGCCCTCTTTGACGACGATGCCGTAAAAGTCATAGTAAAATCCGTTTTCGACGGCCGGCCCGATGGTCACCAGCGCCTCGGGATACAGCGACTTGACCGCCATCGCCAAGACATGCGCGGCCGTGTGGCGCAGGATGTCCAGCGTTTCCTTGTCCTTCGGCGTCAGGAAGACGACCGCGGACTCCGCAACAATCGGCGCCGACAAATCGACGACCGCGCCGTTCAGCTTCATCGCGACGGCGTTTTTGGCCAGCCCGGCGCTGATCGTCTGCGCGACATCGATCCCGCAGACGGGCGCGTCGAACGGGAGCTTCGAGCCGTCCGGCAAAATCACATTCACCATGTTTGATCCTTTTGTCAAAGTGCGATACCGGCCGATTATACCACAACCGGGCGCCAAAGTCAAAGGTTCTGTCGGCTTATTCTTTCGGGCGCCACGCAATATGGACCAGCGCGAACTCCATTTTCCGGTCAAGCGACAGGAACTGGTGCCGCGTCTGCAGGCCGTCCATCTGCGTTTCGATGACGATCGTGTCCCCCAAAACGGCCGGCTTCCTGAAAGAAATCCGAATGTCTTCCGGCGCGTGGGCGTCGTAAAAATCCGCCGGCACGGCCTGCGCGCCCCAGACGGGATAGCGCGCGTTGTTCACATGGTCGTTGAAGTCCAGATGGTCGAAATCGATCGTGATTTTCTTGACGAAATCGGCGCGCGCGACGGGCGGCAGCTTTCCGAAATCGTCCGCGAGCACGCGCTCGTCGATGAACGCCAGATCCGGAAACGCCTGCCTCAGCCGGACGGGGCGCATCTTCGCGGTGTCCAGCAGGGCCCACTGGCTCGTCGCGCACAGCAGGCGCCCGCCCTTGTCGTCCGTCATGTCGAACTCGCGGATGCCGCAAGCGGCCGTCTGTCCGGACGGCCATGTCGCCAGCGTCACGACATCGCGCCACCGGGGCAGCCGGTCGACGCGCAGGCGGTAGTTGACGCCGACCCAGCCCAATCCCTTCGCGCGGCATGCCTCGTATCCGACGCCCATGACCTCCGCGCTCATGTCCGCGGCGTGCTGGAACTGGTTGAACACGGACATCAGGCGCAGGTTGAAGTCCCGGTCGCACTCGTAGCTTTTGATCACGAACGTCTGGACGTTTTTGTGCAGCATGGTCAGGCCGTCAGCGCCCTTTCCCCGAACCGGACGGACATCAGCGCCTTGACGCAGCCGGGATCGTCCCGGCCGACGACGCGGTGGCGCGTGATGCGGGCGGGCTGTTCTGCCGCCGGCCCGTGCGTCTGAACCACCAGCTTTTCCCCCATCCGGGACGGATTTTTGTAGTCCACGTCGATCGTCCGGACGCCGAAATCCATCAAAAACTGCGGATCCAGTCCCCGGAGCGCCCAATGCGCATATGTCGCGTTGTTGACCTGGCGGTGGAAATCGCAGTCCGTATAGCCGACGGACAGCGCCGCCGTCTGCACGCCCGACGCGTCGCACGTCCACGCGATGTCGGGAAATCCGGCGGAAACGGCCCGCTGCAAGCAGACGGGCGCGGCTTTCACGCGGTCGGTCAGCCGGCTCAACCGCGGCCGGACGGGATCCGCCACATTGACCAGCAGCCACTCGCTGGCCGCGCCGATCAGCCTTTCCCCGTCCTCGGTCGTCACTTCAATGTCGCGCGTCACGGAGGCGGCGCCCAGCGCGCTGTTCCACGTGGACCAGGTCGTCATCTCCTCCCCCTGCGGCAGGCGGTTGATTTCGACATGGTGGCGCCGCGCCATCCAGGTCAGATTGTTGGCCCGGCAATAGGGCAGGCCGATGCCGGCGGCGTTCGTTCCGGCCTCGGCCATATATTGTATCGTCTGGAAAAGGGCCAGCACGGACATGCCGTGGACGTTGCATTCGCTGTTCCGGATTCTGATTCGCTCTTGATAGAGTCTGTTTGTCATTCTTCTTCCTCTGAGGTGTTGAGATCCAACGCATAGCCGGCAGACCGCACCGTGCGGATCATGTCCGGCTCCCCCCCTTCATTCAGCGCGCGGCGGAGCCTGCGTATATGAACATCCACCGTGCGCAGCTCGACGTGAATCGAGCCCCCCCAAACCAATTTCAGCAATTCCTCCCGCGACAGGACGTCCCCGGGCTTTTCCATCAGGTATTGCAGCAGCCGGAACTCCGTCGGCCCCAGATGCACGGCCCTGTCCCCGCGCATGACCAGCCGCTTGGCGTGATCCAGCGTCAGGTCGCCGAAGCTGGCCGCCTGCGCCGTCTGTTTCGGCGAGGCGCGGCGCAGCAGCGCGCCGATGCGCGCGACAAGCTCCGGCACCGAGAACGGCTTCGTCATGTAATCGTCCGCGCCGAAAGACAATCCCTTGACCTTGTCGGCCTCGTCCCCGCGCGCGGTCAGCATGATGATCGGGATGTCGCGCAGATCGTAGGACTTGCGGATCTCGCGGCACAGGTCGATGCCCGACACGTTCGGCAGCATCCAGTCCAGCAGGATCAGATCGGGCTTTTCGGAGACGATTTTGGCCATCGCGTCCTTGCCGTCCGTCACGACGACGGTTTCATACCCCTGCTTTTCCATGTTGTATTTCAGCAGCGTGACAAGGCCGGCTTCGTCCTCCACCAGCATGATTTTCGTCATGGCTTCCCCCTCAGCTGCGCGATGGCTTTCCGATACGATTTCTGGCCGAACACATAATAGCCGGACACCAGGATGTCCGCCCCCGCGCGGGCGCACGCCGGCGCCGTTTCGGGGTTGACGCCGCCGTCGACGGCGATCAGGATTTTCCGGCGCCCGACAAGCTTTTTCAGCGCGGCGATTTTAGCCGGCGTTTCCGGGGACATGCCCTGCCCGCCGAACCCGGGCGGCACCCCCATCACCAGCACCAGCCGGATATCGGCCAGATACGGCTCCAAATCGGCGATGTCCGTTTCGGGGCGGATGGAAATGCCGGCCTTCTTTTTGTGTTTTTTGATTAGGGCGATCACATCCGCCGCATCGTCGCAGCTTTCCAGATGGAATGTGATGTAGTCCGCGCCGGCCCGTGCGAACGCCGCCACGAAATCGGACGGATAGGTGCACATCAGGTGCGCGTCCAGCGGCAGCTTCGTATAGGGGCGCAAACACCGCACGACATCCGGCCCGATCGTCAGGTTCGGCACGAAATGCCCGTCCATGACGTCCAGGTGGATCATGTCCGCGCCGGCCTTGCCGACGGCGGCAACCTCCGCGCCGAGCCGCGCGAAGTCCGCCGACAGAATGCTGGGCGCGACCTGGATCATTATTTCAATTCTCCCGATTGATAACGCGCGGCCATCTCGGGCAACGGCAGCGGCTTGATTGCGGACGCATGCCCCGCTGCGCCGAATTCGGCGTAGCGCGCCGCGCAGACCTTCTGCATCGCGTCCATCGCGGGCTTCAGGTATTTGCGCGGGTCGAACTCGCCAGGCTTCGTCGCGAACACCTTGCGGATCGCGCCGGTCATCGCCATCCGCAGATCCGTGTCCACATTGATTTTGCGCACGCCGTGCCTGATGGCTTCCTGAATCTCGGAAACGGGCACGCCGTAGGTCTGCGGCATCTGGCCGCCGTAGGCGTTGATTTCGTCCTGCAAGTCCTGCGGGACCGAGCTGGACCCGTGCATCACCAGGTGCGTGTGCGGCAGCTTTTCATGGATTTTCCGGATCGTGTCGATGGATAAAATCGCGCCGTCCGGCTTGCGCGTGAACTTATAGGCGCCGTGAGATGTCCCGATGGCCACCGCCAGCGCGTCCACCTTGGTTTCGGCGACGAATTTGACCGCGTCGTCCGGGTCGGTCAGCAGCGCGCTCTTGTCCACCGCGCCGTCGAACCCGTGGCCGTCTTCCTTGTCGCCCCTGCCCGTTTCCAGCGACCCGATGCAGCCCAGCTCGCCCTCCACTGAAACGCCCTTCGCGTGCGCGGCGTCGACCACCTCGCGCGTGACGCGGGCATTGTAGGCGTGCGATGCGGGCTTACCCTCCAAGTCCAGCGATCCGTCCATCATCACCGATGTGAAGCCGTTCGCGATCGCCGAAAAGCACACCTCCGGCGACGGGCCGTGATCCTGATGCACGCAGATCGGCAGGTTCGGATACATCTCGACGCCCGCCGTCATCAGGTGCCGCAGCACCGCGTCGTTGGCGTAGGCGCGCGCGCCCTTGCTGGCCTGGATGATGACCGGCGCGTCGCACTGGGCGGCGGCGGCCAGAATCGCCAGCACCTGCTCCATGTTGTTGACGTTGAACGCCGGGATGCCGTATCCGTGCTCGGCGGCGTGGTCCAGAAGCTGGCGCAGTGAAATCAGCATGTTTTTCCTTTCTTTTGTCGTGGATGCATCGGGGGCAGTATAGGCGAAACCGCGCGCAAAATCAAGAAATAATTGCAGGGCGGTTTCATAAACCCCGCGCCCCTTTTCCCGAAAGCGCTTTCTGCACGGCCTGCGCGATGCGTTCGGCGGTCGGGCCGATCTGCCGCATCGCTTCCGGGCCGGGCGCGGATGCGCCA
>JAQVGI010000024.1 GCA_028696805.1 Alphaproteobacteria bacterium
CTGGCGCTGCGCGGGCACGCGGATCCCGATTTATTGCCGAAAGGCATACCGGTGCGCTGGGTGCGGCTGGGCGCGGTCGGCGCGGCTTTCCGCGCATGCCGGGCGGCCGGCGTTCAGGAAGTCGTCCTGATCGGCGCGGTCAAGCGCCCCGGATTGTGGGAAATCCGGCCGGATTGGACGGGGATGAAGATGCTGGCGCGCGTCGGGCTGAACAAACACGGCGACGACGGCCTGCTGCGCCGCATCGTCCGCGAGATCGAGCGCGCGGGGTTCTCCGTCGTCGGCGCGGACGCCGTGCTGCCGTCGCTGAAAGCGGTGAAGGGGATTTACGGCAAGGCGGCGCCGGGCAAGGCGGACACGGACGACATCCGGAAAGGCTTCCGCGTCGCGAAAATTCTGGGCGCCGCCGATGTCGGGCAGGGTGCCGTCGTGCAGCGGGGGCTTGTCCTGGCCGTCGAGGCGATCGAGGGGACGGCCGAGATGATCCGGCGGGCGGGCGCGTTGAAGCGTCCCGGCGGCGGCGGGGTTCTGGTCAAATGCGCGAAGCCGCAGCAGGAAAAGCGCGTCGATCTGCCGACCATCGGCCCCGGGACGATTCAATCCCTGGCGGATGCCGGGCTGAAAGGCGTCGCAGTCGAGGCGGGCGGCGCGCTGATCGCGGACGCCGAAAAGACGATCGCGCTGGCGGACAAGCTGGGCGTCTTCGTCGTCGGCGCGGAGGAGGAAGCATGCAGGCATTGACAATTTATCTGATCGCCGGAGAGCCGAGCGGGGATCTGCTGGGGTCGCGGCTGATGCGCGCGCTGAAAAAGAAAATGGGCAGGGGCGTCCGGTTCGTCGGCGTCGGCGGCGAAACGATGGCGCAGGAGGGGCTGCGCAGCCTGTTCGACATATCGGATCTGTCGGTGATGGGCCTGACCGAAGTGATCCCGAGCATTCCCAAAATCCTGAAGCGCATCCATGAAATCGGCGCGGACATCCGGGAAAAAAAGCCGGACATCGTCATGACGATCGACAGCTACGCCTTTTCCGCGCGCGTGCACCGGATGCTGAAAAAAATCGGATACACCCGGCCGCACGTGCACTGCGTCGCGCCGCAGGTCTGGGCGTGGAAAGCCGGCCGCGCGAAGAAAATCGGCGCGTTCATGGACCATTTGTTCTGCCTGCTGCCGAACGAGGAGTCGTATTTCACGCCGCACGGCGTCAAGACGACCTTCATCGGCCACCCGGTCGTCGAGGGCGGCGCGGACAAGGGCGACGGCGCGGCGTTCCGGAAAAAGCACGGCATTCCGTCCAACGCGGTGGTGATGGCGGTTCTGCCCGGATCGCGGAAGAACGAGGTGAAATACCTGATGCCGACGTTCAAGGCGGCCAGCGAGGAATTATCCCGCGCGGTCGGCGACCTGTTCGTCGTGATTCCGACGGTCGCGCCCGTCGCCGCGCAGGTCGCGCGCGCCGTCCAGGGATGGGCAATCCCGCATGTCGTCGTCCAGGGGGAGGCCGAGCGCTACGACGCCTTCGCGTCCGCGCAGGTCGCGCTGGCGGCCAGCGGCACCGTCAGCCTGGAATTGGCGCTGGCCGGCGTGCCGCACCTGATCGCCTACAAAATGAGCCCGCTGACCGGATATATTTTGAAGCGCATGCTGAAAATCCGGTTCGCGAACCTGCTGAACCTGCTGGTCAACAAGGAGGTTATTCCCGAGCTGCTGCAAGACAAATGCACCGTCGACAACATCGTCGCGGCGGTTGAAAAGCTCTTGAAAAACCCGCATCAGGATGTCGGGCCGTCGCTGCAGAAACTCGGCGCGGGCCGGGGGCAGCTCCCGTCCGAAAAAATGGCGCAGGTTTTGCGGGAGCTGGCGCTGAAGGGCAGGCATGACTGACCGCTGCACGTTGTATCACTCCCCGCTGTGCCCCTTTTCGCGGCAGGTGCGCGTGCTGCTGTTCGAAAAAGCCATCCCGCACAGCCTGATCATCGAAAAGCCGTGGGAGCGGCGGCCGGAGTTCCTGCGCCTGAATCCGATGGGGGACGTCCCCGTCCTGCGCGAGGCGGACGGGCATGTCGTCGCGCACCACAACGCGATCTGCGAATACATCAACGAAACGACGCCGGTGCCGCCGATGCTGGGGGAAACGCCGCGCGGCCGGGCGGAAATCCGTCGGCTGACGGGATTGTTCAACACCTCGTTCTATGCGGATGTCGTCAAGCCGCTGGTCGGCGAGCGCGCGCTCAAAGTCGTCCAGGGCAGCAGCCAGCCCCCGTCGTCCGCGATGATCCGCGCGGGGCGGGAGAACCTCAAGGGCTACCTGTCCTATATCGGCTGGACGGCGGCGCGGCGGCCGTATCTGGGCGGCCGGGCGGTGTCGATGGCGGACATCGCGGCGGCGGCGCATATCTCGCTGCTGGATTATCTGGGCGAAATCGCGTGGGACGAGCACCCGGACGCCAAGCTGTGGTATATCAAAATAAAATCCCGGCCGTCATTTAATTCTTTACTTCAAGACCGATTGGTGGGTATAATACCTGCGACGACCTATGCGGATCTGGATTTTTAAGGAGACGGGCATGCTGCCGAGAATCATAGCGATGTGTTTGTGCCTGCTGGCGCTGGGCGGCTGCATGAGCGGCGGGCAGAAGGTGTTCTACTGGGAGCGTCCGAACACCGGCGTGGCCTGGTTCGTCCGCGACCACAACCAATGCCTGGAAGAATCCGACTACTGGCCGTACACGCGGCCGGGGTGGCCGCCGTTCTCGGGCGCGGAGCCGAAATTGAAGCTGCGGTTCGACAACGACGCCGACAACGGCATCTGGGCCGATTTCATCCCGTTCCCGGGCGCGCATCCGGTCAAGGTGAACTCCGTCCACGGCGACTGGTCGATGTCATACGACGTGTATGAGGCCTGCATGGAGCGGCGCGGATATATCCAGCGCCGGCCGTCGACGCAATCCAACCAGGTGTTCTACGAATGACGGCGGGCCGGGAGCGCGGCGGGGCGGGCGATCGGCCGGGGACGATCATGCAGGTCCTGCCGGCGTTGGAGCAGGGCGGCGTCGAGCGCGGCACGATCGAGCTGGCGCGGACGCTGTGCGCAAAAAACATCCCCAACATCGTCGTGTCGTCCGGCGGCCCGATGGCGCGCGCGCTGGGCAAAATCGGCGCCGAGCACATCACGCTGCCCGTGCAGTCCAAGAATCCGGTCGTGATGGCGTTGAACGCCGCGCGGCTGGCGCGCCTGATCCGGGAGCGGGGCGTGTCGCTGGTCCATGTGCGGTCGCGCGCGCCGGCGTGGTCCGTCAAGTGGGCGTGCCGCTGGACGCAAACGCCGTGGGTCGCGACATACCACGGGCTGTATGGCGTCAGGCCGGCCTTGAAGAAATGGTATAACCGCGTGATGCTGCAAGGGGAGCGGGTCATCGCGGTGTCCGATTTCGTCCGGCAGCACATCGGGCGGGAATACCGCGTGCCGGCGGACAAAATCGCGCTGATCCACCGCGGCGCCGACATCGATCAGTTCGACCCGCGGCAAGTGCCGCAGCGGAAAGTGCTCGCGCTGATGCAGAAATACCAGATACCGCCCGAAAAGCCGATCGTCGTCCTGGTTGGGCGGCTCAGCAAAATCAAAGGGCACGGCGTTTTGCTGGACGCGTTGCGCCGGATGGCGCACAAGGAGCTGACGATCCTGTTCGTCGGTTCGGATCAGGGGCGGACGGGCTATACCCGGGAATTGCGCGAAAAAATAAAGCTGCTGGACGGCGAAACGGATGTCCGGCTGGCCGGCGGCATCGCCGACATCGCGCCGGTCTATGCGCTGGCGGACGTCGTGGTGGCGCCGTCCGTCGTGCCGGAGGCGTTCGGCCGGACGATCGTCGAGGCGCAGGCGATGGGGCGCATCGTCGTCGCGTCCGATCATGGCGGCGCGCGCGAAACGATCGCGGACGGGCGGACGGGCTTTTTGTTTCCGAACGGGGACGCCGCGGCGCTGGCGCGCGTGCTGGACCATATCCTGGGCCTGTCCGTCGCGGCGCGCCGGAAAATCGAACAGGCCGGCCTCCGGTCTGTCCGGAACTCCTTTTCCGTCCGGAAAATGTGTGAAAAAACAATCGATCTTTACGAAGAGGTTCTGCATGAAAAAAAATAACGCGCATCATCTGCCGAAGCAATCCGTCCGCGAAAAAGTGACGCAGCTGGAAAAAATCGCGTCGCGCATCGAAGCCATCCGGCTGGGCGATTACATCTCGACGATGAACAAGCCGCTGAAAATCATCTGGGTCAACATGCTGGGCGGCATCGCGAAAGGCGTCGGCTTCACGCTGGGCGCGACCGTCGTCATCGTCATCGTCTTCAAGATTTTGAGCATGATCGTCAACTGGAACGTGCCGTATTTGAGCGAAACGATCCGCGACATCCTGGCCGAAGCCCGCGGGGCGCCCAGCATGAACGGGTATCCGCACAGGATTCCCGAATTGTCGGGAGAGACGCCGCGCCCGGCCGGGCCGTAAGGCGCCGCCGCGCTAAATATCCGTCCGGAACAGCGGCTTGCCCTGGAACAGCTTGGTCGTCTGCTGCTCCATGATCGTTCCCAGGTTGATTTTGCCCTCGCGAATCGCCATGCGCACCGGATCGGCGGCCAGCAGGTTCGGATTGGCGAACACCGCGCGGACGGACGGGTGCAGCTCGCGGATGCCTTCCAGCCTCTGGTGGACGACGGCCAGAACGCCGCGCGCCAGCAGGTCGGACGCCAGGCGCTCGTCCAATCCCGCGCCCGCCGCGTATTTGACGACGGAGTTCAGCGCGTCCTCGACATTGTTCGCGTGAATCGTCGAGATGACCAGGTGTCCGGATGTCGCGGCGCGCAGCGTCTGGCTGGCCGTTTCGGGTGTCCGCATCTCGCCGACCAGGATATACCGCGGCCGCGACCGCAGCGCGGATTTCAGGCAGTCGCCCCACCGCTCGTTTTCGACCGGCGTCTGCTTGCAGAGCCCCAGCGCGCCGTTCTTGGCCTGATAAACGCCGTCCAGCGGCATTTCGGGCGGGTCTTCGATCGTATACAGGAAGCCGCCCTCCGTCGTCAGGTACTTGGCCAGCAGCGACGAAGCCGTCGTCGTCTTGCCCATGCCGGTCGGGCCGGACAGCAGGATCAGCCCGGATTCGGGCGCGAAGCCGACCAGCAGATCCACGATCGGCTTCGGCAGGCCCAGCGCGTAGATATCCGGCGTCTGGTGCGGCATCTTGCGGCAGTTGAACTGAATGCCCGTCAGCGTCAGGATGCGCTCAACGCGATACGATTCGTCGGCGAATCGCAGCGAGTAGCTGGATGAGCCGGTGTAGCCTTGTTCCAGCGAGCGCCAGAAATCGTCCAGGTCGTCCGATTGGAACGGCACCAGCGCATAGGCGGTGTTGATGTCCCGGATATAGGCGATTTTTTCGGGGGTCAGTCAGATGTCCGCGAACGGAATATCCGACAGGCTCTTCGTATAGACGGTTTTGGCGCTGATCGGCACGCCGGTCGCGGACAGGACCGTCGGTATGGGTTCGGGCGCGGCGGCCATCGGTTCCTGCTCGGGGGCTTTGGGCGGCGTCTGCGCGGGCGCGGCCGGACGGGCCTGCTCCTCGGCTTTCTCCGGCTTTTTTTCCGTGTCCGGGCGGATGATTTTGGGGGCCTTCGGTGTTAAAAACATGACATTTCTCCTTGTCTTTCCTTATATGTGCCACAAAAGAAGTTTTTTTTCAACCTCTTTTTGAAAAAAGGGCTTGATCTTTTCGTAAAAATCGGGTAGAATGGCTTTACATTCTCAGATAAGCTTCAGAGGGTGGGACCGAAAGGCCCCGCCTTTTTTGTTCAAGGAGAGCACATGGAGATAGACAGCAAAGTCGCCGACATCATCGGGCCGTCGCTGGCGGAACTGGGGTATGACATCGTCCGCGTCCAGCTGGCCGGCGGCGATGTCAGGACATTGCAGATCATGGTCGAGCGGGCCGACCGCGCCGGCATGACGCTGGACGATTGTGCGCGCGCCAGCCGGACGGCGTCCGCGCTGCTGGATATCGCGGACATCTTTCCGGGCCGCTACACGCTGGAAGTGTCCTCGCCGGGGCTGGACAGGCCGCTGGTCAAGCCGGCGGACTACGAGCGTTTCAAAGGCCGTGCGGCCAAGATAGAGCTGGCGCAGGCGCTGGACGGCCGCCGCCGGTTCAAAGGGACGATTTTGGGCATTCAAGACGGCGTGGTGTCTTTCGATTTCGAAGGGAGCCGGCTGGAAATACCCGCGGCCGACATTGAAAAAGCCAAATTGATTCTGGCAGACGATTTATTGAAAGCATAAACAAAGGAGCATACATGCAGATTGCAACATTACCCAGACCGGAGCTGATTCAAATGGCCGAGATGCTGGCGCGCGACAAGGGCATCGACAAGGACGCCGTTCTGAAAGCGATGGAGGAGGGCATTTCGAAGGCCGGCCGGTCCAAATACGGCCCCGAATACGACATCCGCACGACGATCGACCCGGCGACCGGCGCGATCCAGATGGCGCGCTATATCACGATCGTCGAGGCGGTCGAGGACGAGTTCCGCCAGATCTCCCTGGCCGACGCGCGGTTGAAAGACAAGTTGGTCCATCTGGGCGACGAGATCGTGGACAGCCTGCCGCCGATGGACTTCGGGCGCATCGCCGCGATGACGGCGAAGCAGGTCATCACGCAGAAGGTGCGCGAAGCCGAACGCTTGCAGCAGTATGAGGAAATGAAGGACAAGAAGGGCCAGATCGTCAGCGGCATCGTCAAGCGCGCCGAGGCCGGCAACCTGATCGTCGAGATCATGGGGCATGTCGAGGCGCTGCTGCGCCGCGACGAGCTGATCCCCCGCGAGGCCTACCGCGTCGGCGACCGCATCCGCGCGCTGTTGCTGGACGTGCGCAGCGAGCTGAAAGGGCCGCAGATTTTCCTGACGCGGTCGCACCCGCAGTTCCTGGCGGCGCTGTTCGCGGCCGAGGTGCCGGAAATCTACGACGGCACGATCGAGGTCAAGGGCGTCGCGCGCGATCCGGGCTCCCGCGCTAAAATCGCCGTGCATTCCAAGGATTCCAGCCTGGACGCCCGCGGCGCGTGCATCGGCATGCGCGGCGTGCGCGTGCAGGCGGTCGTCGCCGAATTGCAGGGCGAGAAAATCGACGTCGTGCAATGGTCCGCCGATCCGGCGACGTTCATCGTCAACGCGCTGGCGCCCAACGAAGTTCTGAAAATCGTCATCGACGAGGACGCCAAGAATGTCGAGGTCGTCCTGAAAGAAGACCAGCTGTCGCTGGCCATCGGCCGGCGCGGCCAGAACATCCGGCTGGTCAGCCAGCTGACCGGGTGGCACATCGACATGATGACCGAAACCCAGGAATCCGAGCACCGCCAGGCCGAAACGAAGGAGCGCCTGGACTTGTTCATGTCCGCGCTGGACATCGACGACATGATGGCGCACCTGCTGATCCAGGAAGGGTTCGCGACGATCGAGGACATCGCGTTCATCGAGCTGGACGAGCTGACGGGCATCCAGGGATTCGACGAGGCGATCGCGGCGGAGCTGCAAAACCGCGCGAAAGCCTATCTGGTCGCGCGCGAGGACGACCTGACCAAGAAAATCGAAAAGGCGAAGGTGTCCAAGGACATCCAATCCATGAAGGAGTTCACGCTGGAAATGCTGGCGAAGCTGGCCGACGCCAAGATCAGGACGCTGGACGATCTGGCGGATCTGGCGAGCGACGAGCTGCGCGACATCGTCGGCGAGAAAAACATGGATGCCGAAACGGCGGACGCCGTCATCATGAAAGCGCGGGAGCACTGGTTTGACAACGAAGCACCGAAAGCATAGCAGGCCCTCCGCCGGCGCCGGCGCCAAGAGATGCCTGGTCACGAAAGAATCCGCCGCGCGCGCGGACATGCTGCGGTTCGTCGTCGGGCCGGACAAGCGCCTCTGGTTCGACGCGGCGTCGAAGCTGCCCGGCCGCGGGATGTGGATCCAGTCCGACCGCGCCGTCTTGGAGCAGGCCGTCGCGAAGCAGCGCTTCCATCACGAAGCCGGCAAAGGCGTGTTTGTTCCCGCCGACCTGCCGGACATCGTCGAGCGGCAGCTGCGCGCGCGGGCGATGGATCTGCTGGCGCTGGCGCGCAAGGCGGGGCTGGTCGTTCTGGGTGCGGCGTCGGTCGAAAAAACGCTGGGGAAGCAGCCCGTCGCCCTGGGATTCCGGGCGTCGGACGCAACCGGCGACGTGTTCCGCGCCGACGACTCTTTCCCGGTCTGCACGCTGTTTTCCCGGGCGGAGCTGGGGCATGTGACGCAGCACGCCGATCCGGCGTATGTCGCGGTGATGCCGGGGAAATTGACGGACGCGTTGAAAAATGCTATACGGAGATTGGATTTGTTTTTGAAAGGCGCAAAGGAATGACAGATGAAAAGAAACCGCTGACCCTGTCGGGCAAGACGCTCGGGCTGAACAAGGGGACGCTCTCGCTGAACACGCCGGTTCGGTCGGCGGGCGGCCGGCATGGCGCCGTTCAGGTCGAGGTGCGCAAGAAGCGCGTCGTCGCGCCGGATGTCAAGCCGGCGATTCTGACCGAGGGTGCCGAGCAGAAATTGAAGCTGCTGCAAGAGGCGCAGAAGCACGCCGAACACGCGCGCCAGCTGGAGTTGGAGCGGCAGGCGAAGGCGGAGGCCGAAGCCGAGCGGATCGCCCAGCAGCGCCGGAAGCAGGCCGAATTGGAGGCGAAGCAGGCCGCCGAATCGCCCGCGGGCGCGGCGCCGCAACGCAAAGATGCCGAATCGGCGGGCGCCCATGACGCGCGCAAGGCCGGCAAGGCGCGCGAGCCGGAAGAGCGGGCGGCCAAGAAAGGATTCGGCGACAAGGGGCCGAAGTTCAACGCCAGCTCGTTCCGCAATGTTTCCGTCGGCGGCGAGGAGGACGAGGAGGGCGTCGGCAGCCGGCGCCGGTCGCTGGCTTCCATCCGCCGGGCTCGCGAAAAAGAGCGCTTGAAACACCTGTCCAGCTTGCAGGCGCAGGAAAAAATCACGCGCGAAATCACGATTCCTGAAACGATTTCGGTCGCCGAGCTGGCGAACCGGATGTCTGAAAAAGGCGCAACCGTCGTCAAGGAGCTGATGAAGCTGGGGATGATGGTGACGATCACGCAGACGATCGACGCCGACACGGCCGAGCTGGTCGCGGCCGAATTGGGGCACAAAGTCCGGCGCGTGTCCGAATCGGATGTCGAGGACGTCTTGAAAACGGCCGGGGACGATCCGGCGGATTTGACGCCGCGCCCGCCCGTCGTCACGGTGATGGGACACGTCGACCACGGCAAGACATCCTTGCTGGACGCGTTGCGCCAGACGCACATCGCCGAAGGGGAAGCCGGCGGCATCACGCAGCACATCGGCGCTTATCAGATCGAAGTCGGCGGCAAGAAGGTAACGTTCATCGACACGCCGGGACACGAGGCGTTCACCGAAATGCGCTCGCGCGGGGCCAAGGTGACGGACGTCGTCGTTCTGGTCGTTGCGGCGAACGATTCGGTGATGCCCCAGACGATCGAGGCGATCCACCATGCGAAGGCGGCCGGCGTTCCGATCGTCGTCGCGATCAACAAGATGGACGCACCGGGGGCGAACCCGCACAAGGTGCGCACGGACCTGCTGTCGCACGAGGTCGTCGTCGAATCGATGGGCGGCGACGTGATGGATGTCGAAGTATCCGCGAAGCAGCGCATGAACCTGGACAAGCTGGTCGAGGCGATTCTGCTGCAGGCCGAAGTGCTGGATTTGAAGGCGGCCCGCGACCGGCCGGCGGAAGCCGTCGTGATCGAGGCCAAGATGGACAAGGGCCGCGGCTCCGTCGCGACCGCGCTGATTCAAAAGGGCACATTGCGCATCGGCGATATTTTCGTGACGGGCCAGGAATGGGGCCGCGTGCGGTCGCTGTTCAACGACAAGGGCCAGATTGTCGACGAGGCCGTTCCGGCGCAGCCGGTCGAGGTCATCGGGTTGCAGGGCACGCCGAAAGCCGGCGACGATTTCATCGTCGTGTCGGACGAGGCGAAGGCCCGCGAGGTGTCCGCCTACCGGGCGCGCAAGGCGCGCGAGCTGCTGAACGTCAAGAAAATCGGCGGCACCGAAGGGCTGCTGGCGCAAATCGCGGCCGGCGAGATCAAAGAGCTGCCCGTCGTCGTCAAGGCGGACGTCCAAGGCTCCGTCGAGGCGCTGAACGGCATCCTGTCCAAAATCGCGAACAACGAGGTCAAGGTGCGGATCCTGCACAGCGCTGTCGGCGCGATCAACGAATCGGACGTGACGCTGGCGCGCGCGTCGCACGCGATCGTCGTCGGGTTCAATGTGCGCGCGAACGCGACGGCCCGCGAGCAGGCGAAACGCGACGGCGTTGACATCCGGTATTACTCGATCATCTACGACGTGGCGGACGACATGAAGAAAGCCGTCGAAGGGCTTCTGGCGCCCGAACTGCGCGAAAAAGTGCTGGGGCATGCCGAAATCCGGCAGGTCTTCACGATTTCCCGCGTCGGCAAAATCGCCGGCTGCATGGTGACGGAAGGGCTCGTCAAGCGCGGCGCGAAAGTGCGCCTCCTGCGCGATAACGTCGTCATCTGGACCGGCGACCTGTCCCAGTTGAAACGCATGAAAGACGACGTGAAAGAAGTCAAATCCGGCTTCGATTGCGGCATGAGTTTCGAAAACTACAACGACATCAAGGAGGGGGATAGGATTGAGTGTTTTGAAATCGAGTCTATCGCGGGTAAATTGATTTTATAAGGCATCTATTGGTTTCGTTTGCGGCTCATTTACTAAGATGTAAACTTCGCCTGAACAAAACGCAATATCTGCTCTTCTAAAATCAATTTACGGATGGGGGAAAGGCATCTATTGGTTTTGTTTTCGCCTTGTGTACCTTCAGTGTACACGGCGGCTCAATAAAACGCGATATCTGCTCTTCTAAAATCAATTTACGGATAGAGGGAAGGCATCTATCGGTTTTGTCTTTCCGAAGTCAGCTTGCATAAAAAACATTTCATTTCCGAACCCTGAAAGGAGTCCATCATGGTCCAACAACCCACACAGCGGCAGCTGCGCGTCGGCGAGGAAATCCGCCGCGTCCTGGCGCGGGCGTTGTCCGAGGGGCGCGTCGTCGTCCCGGGGCTGAAATCGTCCGGGCTGATGATCACCGAAGTGCAGATCGCGCCCGATTTGTCGTTCGCGCACGTCTATGCGCGCGCCATCGGTTCGGACACCGCGGAACAGGTCGCCCTTCTGAACGCGCACAAGGGGGCGTTCCGCAAAATCATCGGCCGCAGCGTGATGCTGCGCATCGTGCCGGACATCGTTTTCAATCCGGACCTGCGCTTGGAGCAGGCCGCGCACATGGCCGACCTGCTGAACAATCCCGTAGTCAGGGCGGACATCGACAAGCATGCAAAAAAACACCATTGACGGCTGGCTGGCGATCGACAAGCCGGCGGGCATCGGCTCGACGGATGTCGTGACGAAGCTGAAGCATGTCCTGCGCCCGGCCAAAATCGGGCATGCGGGGACGCTGGATCCGCTGGCGACGGGGGTGCTGCCGATTGCGCTGGGGCAGGCGACGAAGCTGATCCCGTTCGTGATGGACGGCGCGAAGGAATACGCATTCGAAATCACTTGGGGCCGCGAAACGACGACGGACGATTTGGGCGGCGCGGTTGTTCAAACCTCGGACAAGCGCCCGACGCCGCGCGAGATAGAATCCGCGCTGCCGGCGTTCACGGGGACGATCGCGCAGGTGCCGCCGGCATATTCCGCGATCAAGGTGGACGGGCGGCGCGCATACGATCTGGCCCGCGCGGGTGAAGCGGTTGTCCTGAATCCCCGGCCGGTGGTCGTGCACGAGCTGCGCCTTGTGTCCGCCGACCGGGATGCGGCGCGGTTTTTCATCCGGTGCGGCAAGGGGACGTATGTGCGCGCCGTCGCGCATGACCTGGGGCGCGCGCTGGGGTGCTTCGGGGTCGTTTCGAGCCTGCGCCGGACGCGGTGCGGCCCGTTTCGGGAAGCCGATACGATTTCGCTTGATTTTTTCGAAGAATCAGGGTATAATGCCGGTGCTTTGCGCGTGCTGCCGCTGACAACCGCACTGGACGACATCTTGGTGCTGGCCGTCGGCGAGGAGCAGGCGAAGCGATTGAAGCAAGGGCAACGTATCCCGCTGGCGGAGCTTGAACATCCTCCCACACAGGTCGAAAACGATGCGGTTTTGCAGGCGAAATGCGGTATGCGCCTGGTTGCTTTGGTCAAATGCAAGGACGGCGTCGTCCATCCCTACCGGGTGGTGGCGTCGGATGAAAAACAATAAAAGAAAGGAATACGATGTCGATTGCCAAAAAAACAAAAACGAAATTGATTAAAGATTTCGCGACGACGGAAAAGGACACGGGATCGCCGGAGGTGCAGATCGCCCTCCTGACGGAAAACATCGCGGCCGTGTCGAAGCACATGGAAACGCATGCGAAGGATTTCCATTCGCGCCGCGGGCTGACCAATATGGTCGCGAATCGGGCGCGCCTGCTGAAATACCTGCAAAAGACGGATGCGGAGCGGTATGCGGCGCTGATTAAAAAATTGGGCTTGAGGAAATAAAACGAAATTTCGGGCGGGGCGTCATGGGGATGCCCCCCTTTAATTGTAGGCAGGAAGAAAGGAAAAAAGAATGTCTATTTTCAAAATCATGAAACAGGAAATACAATGGGGCGGCAAGACGCTCGTCATCGAGACGGGGCGGTTTTCGCGCCAGGCCGACGGCGCGGTCGTCGTGCGCTACGGCGACACGATGGTCCACGCGGCGGTGTGCGCCAACAAGCAGGCGCCCGCGGGATTCGGGGATTTTATCCCGCTGACGGTCAACTATCAGGAGAAAACATACGCGGCCGGACGCATTCCTGGCGGCTTTTTCAAGCGCGAAGGCAAGCCGAGCGAGGCAGAGGTCCTGACCTCCCGCATGATCGATCGGCCGATTCGCCCGCTGTTCGTCAAGGGCTTCAACCACGACACGCAGGTGGTCGCGACGCTGCTCTCGCATGACTTGCAGACGCAGCCGGACGTCGTGGCGATGATCGCGGCTTCCGCGGCGCTGACGCTTTCCGGTCTGCCGTTCCTGGGCCCGATCGCGGCCGCGCGCGTCGGCTATATCGACGGGCAGTATGTGCTGAACCCGGACATGGCGGCCATGAAGGGCTCTCATCTGGACCTGATCGTCGCCGGCACGGGCGACGGCGTGATGATGGTCGAATCCGAGGCCAAGGAATTGTCCGAGGAGGTCATGCTGGGCGCCGTCGATTTCGGCCACAAGCAGATGAAGCCGGTGATCGACGCCATTATCCGGCTGGCGGAAAAATCCGCCAAGGATCCGTGGGCCGTCGTCGGCGAGCCGGCCGAATACGCCGCCGTCCGCTCGGAAATCATGGACAAGCTGGGCGCAGACATCAAGGCGGCCTACGCCCTGACCAACAAGCAGGAGCGCGTGGCCGCCGTCAGCGGCGCGCGCGACAAAGCCCGCGCTTTGTTCGAAGGCAAGGACGCCGAATCGAACATCGCCGACAAGGTGTTCCACGAGCTCGAGGCGCGCATCGTGCGCGACGGCATCCTGGAAACCGGCAAGCGGATCGACGGGCGCGACACGAAGACCGTGCGCGTGATCGAAACGGAAGTCGGCGTTCTGCCGCGGGTGCACGGATCCGCGCTGTTCACGCGCGGCGAGACGCAGGCGCTGGTCGTTGCGACGCTGGGCACGGGAGAGGACGAGCAGATCATCGACGCGCTGGCCGGCGAATACAAGGAGCCGTTCCTGCTGCACTATAACTTCCCGCCGTATTCGGTCGGCGAAACGGGGCGCATGGGCGCGCCGGGACGCCGCGAGATCGGCCACGGCAAGCTGGCCTGGCGCGCGATCCGCCCGATGCTGCCGACGCCCGAGCAGTTCCCGTATACCATCCGCGTGGTGTCCGAGATCATGGAGTCGAACGGATCGTCGTCGATGGCGACCGTCTGCGGCGCCACGCTGGCGCTGATGGACGCGGGCGTGCCGATGGCGAAGCCCGTCGCCGGCATCGCGATGGGTCTGATCAAAGAGGCCGACAAGTTCGCCGTCCTGACGGATATTCTGGGCGACGAGGATCACCTGGGCGACATGGACTTCAAGGTCGCTGGGACGAAAGACGGCGTGACCGCGCTGCAGATGGACATCAAGATCACCTCGATCACGACGGAAATCATGGACATCGCGCTGAAACAGGCGCACGACGGCCGCCTGCACATCCTGGGCAAAATGGCCGAGGCTCTGTCCGCGCCGCGTCCGGATGTTTCTCCGAATGCGCCGCGCATCCAGTCCTTCACGATCGACCGGGAGAAAATCCGCGACGTCATCGGCACCGGCGGCAAGGTCATCCGCGAGATCACCGAGAAAACCGGCGTCAAGATCGATGTCGAGGACGACGGAACCGTGCGCATCGCCGCGATGACCGGCGAGCAGGGCAAGGCCGCCTACGACTGGATACAATCCATCGTCGGCGAGCCGGAGGACGGCGTCGTCTACGACGGCAAGGTCGTCAAGATCATGGAGTTCGGCGCGTTCGTGAACTTCTTCGGGTCGCAGGACGGGCTGGTCCATATTTCCGAGCTGGCGCCGCGCCGCGTCGAAAAAGTCACGGATGTCGTCAAGGAAGGCGACGCGGTGAAAGTCTTGTGCGTCGGCAAAGACAACCGCGGCAAGATCAAGCTGTCCATGAAGCGCGTGAATCAGGAAACCGGCGAGATCATCCCGGTCGACGAGAAAAAGCGTCCGGACAAGAAAGACGAGAAAGCCGACAAGCCGGCGGAATCGAAACCGGCGGAGTAAAAAAAGGGGGAGCGATGAGGCTCCCCTTTTTCGATGCCGTTTACCGGCCCGCCACCAATTTTTTAAGGCGATGCAGGAAACTCGCGGACGGCCGTTCGGTCTGAGTGGCCGGCGCGGCGGCGGCGCGGTTGTCCCGCAGTTCGTCCGCCAGCGCCGGATCCGCCCATGCGCCGTTCTGTTTGCCCTGCCGGTCGAATGTCGTCCACGCCGCCTCCAAAAACGCGGTGTCGGATGTGGCGGGCACGGGTCGGCAGACATAGTCCGTCTTTTTCTGCGGCGTGTGTCCGTCCGGCCAGAAATCCGTTTTTTCGGCGGCCGCCATCTGTTTGCCCGATCCGCGGTACCAGTAAGCGCTTGCGTATGTCCGCGTCGCGCCGTCGGGCGTGTGATCCGTCCGCACCTTGCGCCCCGATTCGTCGAAATAGGTTCTCTTGAAGGCGTCGAATTTCCGCGTTTTCCTGTTGAAGGCCAGGTCGACCTGATACTCGGGCGTCGCGCCGTCCGCCCAGTAAGCCGTCTGGACGCAGGATTCCGCCTGCATGCCCCCCGAAAAGACGGGGTAGGCGTAGGTGTTCACCTGCCGCGTCGTGCCGTCGGGACGCTTGCGGATCGTTTTGACTTTTCGGTTCTTGTCGTCCAGATAAACATCCGTCAACGTGCCGTCGCGCTCGCGGCGCGGAACAATGCGCAAATCCATGGCTTTCCTTTCGATAAAAGAGTGTCGTTTCAGGCAGTTTACCGCAAAAATCTCTTCTTGTAAAGTTTTTTTGTTGACTTTTGCCCGGCGGCGTGCCATAATCGTCCCCATGAACACATTTAACACAGCGCTGCTGCTACTGCGTCGGGGTCATATATCCTGAAAAGGGCCGCGCGTGTGAAAAAATAACAGGCACCTTTTCAGAAGGTGCTTTTTTTTGTCGATCGGAGGCAAGACATGTATCGAAACGAATGCTTTTTCAATGAAACACCGGACGCCTGTGTCCGCGCGGCGGCCCTATTGCTATTGCATCCGGATGACATATTCTGAGAAGAGGCCGTTATAACCAAGCATTTCCAACCAACGGGCGCCTTTTCGGGGCGCCTTTTTTATCAACACATACAGAAAAGGAGAAAAATATGTGGTCTATGGTTGAATACGACGGGGCGCAATTCGCCCGCATGTCCATCGAGGTCAGCGAGCCGTGGAACCGGATGGAAAACGGCGTGCCGGTCTGCAGCGTGGATACCTACGCGCTGATCGGGCGCTACATTTTCCAGCGGCCGAACGATGATTTCGCCGGCAAGAAGGTGGCGGTGCTGATGCGCGACGCGCGGCCGATGGCGGCGTGCCTGATCGCCGGGGGCAGGGTGCAGGAAGCCTGCTATCTGCAGCACGACAGCGACCGGGAATCGTTCGAAATCGCCCGCCGGATGCGCGATTATGTCCGGACGCCCGACATCCGGAAAATGCAGGGATTATCCGTTTTCGGCTTCGTCCTGACCAGCCGTGGCGGCATCGTGCCGGCGGAAGATATCTCCGAGGAGTCCATCGCGAAGGAAGTCGTTCCGCCGCAGACGGCCGCTTTCGTCCGGGCGTATCAGGCTTCCGCGCGCGGCCGCTAAAATAGCGGTTGATTTTCCGGCCGCGATTTGCTATCCTGCCGGCGGTTGTCGGAAAGGAGAGACATATGGAAAACGAAAAGACTTTTGCAATCATCAAGCCGGAGGCGGTTGCCCAGAAACTCATCGGAAAAATCATCGCGAAAATAGAGGAGAGCGGGCTTGCGATTACGAAAATGCGGATGATGTCCGTGCCGCGCGCGCTGGCGGAAAAGCACTATGCGAAGGACGACGCGTGGTGCGCCAAAATCGGCGGCGGCGCGCTGCGCGACTATGCGAAGGCCGGCCGCGACCCGAAAACGGAGGCCGGCACCGACGATCCGATCCAAATCGGCCGCCAGATTCAGCAGCGTACGATCGCGCACCTGATTTCCGCGCCGGTCGTCATCATGGAGCTGACGGGTGAAAACGCGGCGGAGGCTTTCCGCGCGCTGTGCGGCGCGACCGAGCCGGCCAGCGCCGATCCCGCCTCCATCCGCGGGTTGTTCGCCAAGGACGACTATACGACCTCCCTGCTGGAAAAGCGCCCGCTGCGCAATCTGCTGCACAGCTCGGGCAACGCGGAAGAGGCGCGGGCCGAATTGGATATGTGGTTCGGCGCCGCCTAAAAATTAACAAAGCGTTAATGCCGTCAAAAGCCCTCCCGTCCGGGGGCTTTTTTTGCGTCAATTTTGTTGCGCCGGCCCGTCGTTTCGCGGTATACTTCCCCCAGCTTTGATGAAAGGGTCGTCTGATGGCGGAGCTGTCGCACATTCCGGTCTTGCTCGCGGAGGTCCTGGACGCGCTGAACGCGCGCGCCGGCGGCGAGTTCATCGACGGCACGTTTGGCGCGGGCGGATACGCGCGCGGGATTCTGGCCGCGTCACCCGATGCCTCCGTCGTCGGGTTCGACCGGGATCCGCAGGTGCGCCCGACCGCTTTCGGGATGGAGGAGGCATACCGCGGCCGGTTCTCGTTCGTCCAGGATTGCTTTGGGCAGATG
>JAQVGI010000025.1 GCA_028696805.1 Alphaproteobacteria bacterium
TTCAGGAAGCCGCCGAAAACTCCCGCGCCCGCAAAGTATTTTTAAACGAGGAGCCGATGGCCGCGGCGATCGGCGCCGGCCTGCCTGTCCACGAGCCGTCCGGCAGCATGATCGTCGACATCGGCGGCGGCACGACGGAGGTTGCCGTGATGAGCCTGGGCGGCATCGTGTATTCCCGCTCGGTGCGCGTCGCGGGCGACAAGCTGGACGAGGCGATTATTTCCTATATCCGCCGCCATCACAACCTGCTGGTCGGCGAGGCGTCCGCCGAGCGCATCAAAAAAGCCATCGGCGCCGCGATGCCGCCGGCGCGCGGGGACGGGGAGTCCATCACGATCAAGGGGCGCGACCTGATGCAGGGCGTTCCCAAGGAAATCACGATTACCGAGCGCCAGATCGCCGAAGCGCTGGCCGAGCCCATCTCCCAGATTATCGAAACGGTCAAGGTCGCTTTGGAGCACACGGATCCCGAGCTGGCCTCGGACATCGTGGACAAGGGCATCATGCTGACGGGCGGCGGAGCGCAGCTGCGCCGGCTGGACGAAATCCTCCGCAAGGCGACGGGGCTGCCGGTGTCCATCGGCGAAAATCCGCTGCAATGCGTCGCGTTGGGGACGGGCCGGGCTTTGGAAGATCTGTCGAAATTCGAAAACATCTTATCCAGCATGTATTAGCTGAAACGGGGCGGGGGGCGCCATGGACAACAGATTTTTCCGCCTGAAGCGTTTGAAGGCCCAGGTCAAGCGGCTGCTGCCTTTGCTATATGCCTTTGTTTCGCTGGTCCTGATCTGGTTCGGGCTGTCCGCCCATCCGGTCGTCCGCTCCATGCGTTTGAGCGTCGTCCGCTTCGTGTCGCCGGTCGTGTCCGTGGTGGCGGTTCCGCTCGGCTGGATGCGCGCCGGCCATGAAAATTGGCTGAACCTGTGGAACGCATACGAGCAGAACGAAGCGCTGAAGAAAGAAAACCAGGAATTGAAGCAATGGCGGACGGTCGCGTTGCAGCAGGCGATCGAGCGGGAGGAGCTGCAAAGCCTCCTGAAATACATCCCGCCGAAGAAATCGACCTCGATAACCGCGCGCGTCCTGGCGGACAACGGCGGGACGTTCGCCCGGTCGCTGATCGTCGGCGCCGGTTCGGACAACGGCATTAAAAAGGGCATGATCGCGATGACCGCGAACGGGATTGTCGGGCGCGTCGTGGATGTGGGGCGGGCCAGCAGCCGCCTGATGCTGATGACGGATTATTTGTCGCGGATTCCCGTCGTCGTGGGCGGCGGCAAGGTCGTCTGCGTCGCGTCCGGCGACAACCTGGCGCTGCTGAAGCTCATCGCCGTTCCGGAGGGCGCGGCGATCGCCGCCGGCGATGTCGTCCTGACATCCGGGGATGCCGGGCTGTATCCGTCGGGGCTGCCGGTCGGCGTCGTGGCGGAAGTCACGGACAACGACATTTTCGTGCGTCCCGCCGAATCCGAGATATCCGAATTCGTGCGGCTGGTCGATTTCGGGCTGGATGACGTGCTGTTGAAGGACGAATCGCCTTGTCCGTGCGGAGGATGACATGGCGGCATTCAATCTTCTCCGTTTGGCCAAGCTGCTGTCCCCCTTTTGCGCCTGCCTGCTGCTGAACATTCTATCCCTGTCGCCGTGGGGGTGGGACATCGTGTCGCACCGCTCCGTCCCGTTCGTCTTCGGCATCGTCTTTTACTTCGCCATTTTCAATCCGCATGCGCTGTCGGGGTGGGCCGTTTTCATCCTGGGGCTTGCGACGGACGCGATGGTGGAGGCGCCGTTCGGCATTCACGGATTCATTTACAGCCTGCTGTTTTTCCTCGTCTATTTCAACCGCCGGCCGCTCGGCGAGATGTCGTTCATCCGGCTTTGGCAGATTTTTGCGATCGTCGCCGGCTTTTTGATGGCCGTCTGGTATCTGATGGTTTCCGTTGCGACGGGATTTTTCCAAAGCCTGTCTTCCGCCTTTATCCCGTATGCTTTCGTCGTGCTGACATATCCGCTGGCCATGTGGCTGTCCCACGGGCTGGACAAATGGATACGGGGGAGAGCATGAGCGTTTGGAAACAGGAAAAAAACAAGACCATCTCCGGGCGCATGACGCTGCTGGCCGGCGCGTTCGTCGTGATTTTCATCGTTCTGCTGACGCGCGCGTTCTACCTGCAGATCATCCAGGGGGAGCGCTATTTCCTGCTGGCCGAACGGAACCGCATTTCGACGCGCCTGACGATGCCCGCGCGGGGCTATATCTACGACAGGAACAGCGTCGTCCTGGCCCAGAACAACAAGACGTTCCAGGCCGTCCTGATCAAGGAGCAGTCTCCGGATTTCAAAAAAACGCTTGAAAACTTCATGCGGCTGATTTCCGTGACGGATGAGGAGCATCAGCGGATTCTGGACGATCTGTCCCGCAAGCGCGCGTTCATGCCGGTGCGCCTGAAAGACAATTTGAGCTTCCGTGAAATCGCGCTGATACAGCTCAACATGCCGGATCTGCTGGGCGTCGAGATCGAGGAGGGCCTGATGCGGTCTTACCGGCACGAATTGAGTGCATCGCATGTCGTCGGGTATGTGTCGCTGCTGAACGAGCGGGACATCAAGGATGGCGCCGACACCTCGCTGCTGGATCTGCCGGGCTACCGCATCGGCCGCTTCGGCATCGAAAGCGCGCTGGAAGGCGACCTGAAAGGCGTCCCCGGCCGGCGCAAGGTTGAAATCAACGCGCTGGGGCGCTCCGTCCGCGTGCTGGAAGAAACGCCGCCCGCCGCCGGCAAGGACATCCGCCTGACGATAGACATCCGCCTGCAGTCCTTTATCACGCGGCTTTTGGAAAAGTTCGTCGGATCCGCCGCCGTCGTCAACGTGCACACGGGCGAAGTGCTGGCGATGGTGTCGATGCCGTCGTTCGACCCGAACCTGCTGACGATGCCGATTTCCGTCGCGGATTGGAACAAAATCGCCCAGAATCCGGACAGGCCCCTGCAAAACAAAGCCATTTCGGGAACGTATTCGCCGGGCTCCACATTCAAGATCGTCGTCGGCCTGGCGGGTTTGGAAAGCGGCGCCATCAACCCGAGCGACCGGGTGTATTGCGACGGCAAAATCAAACTGGGGAATCAGATTTTCCACTGCTGGCACGACGGGCACGGCAGCATGAACCTGCAAAGCGCGCTGATGCATTCGTGCGATGTTTATTTCTACGAGATGTCGCGCCGCGTCGGCCCCGAAAAAATCGTGGAGATCGCCGACAGGCTGGGCTTCGGCAAAAAGGTCGGCATCGAGCTGGAAGGCGAAAAAACGGGGCTGCTGCCGTCGCCGGGCTGGAAAAAGCAGCGCTACAACGACGGATGGCGGACGGGCGACACCCTCAATTTCGGCATCGGTCAGGGATTCCTGAACGCCACGCCGCTGCAAATCCTGAACGCGATGGCGCAGGTTGCGAACGGCGGCAAGCCCGTGTCCCTGCATTTCCTGATGCGCCCCGAGGAGCCCGCGGCGTCGGAGACGCGCCTGTTCAACCCGGATCACCTGAAAATCATCCAGGCGGGGCTCAGCGATGTCGTCAACAAGGAAGGCGGCACGGCCTACTGGTCGCGGATGGTTTATAAAAGCAAGCGGATGGCCGGCAAGACGGCGACGACCCAGGTGCGCCGCATTACGTTGAAAGAGCGCGAGGAGGGCCTGAAGCCGCAGGAGGAGCTGCCGCGCGAAATGCGCGACCATGCCATTTTCGCGGCCTATGCGCCCGTCGACGCGCCCAAATACGCGGTCATCGTCTTTCTGGAGCATGCCGGCAGCGGCAGCCGCTACGCCGGCCCGGCGGCGGCGCAGATCGTCAAGGAGGTGCTGCGCCTGGACGACATGGACGCGCAGGCCCAAGAGGCCGGGGAGGGCGGGAGATGAGCTTTTTCAAAGACCGGAACTATTATTTGAAAGACTACAACCTGTCCTTTTCCGAAAAAGTGGAGCGGTTCAACTATATTTACCTTTTCTTCATTTTCCTGATCGTCTGCATCGGGTTCCTGGCGCTTTATTCCGTCGGCGGCGGCAATTTCGTCCCGTGGACGCAAAAGCAGTTTTTCCGCTTCGTCGTCGGGTTGATCGCCTGCTTGGTGATCGCTTCCGTCAACCTGCGGTTCTGGATGAGATACGCCTATGTGATTTACGGCGTTTCCCTGATCGGCCTGGTGGCGGTTTCTCTGTTCGGGCATGTCGGCATGGGGGCGCAGCGGTGGCTGAACTTCGGCTTTATCCAGGTTCAGCCGTCCGAAATGATGAAAGTGGCGCTTGTCCTGGCGCTGGCGCGCTATTTCCACGGGCGCAGCGTCGAGGAAATCCGCAGCGTGAAGTTTTTGATGACGCCGCTGCTGCTGATGGCGGTGCCCGTCGCGCTGATTTTGGAGCAGCCGGATCTGGGGACGGCGCTGATGCTTGTGTTCGTCACGGCCGCGCTGCTGTTCGCCGTCGGGGTTCAGCTTTGGAAATTCGCCGTCCTTATCGGCGGGGGGCTGGTCGCGCTGCCCGTCTTGTGGTCGTTCCTGCACGATTATCAGCGCAAGCGGATCCTGACGTTCCTGAATCCCGAAAACGACCCGCTGGGCGCCGGATACCACATCATGCAGTCCAAAATCACGCTGGGCTCCGGCGGCGCGTTCGGCAAAGGATTCCTGCAAGGCACGCAAAGCCGCCTGAACTTCATTCCCGAAAAACAGACGGATTTCATCTTCACCGTTCTTTCCGAGGAGTTCGGCTTCATGGGATCGTTCGCGCTGCTGCTGCTGTATTGCATCGTCATCGGATACGGGTTTTACATCGCCGACAGGTGCCAGAGCTTTTTCGGCAAGCTGCTGGTGCTGGGGCTGACGATCAACTTCGCGCTGTATGTCTTCATGAATATGGCGATGGTGATGGGGCTGATGCCCGTCGTCGGGATACCGCTGCCGCTCGTGTCTTACGGCGGGACGGCGATGCTGACCCTGATGATCGGCGTCGGGCTCATCGAATGCGCGGACATCAACCACGACATGGTCATCGGCCGCCGGGGATCCATCGACGATGAATAGCGACGCCCCATTGGATCAGGCGTTCGACGCCTACAACGCGCGGCGGTTCGACGAAGCCGAGCATCTGGTGCGCGCCGTGTTGGCCTTGTCGCCGCAACACGGGGATGCGCTGTATTTGTTGGGGTTAATCGCCGTTCAATCGGGCGCGCTTTCAATTGCCGAGGACGCGTTGTATCAGGCGGTTCAGCTGTATCCCGACATCGCGGCTTACAGGTGCGCACTGGCGATGACCCTGCACAAACAAGGGCGGCTGGACGAGGCGTTGGAACATTATCGCCGCTACGCGTCCGATCTGGCCGTCCTGGCGCAAATGGGGCTGATTTATCTGAATAAGAATCAGGAATCCACTGCGCGCGCCTGCTTCGACAAAGCGTTGTCTTTCGATAAAGCCCATCCGGAATCTCTAATCGGCCTGGCGCAAATCCACATCATGCGCCGCCGATGGAAAATGGCCGAGCAAACCTTGCACCGCATCGCGACCGACACGCCGGACAAGTGGTATTACCTGGGGCATCTGTATCGCAGGACGAAGCGTTTCGCCGCCGCCCGCCGCGCACTGGACAAAGCCCTGGCCGCGCCGCATGAATCGTATTGGATTGAGCGCGGGCGCACGGAATGGGAAGACGGCAAGACTGACGCGGCGCTCGTGTGTTTTCAAAATGCGGTGCGGCTGAACCCGTATGCCGCGGCGGCCTATTACTACGCGGGGCGCGTGCAGGCGGACGGGGGGCGTCTGGACGAGGCTGTCGATTCATATCGGCAGGCCCTGAAACGCGACGATGATTTTTTGGAGGCGCATCATTACCTGGCCGAAGCCTTGTGCCGGTCGGGCAGGGCGCCGGAAGGGTTGGAGCATTACCACCGCGCGCTTTTATTGAATCCGCGTTATGTGCCGTCGCTGTTCCAGCTGGCCGCGCTGCTGGAAAACATCGGCGAGTTCGAGGAGGCGGCGGGGCTGTATTTCAATGTGCTGTCGTTGAAGGCGAGGGTGCCGCGGCTGTCCGTCCGGCTGGCCAAAACGCTGGAAGGTTTGGCGAAAACGGATCTGAAACTGGCCCGAAAACTGGCGAAAGGCTGGGTCAAGAATTTCCCGGCAGACAAACGGGCGATCTGCCTGAACAATCAATTAAAAAAATAATAAATACATCATATTATCGTATGTATATCGAGTGATTATTGAACATTCTTTTCAACCCATCTCCTCAATGCGTCCTTCGCACGGGCGGTGTAGAGCTTTTTGCGGTCAGCGCCTCTGATTTTTTTTCCGGCCGGGTCCAGTGCGGCAACCTCCGGGAACAATCCGAAGTTGATGTTCATCGGCTGAAAGGTATCCGCATTCGCTTCCTGCGTGATGTGCGTCAGCATCGCGCCCAGCGCCGTTTCGCGCGGCGGAGCCGGCATGGCGGGGCTTGCGGAAAACAACCCGGCCAGCAGGCCGACGGCGGTGCTTTCGACATATCCCTCGCACCCCGTCAGCTGCCCGGCCAGCCGGATGTTCGGGCGTTTGCGCAGCGTCAGCCGGGCATCCAGAACCTTCGGCCCGCAGACGAACGTGTTGCGGTGAATGCCACCGAGCCGCGCGAATTCGGCATGCCGCAGCGCCGGTATCATCCGGAAGACTTCCTTTTGCGCGCCGTATGTCATCTTTGTTTGAAACCCGACCATGTTCATCAGGGTGCCGGCGCGGTTTTCCTTGCGCAGCTGAACGACGGCGTAGGGGCGGCGGCCCTCGTGCGGGTTGGTCAGGCCGACGGGCTTCATCGGCCCGAACCGCAGCGTGTCGCGGCCGCGCTCGGCCATCACCTCGACGGGCAGGCAGCCCTCGAAATACGGCGTGTCCTTTTCCCAATCGCGGAAAGCGACCCGCGCGCCGGCCAGCAGCGCGTCGATGAAATCGCCGTATTCCTGCTTGGTCAGCGCGCAGTTCAGGTAATCCGTGCCGTCCCCCTTGTCGTATCGGGATTGATACCAGGCATGGGCCATGTCTACGCTGTCGGCGAAGACAATCGGCGCGACGGCGTCGAAAAAATGCAGGGACTGCTCGCCGGTCAGCCGCTGCAAATCCGCCGCCATCTTATCGGATGTCAGCGGCCCGGTTGCAATGATATAGGGCGTGTCGTCCGTTGGCAGGTCCGCCTCGCGCGTTTCCAGCGTCAAAGTATCGAACGCCGTCAGCGTTTCGGTGATCATCCGGGCGAAATCCTCCCGGTTCACGGCCAGCGCTCCGCCGGCCGGCACCGCGCACGCATCCGCGCATCTCATAATCAGGGAATCGCATCGGCGCAGCTCGTCATGCAGCAGGCCGACGGCGTTGCTTGCGTTGTCGTCCGAGCGCAGCGAGTTCGAGCAGACCAGCTCGCCGAACCATTTGGTCGTGTGCGCGGGGGTCATCTTGTCCGGCCGCATTTCGACCAGCCGCACGGAAAATCCGCGTTTCAAAAGCTGATAGGCGGCCTCGCTGCCCGCCAGTCCGGCGCCGATGATGGTGATTGCGTGCATTTTTTCTTCCCTTTTGATTGGAAATTGAGTATACTCCGAATATGTTTCATCCTCAACATCTTTTTTTAGCGCCGATGGCCGGCGTGACGGACAAGCCTTTTCGGCAAATCGTGCGCGCTTTCGGGCCGCACCCCCTCTATACGGAGATGATCGGGGTCGAATCCGCGCGCCGGCATCAGCCGCAGACGATGAAAATGATGGATATTTCCGGCGAGGAGAACATCGTCGTCCAGCTGGTCGGCGTCGACATTCCGAAAATGATTTATGCGGCGAAGATGGCGCAGGACAGGGGCGCGGCCGGCATCGGCATCAACATGGGGTGCCCGGTGCGCAAGCTGATTGCGAACGGCAGCGGCGCGGCTCTGATGCGCAATCCGGATCTGGCCTGCCTGATTGCCGAATCGGTCGTCAAGAATGTGTCCATCCCGGTGTCCGTCAAAACGCGCCTGGGGTGGGACGCCGCCCATATCGCGATTGCGGATTTCGCCCGAAGGCTGGAAGGGACGGGGATTTCTTCCCTTGTCATCCACGGCCGGACGAAGGAGCAGGGGTATGCCGGCACTGCCGACTGGGAGGCGATTGCGCAGGTCAAGCGGGCGGTTTCGGTGCCGGTCATCGCCAACGGGGATATCACCGACAGGCGCTCGGCGGAGGCTTGCCTGACACAGACGCGGGCCGACGGGCTGATGGTCGGGCGCGGCGTTTTGGGCAGGCCGTGGCTGCTGCGCGAAATCACATCCGGTCGGAAGCCGCGGTTTTGTCTGTCCGATGTCGTTTCGGATCATTTGGACCGGCTGATTTCTTATTACGAGCGGCATGGCCTGCTGGTCGCGCGCAAGCATTTGTCGTGGTATGCCGGCGGGCATGCGGGTGCCGCGGCGTTCCGCCGGCGGATGTTTCGGGAGACGGATGCGGATGCCGTCCGGCGGCTCGTTTTGGACTTTTTCGGGGAAGCGCGATGCCAGTAAAGTCTTTTCAAACGCTGTGCGGCGTTCCGCGCGGGTATGAAGCGTTCGCGCTGGCGGAGCTTGTGAAAAAACATCCGCATCTCCTGCATGTCGCGGCGGATGACATGGGCCTGGCCTTGACGCAGGACGCGTTGAAACTGATCGCGCCCGGGCTGAATGTCCTGACCTTTCCGGCGTGGGATACGGTTCCGTATGACCGCGTGTCGCCGCGGGCGGACATTGTCGGCGCGCGCCTCAGCACGCTCATCGAATTGTTGCAGGCGCCGGCGCAAAAAACGATTGTCCTGACGACCGCAGCGGCATTGATGCAGCGGGTCGTGCCGAAAGCGTTCCTGAACCAGGCCGCTTTGGCGGTGCGGCCGCGGGGGGAGGTTTCGTTCACGGGCCTGCTGCGCTTCCTGACGCGCAACGGATACCGGTCGTCCTCGATCGTGATGGAGGCCGGCGAGTATGCCGTGCGCGGCGGCATCGTCGATGTCTTTCCGGCGGGGAGCGACGACCCGGTCCGGCTTGATTTTTTCGGCGACGACCTGGAAAGCATCCGCGTGTTCGACGCGACCTCCCAGCGCACGACGGCGCCCGCGGATCAGGTTGTCCTGAAACCCGTTTCGGAGTTCGTCCTGACCGATGAATCCGCCGCGCGGTTCCGGACGAAATATCGGGAGCTGTTCGACAGGACGACGGGGGACGCCTTTTACGACGCCGTTTCCGAGGGGCGCGCCGTCCAGGGGATAGAGCATTTCCTGCCGCTGTTTTACGACGGGATGGAAACGCTGTTCGATTATCTGCCGGATGCGGCGTGCACTTTGGAATACCAAGCCGCCCAGGCGATGGACGACAGGGCGGAGCAGGTGCGCGAATACCACGACGCGCGCGCGGCGGCACTGGCGCAAAAATTATCGCCGCCGTATCCGCCGATTCCGCCGGAGCTGCTGTTTCTATCCGTCGCGGAAGCGCAGGGCGGGCTGCACGAAAAAACGGCCTACCTGTTGTCGCCGTTCGTCGAGCCGGACACGCCGGACATGTTCGGGCGGGCGGGGCGTTCGTTCGTCGATGTCCGCGTCCGGGAGCAGACGGATGTTTTCAAGGCGGTCGCCGATTACATCCGCGCCGAAAAGAGGCCGGTTATTCTGGCGGCCGCGACGATCGGATCCGCCCGGCGGCTGATCGAACTGGTGCAGGCGCAAAACGGGGCGGTGCGCGAGGCGCAGACATGGGCGGAGGCGCTGCGTCATGCGCCCGCCGCGATATGCGCGCCGTTCGAGAAGGGCTTTGCAACGCCCGGTTTCATCGTCATCACCGAAACGGATATTTTGGGCGACCGGATCGTGCGGCCGGCCAGAAAGAAAGCCCGCGGCAATATCCTGGCAGACATCACCGCGCTGAACATCGGCGACCTGGTCGTCCATCAGAAGCACGGCATCGGGCGGTTCGCGGGGCTGGCCGGCATGCGGGTCGGCGAGGCGCTGCACGACTGCCTGCGCGTCGATTACGACGGCGGCGACAAGCTGTTCGTTCCGGTCGAAAACGCGGACGTCCTGTCGCGATACGGCAACGCGGAGAATGTCGCGCTGGACAAGCTGGGCGGCACGCAGTTCGAGGCCCGGCGCGCGCGCGTCAAGAAAGACCTGTTCGCGATGGCGGAAAAACTGATGGCCGTCGCGTCCGAACGCGCGTTGAAGCGGACGGACAAAATCCTGCCGCCGCATGAGGCATACACCGAGTTCTGCGCCCGCTTCCCATATGCCGAAACGGACGATCAGGCGCGCACGATTGCGGAAATCGAAGGCGACCTGTCCGCCGGTAAACCGATGGACAGGCTGGTCTGCGGCGATGTCGGCTTCGGCAAGACCGAGGTGGCTATGCGCGCGGCATTCCTGTCCGTGATGGCGGGGCACCAGGTCGCCGTCGTCGTGCCGACGACATTGCTGGCGCGCCAGCACCTGATCAACTTCCGGGAGCGCTTCGCAGGCTTTCCGGTGCGCATCGGCGGGCTGTCGCGGCTTGTGTCTGCGGCGGATGCCGCGGGGGTCCGCAAAGGCCTTGAAGACGGGACGCTGGACATCGTCATCGGCACGCATGCGCTGCTGGCGAAATCCGTCCGGTTCAAGCATCTGGGGATGGTCGTCGTGGACGAGGAGCAGCACTTCGGCGTCGCGCATAAGGAGCGCCTGAAAGAATTGAAGAAAGGCATCCACGTGCTGACCCTGACGGCGACGCCGATTCCGCGGACGTTGCAGCTGTCGCTGTCCGGCGTGCGGGAGCTGTCCGTCATCGCGACGCCGCCGGTGGACAGGCTGGCGGTCAAGACATTCATCGCGCCGTTCGACCCCGTCATCATCAAGGAAGCCATCCTGCGCGAGCATTTCCGCGGCGGGCAGGTCTTTTTCGTCTGCCCGCGCATCGCGGACATGCCGGAGGTCGCCGGGATGCTCGCCAAGCTGCTGCCCGACATCAAGGTCGTCCAGGCGCACGGCCAGATGCCGGCGGCGCAGTTGGAAAAGATCATGACGGCGTTCGGCAACCGCCAATACGATGTCCTGCTGGCGACCAGCATCATCGAATCCGGCCTGGATATGGCGTTCGTCAACACGATTGTGATTCACCGCGCGGACATGTTCGGGCTGGCGGCGCTGTATCAGCTGCGCGGCCGGGTCGGGCGCGGCAAGCTGAAAGCCTACGCCTACCTGACGACGCCGCCGGACATGCGCATCACCGAAACGGCCCGGAAACGCCTGGCCGTGATGCAGGGTCTGGACAGCCTGGGGGCGGGATTCACGCTGGCCAGCCACGATCTGGACATCCGCGGGGCGGGGAACCTGCTCGGCGACGACCAATCCGGGCATATTCGCGAAATCGGCATCGCGCTGTATCAGAAAATGCTGGCGGACGCGGTGCGGTCGCTGCGGCAATCGGACGGAAAAGCCGCGCCGGACGACGATTTTTCGCCGCAGCTGTCGCTGGGGATTCCGGTGCTGATACCCGAAAGCTATGTCTCCGACCTGGACACGCGGATGGCGCTGTATCGGCGTCTGGGGGAGGTTTCCGAGCCCGCCGAGGTCGAATCCATGCGCGCCGAATTGCTGGACAGGTTCGGCCCTTATCCGCAGGAAGCGGACAACCTGCTGGCGGTCATCGGCCTGAAACTGCTGGCCAGGCGCGCGCATGTCGAGCGGCTGGACGCCGGCCCGAAAGGCGCGACGCTGACCCTGTATCGCAACGCGTTTCCGAATACGGCGGGGCTGCTGGCCTACATTGCGACCCAGTCTGGGATTATCAAAATCACGCCGCAGCAGAAAATCCTCGTGTCCAAGCCGTGGGAAACCCCGGCGGACAGGCTGCGCGGAGTTCGGGACCTGCTCGCCCGGATGGCGTCCATCGCTGAGAATCCGTAAAATTTTGTTGAAACCCGTTTGGAAATAAGCTATAATCCCCCTGATTGTGATGAAAGGAATGCCATGCGCGCCAGTCGTTTGATTTCAAGGAAACATAAAGAAAAACCCGCCGAAGCCCAGGTCGCCAGCCATATTTTCCTGCTGCGTGGCGGATATATGCGCCCGGTCGGAACGGGGATTTATTCGCTGCTGACGCCGGCGCTGCGCATCATGCAGAAAATCGAGCGGATTATCCGCGCGGAAATGGACGCCATCGGCGGCCAGGAAATCAAGATGCCGGTCGTCCTGCCGCGCGAATTGTGGGACGAATCCGGCCGGTGGGACGGCGTAGACAATGCGCTGCTGCGGTTCAAAGACCGCGTGGGCCATGACATGCTGCTGGCGATGACGCACGAGGAGGCGGTCGTGGCGCTGGCGCGGACGGAGGTGACCAGCTATCGGGACTACCCGTTCATGATGTATCAGATTCAGACGAAATTCCGGGACGAGGCGCGCTCGCGGGCGGGGCTTATCCGCGTGCGCGAGTTCATGATGAAGGACGCCTATTCTTTCCATACCTCCGAAAAAGATCTGGACGCCTACTATGAGAAATGCGCCGAAGCCTACCACGCCATCTTCCGGCGCTGCGGCATTCCCGAGGTGGTCGCCATCCAATCCGACACCGGCATGATGGGCGGCAAGGTCGCGCACGAGTATCAGCTGCTGACGGATGCGGGCGAGGACAAAGTGGCGCATTGCCCGAAGTGCGAAACCTATGCGAACGCCGAGGTCGCGACCTGCCGGTTCCCGCAGGAAACGGGCGAGATGCTGCCGTTGGAAGAGTTCGCGACGCCGCAGATCAAAACAATCGAAGCGTTGGAAAAGTTCGCGCAAGTCCCGGCCTCCCAAATGGCCAAGATGGTCTTTTACCGCACGGATGACGGAAAAATCGTCGCCGTCGTCGTGCGCGGGGATATCGAGGTCAACGAATGCAAGCTGCAAAAAATCCTGCGCGTCGGTTTTGCCTACGCCAACGATGACGAGATTCTGGGGGTCGGCGCCGTCCCGGGATTCGCCAGCGGCATCGGCCTGACCTGCCGCGTGATTGCGGATCCGTCCGTTGCGAACGGGCTGAACCTTATCTGCGGCGCGAACAAGCCGGACGTGCATTTGAAGAACTTCAATGTGTCCCGCGATACCCCGAACGCGGAGATTGCGGATGTCGCCGTCGTTGCCGAGGGGCATGCCTGCCCGTCGTGCGGAGGCCCCCTCCAAGTCAAACGCGGCATCGAAGTCGGGCAGATTTTCAAGCTCGGCAACCGCTACACCGCCAGCATGCACATGACCTACACCGACGAGAAAGGCGAAGAGCAAACGCCGGTCATGGGGTGCTACGGCATCGGCGTCGGCCGGCTGGCCGGGTCTATCATCGAGGTGCGCCATGACGATTTCGGGCCGATCTGGCCTTTGTCCGTCGCGCCGTGGCAGGTTCAGCTGAACCTGATGGGGGCGGACCGCGCGCCGGCGTTGAAAGACGCGGCCGAAGCCATCTATGCCGATTTGGAAAAGAAAGGGATAGAAGTCCTGTTCGACGACCGGGGATTGACGGCGGGCGTGCAATTCGCCGAGGCCGACCTGATGGGGATTCCGCTGCGCCTGATCGTCGCGCCGAAAGCGTTCGAGCAGGGCATGGTGGAATACAAAGTCCGCGGGACGGATGAAAAAGGCCTGATTCCGCTGGCGGAGGTCGTCCCGTTCGTCAGGAAATGGCTGGACGCCGAAATGAAGAAATACCTCTGACTTTCCGTTAATCCGCCATTGCCAACATATTTTACTATCAGGAGAATGAAATGAAAAAACTCCCCCAAGAAGTCGCCATGCGTCTGGAATTGTGCGGATGCCTTGTGGCACTCGCCACCATGGCTTACGTTATTCATGCCGAGAGAAGCAAAAGACAGGCTTCCCGAAACGACCCGGCCCCGCAGCCGTGCGCCCAATGCCGCGAAATCAGCGGGCCGGGCGAAGCCGCGCTCAACGATCCGACCCCGATAACGCTGGTCAAGGAAAAACGGGAGGGCCGTTGGAGCTATTTCCTTTTCGATGCGGACGGCAATCCGAAAACGATCGAGTATATCGGCAGGCATCATTGGTGCGCAGGCAACCGAAATCCCGAAATGCTGGCCGGCGCGCATCACACGGCCAGTAATCTGGCATGGACAATCAGGCTGGGCAAAGTGAATCCGAATCGTGCCCGGGAAATATCGGGCGAATAAGGCGACGGAGAGTCCCTGTAAAAATAAACATTGACAAAAAATGTTGAATGTGGTATGCTCCCTTATCGAGCACATCAACAGGAGGATATCATGAGAGGACATTTCTTGAAAAAGCTGGCGGTCATTGTGGCGTGCGCCGCATTGGCCGGATGCCAGGGTTTCCGGTGCCGCAACTGCTGCGACAGAGATCCGCTGATCACACTGGTCGGGAAAAACCGCCAGGCCGAATACGGATTGCTGTTTTTTGACGCCGACGGCGACAAGGACACGATCGAATACGTGGGGGACATGAGCCAGAACACCATCCAGCTGGTCGGCGATCTCGAAAACATGGAAATCGGATCCGAGCGGCGGGTCAGCTATGTACGGACGCGGATGCGCCTGACGCGCGTGAACGTGCGCGGATTGTAAAAGAGAGATAATGTGCGAAAAAATGGGCTTTCACGGCCCGTTTTTTATCTTGCCGTGAAAATGGTAATAAAAAATCCGGGCAAGTTTCTGCAACTCCCAATGGGAATCCCGAAACTCTAACGCCCAAAGCGCTCCCGGATATCCGCATTATACAAAATTCAGGTCAAATTATCAACACCTTTTTTCAGAACATGACCCCAACTGAGGTTCCAACATCAATTCAGATGGATGTCAGAAATGTCGACATAGAGGCGGAGAATGAAACAAACCCACCGCTTATCGCGCTGGATCAATCCTCTTTTTGGAATGGTAAATAGTATGTATAATACTTTATTTTTGACCGGACTAATCTTGCCAAAGGTAATTTTTCATTCCTCGGTCAGCAGGGGGACGGGGGTTTCGTCGGTTTCCGTGTCCGCATCCGCCGCGGGCAGGGCGCTTTCCACGCCGCGCAGACGGCGGTTGACGGCGCGCGTGCGCTTTTCGGCGTCGTCCAGGGTTTTGTGCGCGGCCTCGATGTTCTTCTTGACTTTCGCCACCCAGTCGGCATATCGGGCGAATTCGGTTTTGGCCTCGTTCAGAATCTGCCACACCTCGCCGGAGCGCTTTTGAATCGCCAGCGACCGGAATCCCATTTGCAGCGAGTTCAAAAATGCCCCCAACGTGCTGGGCCCCGCGATGGAAATCCGGTATTTCGTCTGAATCTCCGAAGCCAGCGCGGGCCGGCGCATCACCTCGGCATACAGCCCCTCGGTCGGTAGGAACATAATCGCGAAATCCGTCGTTTTCGGCGGCGCGATGTATTTTTCCATAATGCGCCGGCCTTCCGATTTGATGTGCTTTTCCAGCTCGGCGGCCGCTGCGTCCATCGCATCCACATCGCCGCGCTCGGTCGCATCCGCCAGGCGTTCGTAATCTTCCACCGGGAACTTGGAATCGATCGGAATCAGGACATCCCCGTCCGGCAGTTTGACAGCGTATTCAACGACTTCCGCAGAACTCTTCAAGTGCGCGTTTTTGACATACTGCTCGGGGGAGAGCATCTGCTCCAACAAGGTGCCCAGCTGAACCTCGCCCCATGTGCCGCGCGTCTTGACGTTCGCCAGCACGCGTTTCAGCCCGCCGACATCCGCGGCCAGGTTTTGCATCTCGCCCAATCCTTTGTGCACCTGTTCCAAGCGCTCGGACACCTGCGAAAAGGACTCGCCGAGCCGCTTTTCCAAGGTCGCGTGCAGCTTTTCATCGACGGTCGCGCGCATAAGCTCCAGCCTGTCCTCGACGGTTTTGCGGATGGAGTCGTTGAACAGCATCAGCGACTTGCCCATTTCCTCGCGCAGGTCTTTGGCATCCCCGCGCATCAGGCGCTCCATCCGCTCCAAATCGGCGGACAGCCGCGGCTTGTCGAGGCGGTGAATCAACAACAGCACCAGAATCAAAACGGCGACCAGCAATCCGACGACGAAATACAGCATCATTTCCTCTTTCTTTTTTCCGATAATTGATGTAGAGTGTATCACGAAGCGTTCCAAATGAAAAGTTTTTTTTCGCACGGGGCGCATAATTGTCGGAGGCTGAACCGGTGAAAAAGATACGCTCGATTTTCAAATGGCTTGTGCTGTGCCTCGTCGTCTATCTGCTGGGAACGTTTTTATTGGATGTGTTCGATGTGTATTTCAATCTGACGCTCGGCCCCGCCGGCACCATCGGCCTGATCATCGCCGTCGTCGCGATATTCCTCTATTTTACAATCGAGGGGAAATAGCATGCGGCGCTTCGTCAACCCGTTCCTGTCCGCGCTGCGGTATCCGCTGGCCGCCGCGATGCTGGTGTGCCTGGTGCCGGCGTTTTTGCTGGACATCGCCGTCGTGAAGTCGTGCCTGAACAGCTTTCTGCTGCTGTGGTTTTTCCTGCCGCTGATGATTGTCGTCGTCGTGTGGTTTTTGATTCCGGGGCTGAACGGCTCGTTTCTGGCGATTTTGGAGCACGAGCTCACCCACATGCTGTTCGCGGTGCTGACGGGGCACAAGCCGGGGTCGATTGCCGTCCACCAAGGCCGGGGCGGCAGCTTCGCGTTCGAGGGCAAGGGGAACTGGCTGATCTTCCTGTCGCCGTATTTTTTCCCGACGTTCGCTTTCGCCGTGATGCTGGCCGGCGGCGTTTATCACCTGTGGGACGCGCCGCTGCCCAAGCTGTATTGGAGCGTCCTCGGCGTCATGAGCGGGTATCACATCGCGTCGAACATCATGGAAATCCACCCGAAGCAGACCGATTTCAAAAAGGCCGGATACCTGTTTTCATTCCTGTTCCTGCCGAGCGCCAACCTGATCGCCTGGGGGGTGCTGTTCATGTATGCGCGCTTCGGATGGCCGGGCATCGGGCTTTATTTTTCAAAGCTGGCCGGCATGACGGGCGCGTTCATCCAACAATTTGCTTGATTTTCCCGTCCGTTTCCGATAAACTGGCCTCCGGATATCCATGAAGGAGTCGAAAATGCATTCATACAGAACG
>JAQVGI010000041.1 GCA_028696805.1 Alphaproteobacteria bacterium
CTGCGCGGCGCCGTCCGGCCCGACCGGGCCGATATGGACGACGGCCGTGCCGAACACCGGCTTTTTCAAAATGCGGCTCGTCGTCATCAGCGCCGCGACGGAGGACACGAACGGCTCCGCGGTTTCAGGCGGCGATGCGTCTTCCTCCGGCGCAGCGGGCGGGCGGCCGGGCATCTGCCGGATATCCGACGTGCCGGCGGCGACATCCAGATCCGCGCGGAAAACGGGCGCGTCCGTTATCTTGTCCCGGACGCCGGTCAGCGCAATCGTTGTCAGCTCCGGACACACGGCGCGCATTTTCCGAACGATGTCCGCGAACAATTTCTCCCGCCGCCCGGCATGGATGAACGCGTCCATATCCGCCGTCAGAATAAAAACCTGCGCCGGACGGCATGCGTCGAACGCCGGATAAATGCCGTTTTCCGAACGCGCGTCCGCCCGCCCCCGCAAAGCCAGCCCCGGCGCGCCGGAGGCCAGCGGATATATCAGGGACTGCTCGCCCGGCTCGAACGACAAACGCTGGACATCTGCGCCGTCGACGGCCCCCTCCCCCGTCCAATAGCCTTGTGTGAATGAACCGGACAGCACCTGCTGCGGCCGCACGAAAGCGTCGAAAACGCGGACATCCGCGCGGCCGTCCAGCCACCCGCCGCCGGCGCAGGTCTTGCCCGCCGTATCAATGGACCAGCCCCGGGTGTTTTTCGCGGTCAGATACCGCACGCGGCAGCCGGACTGCGCATCTTCCAGCACCACCTCGTCCAACGGCAGAGAGGCGGCGCCGGCGGAAACCGCCAGCCCGCAGCATGCCAAAATGAAATAAAGTTTCAAGCGCATGCGGATAGTATAGGATACTCTGCGCGCCGTTGCAACAAAAAACCCGCGGCGGAATCATTCGACGGATTTGAGCAAATCCAACTCCATCGCCAGGCGATCCGCCTGCGCTTTGTTTTCCGCCGGCCGGGCCCGGACGCGTTCGAGCGATTGGGTCAGGCGCGCCGCATGCCGGGCGCGTTCGTCCGGCATCATTTTCCGAAAGCGCGCCGCCATCGCGGATTTGATTTTTTCCCGCTGCGCCTGCGTCAATGGGTGCAGCGGATCCTTCTGCGCAACAGCCGCGGGGGCGGGCGTTTCGGACGGCGCAACGGCCGGCTCCGCCCAGACGGGCGCGGCGGCCAGCAACATGAATCCAAGCACGAGTTTCCTCATCATATTGTCAGCCGTTCAGCCGCCGGACGACGGCCTCGCGCCCCAAAACCCGCATCACGGCATGCAGATCCGGCGATTTGTCGCTGCCCGTCACCAACACGCGCAGGATTTTGGCGGCATCCGCAACGCTGCCCTTGAATGCGGCGGGAGACGCCTTATATGCCTTCATATCGGCCGCGAAGCCATGCGCGCCGGCGATCCGGCGCACCTTATCGAACCACGCGTCCTTGTCGTCCGCCGGATCGTAAGCCGCGGCGAAATCCCGCGCGACGGCCATCACATCCGCCTCATCCATCGGCGCCAGCATCGTCATTTTTTCATTATGCGTCATCGTGAACAAATCGTCGAAGAAATAGGAAACCTCCGGCGGGACATCCTCCCACTTCGCCAGGTCTTTGCGCGATTTCGCGCCGATGTGCCGCTCGATGTCCAGGATGTCGATCAGATACCGGCGGTTGTCCGCCATCCGCCGCGCGAAATCCGGAGCGTATTGCCGCGCCCAGGCCAGCGTTTCGTCATACACCTGCCCGGCCGTCAGGCGCGCGACGATTTCGCGGGAAATGCTGTTCAGTTTCACGAAGTCGAACAGCGCGCCCGCGACATTGGACATTTTGCCCATGTTCAGCGGGAAATCGAACGCCGGCGTGTCGGGATTCGCCTTCCGCCAGTCCTCGAACTGCGCGTTGATCAGGTTCAGCAGATACTCGACCACGGCATCCCGCGGATAGCCGCGCTCGGCGAAATACATGATGTTCGCCTCCGGATCGTGGCGCTTGGACAGCTTGCGCCTGTTGCCGTTGTCCAGCTTTTGCAGCGGCGCGATGTGCCCGTATTTCGGCGGCTTCCACCCCATCGCGACGAACATCTGGATATGCGTCGTCACGGACGACAGCCATTCGTCGGCGCGCGTGACGTGCGTCGTTCCCATCAGGTGGTCGTCCACGACATGCGCGAAGTGGTAGCTGGGCAGGCCGTCCGATTTCAAAATCACCTGATCGATGTCGTTTTCCGGCAGGTTCAGCTCGCCTTTGAAAAGGTCTTTGACAACCATCCGCCGGTCGGGATCGCCGGAGGATTTGAACCGGATGATCGGCTGCGCGCCGGCATCCAGTTTCGCCAGAATCTCCGCGTCGGTCAGGCCACGGCATTTGGCGTATTTTCCGTAATACCCGGGCCGCTGGGCGTTTTTTTCCTGAACCTTGCGCATCATGTCCAGATCCTCGGCGGAACAAAAGCACGGATACGCCAGCCCTTTTTCCACCAGCGATTTGACATAAGCCTGGTAAATATCCCGCCGCTGCGACTGGGTGTAGGGCGCATACGGGCCGTAGTCCTTCCCGTCGGCGTCCACGCCCTCGTCCGCGCGCATGCCGTAGTGGGCCAGCGCGTCGCAGACGACTTTCAACGCGCCGTCGACCGCGCGCTTTTGGTCGGTGTCCTCCACCCGGATGTAAAAAATGCCGCCGCTCTGATGCGCCGCGCGCTCGGCGACCAGCGCCGCATACAGGTTGCCGATATGGAACAACCCCGTCGGGCTCGGCGCGATGCGCGTCGCCTTCGCCCCCTCGGGCAGACGACGCGGCGGGTATTTCGCCTCGATTTCGGCAACGGATGGCAGCGGGTTCGGGAATAATCTGGCGATGATTTCTGGCGTCATGGCGGCATGTCCTTTTCAAAATTGCCCCCACTATAGCTTTTTTTTCGCCGAAAGTCAAAACCTTTCCGCCGGATGCGCCGCGGCATCCCTTTCCGGCGCCCGCGCGGGATTTGGCACTTGATTTCTCCCCGAAAAGCGTGTAGACTGCCCCGCATGACAGACCTATTCGACGCAAACGAGCAGAAAAGCTCCTATTCGGCCAAAGACATCGAAGTATTGGAAGGCTTGGATCCCGTCCGCAAGCGCCCCGGCATGTATATCGGCGGCGTGGACGAGCGCGCCTACCACCACCTGGTCGCCGAAATCATCGACAACGCGATGGACGAGGCCGTCGCAGGCTACGCCGGCAATATCGAGGTTCATCTGGGCGCCGACGGCTATGTGACGATCCGGGACAACGGCCGCGGCATCCCCGTCGACCCGCACCCGAAATATCCGGACAAATCCGCGCTGGAAATTATCACGACGACGCTGCATTCGGGCGGCAAGTTCGGCGGCAAAGCCTACGCCGTTTCGGGCGGCCTGCACGGCATCGGGCTGTCGGCGGTCAACGCGCTGTCCGCGCACATGGTCATCGAGGTCGCCCGCGACAAAAGGCTCTACCGCCAGGAATACCGCCAGGGCAAGCCCGCGGCGCCCGTCGCCTGTCTGGGGCCGGTCAGCAACCGGCGCGGCACGTCGGTGTCGTTCCTGCCGGACACCGAGATCTTCGGCGCATCCGTCAAGTTCAAGCCGGCCGCCCTGTTCCGCATGGCGCGCACGAAAGCCTACTTATTCCGCGGCGTCGAAATCCGGTGGAGCTGCGACGCGGCGCTGCTGGTCGGGGACGACAAGACGCCGGCCGAGCAGGTTTTGAAGTTCCCGAACGGGCTGGCGGATTATCTGGATTACC
>JAQVGI010000042.1 GCA_028696805.1 Alphaproteobacteria bacterium
CAAAGAATCCAAGATTTTGGCCATCAAGCACGAAAAATCGCTGGAAACGGATTGGGACAAAATCAAAGAGCTGAACAAAGAAATAGAAAATTTGCTGAAATCTTGAATCAATTTCGTTGACTTTGCGTCAAAAAATACATATAATGCCTCCCTATGTATTTGTCTTATTTGGAAAACGGGCCCAAACAGCATGAACACACCACGCCACACAGAAAACGAATCAGCCGAGGTTTTGAGCACGGCTGACGCCAAGGCTTTATTCAAGCGCCTGATCGACGAGGGCAAGGAGCGCGGCTTCATCTCGCTGGAAAAATTGAAGCGCGTCCTGCCGGCGGAATCCAAAACCGACGAGGCGCTGGAAGTCGTCATGTCCTCGATCGCCGACATGGGCATCAACATCGTCGAGGGCAACGAGGACATCACGGACCTGACCGAAGTCCACAAGCCCGAGGCGCCCCCCGCCGAAGACGAGCCCGAAACCGGCGCGCGCATCAACGACCCGGTGCGGCTGTACCTGCGCGAGATGGGATCCGTCGACCTGCTGTCGCGCGACGGCGAAATCGCGATCGCCAAGCGCATCGCGGCGGGCGTCGATGTCCTGATGTCCGGGCTGGCGGAAAACAACGTCACGATGGGCGCGATCCTGCAATGGCACCAGGACCTGATGAACAACGCCGTCATGCTGCGCGACATCGTGGATTTGGAAACCAGCTTTGAAAAGAATCCGTCCAAGGAAGAGATGGAGAACGCCGCCAAAATCTACGCCCAGATCAAAAAGGACGCCGAGAAGAAACAGCCCGAGAAAAAAGAGGCCAAGCCCTCGGACGATTTCGTTCTGGACGACGCCGCGGAAGAGGAGTCCCCCGCCCCCGCCGAGGAAGAGGAAGAATACGACGAGGACACCATCTTTTCGGTCAGCCAGATGGAAACGGTCCTGCTGCCGCAGGTGCTGCTGCTTTTCCAGGAGATTGAGAAAACATGCAGGCGGTTCAGGAAAATCCAGAAAGACCGCTGGGTTTTCATCCTGAAAAACAAACCCGTGCCCGCCGTTTTGGACAAGAAATACCAAGCGGTCCGGGTAGAGCTGACCAATCACCTGAAAACCTTGCACATCCATCCGAACAAGATCGTCGAGCTGATCGACATGACGACCAACATCAACAACAGGCTGATGATGATGGAGGGCAAGCTGTCCCGGCTGGCGAACGCGTGCCGCATCCCCCGCGACGAATTCCTGGCCGCCTATCAGAACTCCGAGGCGGACAAGAACTGGCTGGACAAGGTCAGGCGCAAAATCGGCAAGGGATGGAAAACGCTGGCGGGCGCTCATGCCGCCGAGGTGAAGGACGTCCGCGCCGCGATCGTGCGCGTCGCCGAGGAAGCCAAAATGCCGATTGCGGAGTTCCGCCGGCTGGTTGCCACCATCACCAAAGGCCGCAAGGAAAGCGACAAAGCCAAGCAGGAAATGATCGAGGCGAACCTGCGGCTGGTCATTTCCATTTCCAAAAAATACACGAACCGCGGGCTGCACTTCCTCGATCTGATTCAGGAAGGCAACATCGGCCTGATGAAAGCCGTCGACAAGTTCGAATACCAGCGCGGGTATAAGTTCTCCACCTACGCGACCTGGTGGATACGCCAGTCGATTACGCGCTCCATCGCCGACCAGGCGCGCACGATACGCATTCCGGTGCACATGATCGAAACCATCAACAAAATGCTGCGGACAAGCCGCCAGATGCTGCTGGAAAACGGCAGCGAGCCGACGCCCGAGGAGCTGGCGCCGCGCCTGGGCATGACGCCGGAGAAAATCAAAAAAATCCTGAAAATCGCGAAGGAGCCGATTTCGCTGGAAACCCCCGTCGGCGACGAGGAGGACAGCCACCTGGGCGATTTCATCGAGGACAAATCCACATTGCAGCCGCTGGAAGCCGCGATTCAGACGAACCTGCGGCAATCGTGCACGGCGGTGCTGTCCACGCTGTCCGCGCGCGAGGAGCGCGTGCTGCGCATGCGGTTCGGCATCGGCATGAACACCGACCACACGCTGGAAGAGGTCGGGCTGGAGTTCGCGGTCACGCGTGAGCGCATCCGCCAGATCGAAGCGAAAGCCCTGCGCAAGTTAAAGCATCCGACGCGGTCGCGCAAGCTGCGCAGCTTTTTGGAAGAGCATTGAAAAAACGCCCCGATTTCAGGGGCGTTTTCGTTAAATATCGGCGAACAGAACGGGCAGCCTGGCCTTCAATTCCGCCAGCAGTATCTTCATCACCTGCTGAACCGTCGGGTGCGCCGCGGCGGCGGTGCGCAGTTTCAGCACATGGCGCCACTCCCGGATGTTCGCCGTCATGATGACGGACGCCTTCGTCGAATGCGGCAGCAGCATCCGCAGCACATCGGCCTTGTACCCGCGCGCGGCCAGCGTGTTGTAAGTGTTTTCGATGTCCGACATGCATTTCAGCCAGATGTCGTAATCCGGCGTCCCGGGCTGCAGCACCGGCGGCTCCATCACGCTGATTTCCGATCCGAACTTGCCCTTGGAATAGTTGCAGTAGCGCGTGCTTTCGATCGCGTAGCTGGCGATCCGGTGGCGCGTCAGATCCTTGTAGACCCCGATGTCGCACACCAGCCGGACGCTGATCGCGAAATGCTCCAGCATCGCCTCGTGCCCCATCTCGATGATTTTGGCGATCATCCGCCCGGCCGAGCCCGGCTCGATTTTATCCTCGGATTTGTAGCAGTTCCGGATGCAGATTTCCAAATGCCGCATGATTTGGTCGGCGTCGATCGGCGTCAGAATCTCGACGGAAGGCGGAACAATTTTGACCATGTCTTTTCCTTTCAATAAACCCGCCCCCATAGTGGCACACGGCCGCGGGGCTTGTCAAGCAAAAAAACGCCCGCGGAAACGGGCGCTTTTGCCAAATAATCAGGATTTTTTCTCGATGGCTTCCAATTCGTCCTTGATACGCAGCTTTTCTTTCTTATACGCCTGAATCCTGATGGCGTCGGGATGAGGATGGGCCCCCTCGTCGATAATCTTCTGTTCCAATTCGGCGTGGCGCTTTTTCAACGCCTCGATGTGGTGTTGCAGTTTTTCTGTGGTCATGTCGTTCCTCCTCACGGATTAATATAGTATGCCGTCCGGGCGGTGTCAAGAGGCCTGCTGCTCCCCGACATAAATCCCCATGCTGCGCGCCACCTTGACCATATCGCCGCGCGGATCGACCGGCGAATTGCCGATTTTCAGAATGTCTTCCAGCGACATGTCCGTCACCTTGGCCTTCTGATACACCACGACGCGGTTCGTCGCGCCCTTGGCGATAAGCTCCACCGCGTGCACGCCGAAAGCGGACGCCAGGATGCGGTCCTGCGGCACGGGCGTTCCCGACCGCTGGATATGCCCCAGGATGTTCGCGCGCACATTGAAGCCGTCCTTGCGCAGCCGGTCGCTGAAATACTCCGAAATGCCGGCGAAAGTCCGGCCGTTCGTCGAGATGGAATGCTTGCCGTCCGGCGTTTTCACCCCTTCGGCGACGACAACGATCGCGTGCCGGCGCCCCAGTTTGCGGGATTTCTTCAAGCGGGCGACAATCCCCTCGTAGGTGTAGGGAATCTCGGGGATCAGCGCGATGTCGGCATAGCCGGCGATCG
>JAQVGI010000043.1 GCA_028696805.1 Alphaproteobacteria bacterium
GCTCGTGGACAGGCAGGCCGGCGCCGATCGCCGCGGCCATCGGCTCCTCGATTAAAAATACTTTGCGGGCGCGGGAGTTTTCGGCGGCTTCCTGAATCGCGCGGCGCTCGACGGCGGTCGAACCGGACGGAACGCAGATGACGATCAGGGGGCGGGCCCAGGTCCGGTGCCCGACCGCCTTTTGGATAAAGCGGCGGATCATTTCCTCGGCCACGTCGAAATCCGCGATCACGCCGTCGCGCAGCGGGCGGATGGCCTGAATCTGGCCGGGCGTTTTGCCCAGCATCTGCTTCGCCTCGTTTCCGACGGCGATCACCTGCTTCTTGCCGCGGGATTCGGCGATCGCGACGACGGACGGCTCGTTCAGGACGATGCCGCGCCCCTTGACATAGACGAGCGTGTTGGCCGTGCCCAGGTCGATGGCCATATCGCTGGACAGAAATGAGAAAAGTTTCTTGATGGGTCTTTTTTGCATGCGTTTTCCTTTCCAAAACAATACTCGGTTTATACACCACTTCTTGCCCGAAAACAATCTCTTTTTTCACTTTTCGCTAAAAAAAGCGCGGATGCGGAAAAGTTCCCCGGCCGGCGCCGTCCGAAAAAACACAGGCGCCGGAACCGGAGCTGAAAATTAAGAAGCGCACGCCCTATATGTTGAACAGGAAATGGCAGATGTCGCCGTCGCGCATCCGGTATGTCTTGCCTTCCTGGCGCAGCTTGCCGGCTTCGCGCGCGCCGGATTCGCCGCCGCAGGCGACATAATCGGCATAGGAAACAACCTCCGCCCGGATGAAACCCCGCTCGAAATCCGTATGGATGATGCCGGCTGCCTGGGGCGCCAGCGTGCCTTTTGTCATCGTCCAGGCATGCGTTTCCTTCGGGCCGGTGGTGAAAAAGGTTTCCAATTCCAGCAACGCATAGCCGGCGCGGATAATCCGGTTCAGCCCCGTTTCCGAAAGCCCCAGCGTTTCCAGGAACGCCCCCTGATCGTCGGCGGGCAGCTGGGCGACCTCGGCCTCGATGGCGGCGGACACGACGACGGCGGCGTTTCCCTCGCGCGCGGCCCAATCGGCCACCTGTTTGGAAAATGCGTTTCCGGCGGCGGCCGCGGATTCCTCGACATTGCAGACATACAGGACGGGCTTCGCGGACAGCAGGCACAGCTGGTTGAACAGCTTGTTTTGCTCGGCATCCGCCGGACGGGCCAGCCGCGCCGGCTTTCCGTCTTTCAGCAGGTCATACGCCGGCTGCATGACGGCCAGCAGCGCCTGGGATTCCTTGTCGCCGGCCTGCGCCTTTTTCGCGACGCCGGAGATGCGTTTTTCCAACGCCTCCAAATCCGCCAGCATCAGCTCGGTTTCTATCGTTTCGATGTCGCGCGCCGGATCGACGGAGCCCTCGACATGGACGACCTCCGCGTTTTCAAAGCACCGGACGACATGGATGATCGCGTCCACCTCGCGGATGTTCGCCAGGAACTGGTTGCCCAGGCCCTCGCCTTTGCTGGCCCCGCGCACCAGGCCCGCGATGTCGACGAATTCCAGCTGGGTCGGCACGATTTTCGCGGCGGCGTCTATTTTTTGCAGCACGGCCAGCCTGTCGTCCGGCACGGCCACCCGGCCGATGTTCGGCTCGATCGTGCAGAACGGATAGTTGGCGGCCTGCGCCTGAACCGTCGCCGTCAGCGCGTTGAACAAAGTGGATTTCCCCACATTCGGAAGGCCGACGATGCCGCAGTTGAATCCCATGTTGATTTCCCTATTTGACCCGGTTCATGAAGTTTTCAAAATCACCGGCCAGCAGCAATTCGACATGTTCCGCCGCTTTGCCCAAAACCGCGGCGATGGTTTGCGCCTCGTCCGCCGCAAACCGGGATAAGACCCAGTCGACTGCCTGCGCCGGCGTATCCGGCCGGCCGATGCCGATGCGCACCCGCGCATATTCCGGGCCGACGGCGTCGTCGATGCTCTTGATGCCGTTGTGCCCGCCCGCGCTGCCGCCCGTCTTGACGCGCACCCTGCCGACCGCCAGATCCATATCGTCGTGGATGACGATGATGTCGGCCGGAGCGATTTTATAAAATGTGCAGGCGGCCAGAACCGCCCTGCCCGATTCATTCATATAAGTCTGGGGTTTCAGCAGGACAACCTTTTCCCCGCCGATAGTCCCTTGGGCGGCCAGGGCGTTGAACTTGTCCTTGAACGCCGGAAAAGAAGAATGGCGGCGGACAATCCCGTCCACCGCCATAAATCCGACATTGTGGCGTGTCGCAGCATATTCCGAGCCCGGATTGCCAAGACCGACCAGCAATTTCATGTTCAGCCTTTCTTGGCCGCGTCAGCCGCCGGAGCAGCCGCCGGCGCCGCAGCGCCCGCAGGCGCCGCCGTCCCGGCCGCCGGAGCGGCGGAAGCCTGTGTTTCGGCTTTTTCCTCCGTCACCGTCGGCACGACGATCGTCGCGATCGTGTAATCTTCTTTGGCCGTCAGCTGGACGCCGTCTGGCATCGTCAGGCCGAAAGCCATGAACGAATCTCCGACGGACGCCGACGACAAATCGATTGTGAAAGACTCCGGAATGTTGTCCGCCTTGCATCGCACCTCGACCGTCCGGTGAACGACGTTCAGCACGCCGCCCTTCTTGATGCCGGGGCAGACGGCGTCGTTGACGAATTGCAGCGGAATATCCAGCACCAGGACGGAATTTTTGGAAATGCGCAGGAAATCGGCATGTTCCGGGCGATCCGTGACGGGGTGCTTTTGAATGTCCTGGCACAAAACCAGGTGCTTGCCGCCGGCGACGTCGATTTCAAACTGACGCGTCCACAGGCCTTTCCGGCCCATTTCGGCGGCTAAAACTTTGCTTTCGATGGCAATCATCAGCGGCGGCTTCTTATCGCCATAGATAACGGCAGGAACCAACCCAGCTTTGCGACTTGCCCGAGAGGCCCCCTTACCAGCTTTTTCACGCTTGACAGCGTTCAATTGTATTTTTTGCATATCATACCTTCTTTGTTGCGTTGACGGACGAAGTCCTCCAGGGGTGAACGACATCCCCCGCTCCGTTGTGGAACGAGGCCCGCATTTTAGCCGATTTTTTCACAAAATGCAAGCGGAAAATGAAAAAGCTACCTGCAGCATGTCGATGCCGCGCCGACGCATCCGGCCGTGCTGGTTTTGCCGGTGCCGCATTTCGAGCAAGTTGTCGCCGATGCGCTGGACCGGTAATACCCGGGGTTGCAGCTGAACGCGGTCAAGGCCGTTCCATTGCAGGTCGCGTTGGACGGGCAGTTGTCGCAAGAGCTCTGACCCGCGTCCTTCTGCCATTTTCCGCTTGGGCAAGCCGTGCAGGAAGACGACCCGGCCGCCGCATAATATCCCGCCGTGCATTGCGTCTTCGCGGATCCGCCCGGGCAGGCGTATCCCTTTGGGCATTTCGTGCATGTCGTCGCCGATGCGCTGGACCGGTAATACCCGGGGTTGCAGCTGAACGCGGTCAAGGCCGTTCCATTGCAGATCGCGTTGGACGGGCAGTTGTCGCAAGAGCCCTGACCCGCGTCCTTCTGCCATTTTCCGCTTGGGCAAGCCGTGCAGGAAGACGACCCGGCCGCCGCATAATATCCCGCCGTGCATTGCGTCTTCGCGGA
>JAQVGI010000026.1 GCA_028696805.1 Alphaproteobacteria bacterium
CACCAGGCGATACAAAACCTGATCGACAACGCGATCAAATACGGCGCGGACAATTCCGCCGTCACGATCACGGCGCGGCTGTGCAACGGCTTCCCGCAAAAATCGGACAAGTATTTTTCCGACCTGCGCCAGGTTATTTCCATCGCCGTCCACAACGCGGGCAACCCGATTCCGCCGCACCTGATCCCGCGGCTGTTCGAGCGCTTCTACCGCGGCGATTTTGCCAAAATCCGGCGCGCCGAGGGGACGGGGCTCGGGCTCGGCATCGTCCAGCAGATCATTCAGAAGCACGACGGCGTCATCGACGCCGAAAGCCGCGCCGAAACCGGCACGACATTCACGATCTACCTGCCGATCGATTTATAGGATCAGTCGCCGAACATTTTCTTCAGGATCTGGTTGATCTGCGCGTGGACGGGCGGCGGCAGCTGGCCGGCCCGGCCGGCGATGTCGCGCTTGCAGATCGTCTGGATCATGTCCAGCGCGATCTGGCCCTTCTTTCCGCGGAACCGGATCCCCAGCCGCGTCGGGAACGCGCGCTCCGCGGCCGTCAGCGGCGCGACCATCACATACGGCAGCGCCTGGTTCATCTCGTCGGGGGACACGACGACGGCCGGCAGTTCGTTCCCCACGATATCGCACAGGACGACGTCGAATTTCTTCACCATTGCCATTCCCCCTCCTCCGACGCCGGATTCTCCTTCAAGGCGGCGGCGATCGTTTCCGGCCAGTCCCTGCGCGCGCCCGAAACGGGCGACAGGATGATGTGCCTCTGGCGGATTTCCATATCCACTTCGGATTTCAATTCGCATTCGTCGATGACGGCCTTCGGCAGCCGGATGCCGACCGAATTGCCGATTTTAACCAGCTTTATGCGCATGTTTCCCCTCTTTCAGCAAGTCGGCCAGCACCATGTAGAGCCGCCCGACATCCGACCCGACCAGCACGCCGACCAGCATGTTGTCCGCGCCCGCGGCGCCGGCCTGCGCCGTCATCTGCTCGAACGCGCGCATGTAGCGCGTGACGGCGTCCTTGAAATCCGCGTTCTTTTTGATGAACTCGCGGATTTTCCGGCTCTGGGACGCGCTGAGCGCCCGCGCGATGTGCCGCATGAAGGCGGTCTTGTCGCCCGCGTAGTATTTTGCCCACAGCACCTCCTCGGCCTTCGGCGTCCAGAGGCGCGACAGGCGCACCGAAAACTTTTGCAGCGTTTCCAGGATGTCGGACGCGTCTTTCAGAACATCCGCCGAGATGCGCGCAGGCGCGGAGGCCCGCGTTGCGGCCGGCAGCTCTTTCTGCATCCATTCCGCGGCGTTCTGGATTTTGTCAGCGCTTTTTTCGAACGCGTTGGACGCCAGGAACGCCTTCGACGCGGCGTCGTCCGAAACCGCCGCCAGAATCTTGGCCTTGCCGATGAACTCCGACCCGGCGACGCCCAGCTTGTGGACGGTTTTCTCGACCTCCTGCTCCAAAATCGCGCCGTGCGACCGGAACAGCGTCAGAATCTTTTCCAGATTCGTCAAGACCCGCGTGTTCTGCTGCTTCGTCGTCGCCTCGTATCCGGAAATCACCTTTTCGATCTGTGCGCTGCCCGCCTGCATCGCGGCGGAAACCTGGGTCGCCTGCGTCAAGGCCCTGTCCAGCCGGTCGCCGCTGTTCTCGATCGCGTGCGCGATGTTGCCGAACTCCTCGGTGCGGCTGCCCATCTGGCCGGTCAGCTGCCCCATCGCCTGGACGGTCTGGCCGCTGACGCGCGTCAGGATCTGCGCCTGCTCCGAAAACAACGCCGCGGCGTCGGTCGTCTGCTCGTTCGCGGCCTGGGTCGCCTGCGCCAGCGTCTGGATGTGCGCGGCCACCTCGCGAATCGAGGCGACCGTCTGGGCATCCACGTGGTTGATGATCTTGCCCAGGTCCGAAATCCATCCCCGCAGCTCCGAGCGCACGTTTTCCGTCTGCTCGGTCACGTCCGCGAAAACGCCGCGGAACTCCTTGATTTGCGCGCGCAGGGCGTCCGTCAGCGTCTTGGTGTAGACGGCGCCTTCTTCGGTCGGGTAGACCAGCTCGTTCAGATACGACTGCAAAATGCGCGATTCCTCGGCCAGCTGCTCCGACCGGTCGAAATACGCACTCATCAGCCAGACGACGACCATCGGCAGCAGCAGCCCGCCCAGGTTGCCGACCAGCTCGGCGGGCGCGGCGTCGAACCGCGCGAGCCACCACCGCGACGCGGACAGGTAGCTGACGACGAACGCCAGCCAGCCGATCGAAAAAAACACGGAAAACAAAATCGCCTTGCGGAAATACCACGGCTTTTTTTGGGGAGAATCCAAATCCGAAAATAAAATATCCGTCACATGCTTGTTCTTCATGGGCCCCTCCTGGAATATATATCCACTCTATCAATAAAAAAGAAAGGTGTCAACAAAAATAGATACAATGTAGATACATTTTTTATAAAGGGGATTGGCCGGCGTTTTTAAAAAGGCATTTTTCTTTTTTATCAGATGGTTGAATGTTTTTCTTTGAGGGCGCCTCCAACCGAATCGGGGGCTATGGACACCCATTTTGTAATTACTTTGTAATCACCCTGTATTAACAATGTATCTATATTTTATCCAGATCAGCGGGGGATTCCAGCACGCTATCCACACCAAACCGCCCCCGGAACCAGGTGCTTTGACGCTTGGCATAATGCTGCGTTGACAAAATAGCCCGCTGAATCATTTCGTCTTTCGTGATTTCTCCATCCAAATACGCCGTGATTTCCGGCACGCCGATGGCTTTCAAAACACCGCCGGTCGGCTTTTGATCCAACAACAGCCGCACCTCTTCGACCGCCCCCTGCTCCAACATTTTACAAAACCGGCCGGCGCATTGGCGGTATAAAATATCCCGCGGCGGCAGCAGCAGAATCTTTTGAAATACTGCCTCTATTGGCGGATGGTGTTTCTGGCGGTGGAAATAATCCAGCGTCCGGCCGGTGGAGAGCTGAACCTCCAACGCGCGCCGCATGCGCTGCGGATCCGTAAAGCGGCAGTCCTTGACCTGCGCGTGCACTTCTGCGACGGGCATTTCCCGCACGCGCGCCCGAACGGCGGGATCCACCGCGGGGATGTCCGCGAATCCTCTGGTCAGCGCTTCCAGATAGAGCCCCGTCCCGCCCACGACGACCGGATTGCGCTCCGTTTGCAGCACGGGAACGGCGCGCGCGACCCAATCCGCCGCGGACGATTGCGCGTGGCGCCCCAGGTAGCCATACAGGTGGTGCGGAACATTTTGCATTTCCGCCTCTGTCGGACGCGCGGTCAGGACGGACAGATCCCGGTAAACCTGCATCGCGTCTGCGTTGACGATGCACCCGCCTAGCCGCTGCGCCAGACGCAGGCCCAGCTCCGACTTGCCGCTGGCCGTCGGCCCCGCGATAATCCATATTTTCCGCATAAAGGCACTCTAGCGCGTTTTTTGTTGAAATTCAAATAAAATCGCGTATAATGGGAGCATGAAAAAAATCTTTTTCGCCTGTTGGATTCTGCTGGGGCTGTCCGGCTGCGGCTGGACGCCGCTGTATGGGACGCAGCCCGCGGAGACGCGCGCCGAGATGGCGGCGATCGACATCCTGCCGATTGCGAACGCGGCGGGCTTCGCGATGCGCGCGGATTTGCAGGCGCGCCTGAACCCGACGGGCGCGGCGGCGGCCAAGAAATACGCGCTGGCCGTTGAAATCCTGCCGGTTCAATCGTTCTACCAGAATATCCAGACGGACTATTTCGCCAGCGGCGAGCACCTGACCGCGACCGCGCGGTACGAGCTGCGCGACAGGGAAACGGGCCGGACGCTGCTGGCGTCCTCGTCCAAGGCCGTCGGCTCATACAGCATCATCCGCGACCCGTATGCGACGATCGTCACGCGCCAGAAAACCGAGCAGGATCTGATGAAAATGCTGACCTCGGACATTATTCAGAATGTCATTTCTTTCTTGAACGAAAGCGCACATGAAAATCAAGCCGCTGCAAATCCCCGCCCTTAAAGACGCGATTCAAAAAACCTACGCGGCGGCGCTCGTGTTCGGGCCGGACGCCGGCGTCGCCGAGGATTGCGCGAATCAAATCGCCTCCTATATCGTGCCGGACGTCAGGACATCGCTGTCCGTCGCGCACCTGTATCCGGCGGCGCTGAAAGAAAATCCGGCGGCGGTGATGGACGAATGCAACTCTCCCGCGCTGTTCGGCGGCCGCAAGCTCATCTGGCTGCACGGCGCGGACACGCTGGACATGGACGCGCTGGACGCTTTTTTGAACCAAGCGGGCGACGCCTTCCTGCTGATGACGGCGGACAACCTGGGCAAGTCGGCGGCGATCCGCATCCTGTCCGAAACCCATCAGAAAGCGCTGGCCGTCGCGTGCTACGGCGAGGATCTGCGCGATATTCAGGCGCTCATCCACAAGCACCTGGCGGACGCGGGCTTTTCCCCGTCGCCGGATGCGGTGGCGTTCATGGCCGCGCGGCTCAGCGACAACCGCACCGTGCTGCGCGGCGAGCTGGACAAGCTCATCACATACATGGGCACAAACAAACGTATTTCGCTGGCGGACGCGCAGGAAATCATCTCGGACAACGCCGCGTCGAGCGGGGACGAGTTCTGCTGCGCCGTCGCGGAAGGCGCGTTTCCGGCGGCGGACAAATTGTGCCAGGCGCTGATCGCGAAAATGGACAAGGGCCCCTCCCCGGTCTGGTACCTGACCGCGCATTTCAACAAGCTGCTGCTGGCCGCGGATATGATGCGCCGCGGGTCGTCCGTCGAGCAGGCCGTCAAGAAAATCCTGCGCCCCGCCCAGTTCAAGATCGAGCCGCGCGTCCAAAGCCAGCTCCGCCTCTGGGATAAGAAATCGGCCGCGGCCGCGCTCGTCTTGCTGACCGAAACGGAGCAGGCCCTCCGCTCCGCCACCGCGCCGGTGCCGGAATTGATCGCGCGCGCGGTCATTCAGATCGCCGGCCTGGCGCGCAAATTGAAAAACAGATAAAGCCGCTAGGCCGTTCCGGTCAGCGTCAGCCGGTTCAGGATGAAATCCAGCTTTTCGGGCGTGTCGTAGGCGATCGTCACGGACCCGGCCTTCCCCGTCCATTTGATGGACACTTTCGTTTTCAGCATCTGGGACAGGCCCTCCTCCAATGACGCGATGTCCTTGTCCTTTTCGGGCGGAGGCGTCCGCGTTTTCTTGCCGCCGGCGCGCGCGGCCAGCTTCTCGGTTTCCCGGACGTTCAGCCCGTCGCGGATGACCTGCCGCGCCAGCTGCTCGGCGTCCGCCGCCCCCAGCAGCGCCCGCGCATGCCCCGCCGACAGCGCTTTGGATTCCAGCAAATCCAGCACCGGCTTCGGCAAATCCAGCAGCCGCATCATATTGGCGACATGGCTGCGGCTTTTGCCGATGACATGCGCCAGCTCCTCCTGCGTGTATTGGTATTCGTTCAAAAGCCGCTTGTAGGCCGCCGCCTCTTCCACCGGGTTCAAATCCTCGCGCTGCAGGTTCTCGATAATCGCCACCTCGAAGGCTTCTTTGTCGTTGAAATCCTTAACGATAACAGGGACTTCTTTCAATCCGACCTGCTGGGCGGCCCGAAAGCGCCGCTCGCCGGCGATGATCTCGTATTCCTGCGGATTTTGCGGAGACACGCGCACCAGCAGCGGCTGCAAAACCCCCTTCTTCCGGATGGAGTTCTCCAATTCTTTCAACGCTTCCGGGTCGAAGACGCGGCGCGGCTGAAACGGGCTCGGAACCAGCTTTTGGATGTCCATGTTCACGATGCCGAGCTTCAGCGCGTTGCTCTCCAGCGGGTTCTGGATGATCGTTTCGGAATAATCCTCTCCCATCAGGGCACTCAACCCCTTGCCCAATCCCAAGTTTTTATCCATGTTTTTCCTCCCTTTCTCTTTTCAACACATCGGCGGCCAGCCGGATGTAGCTTTGCGCGCCGACACAGCGGAAATCATACAGCATCACGGGCTTGCCATGGCTGGGCGCCTCCGGAATGCGCACATTGCGCGGAATCACCGTTTCATACACCAGGTCGCCGAAAAACGAGCGCACATCGTGCGCGATGGACTTGGACAGCCGCGACCGCGCGTCGAACATCGTCAGAACAACGCCGTGGATGGCCAGCGCCGGATTGAAGTTTTTCTTAATCTTTTCAATCGTTTTCAACAAATCGGCCACCCCTTCCAGCGCCAGGTATTCGCATTGGACCGGGATCATCACGTGGCTGGACGCGACCAGCGCGTTCATCGTCAGCATGCCGACCGCCGGCGGGCAGTCGATGAATATATAATCGAACGCATCGCATTCGGCCAGCGCTTTTTTCAGATACATCTGCGGCATCACGACGCCCGAAAACTCCAAATCGACGCCGAGCAGCTCCTGGCTGGCCGGCAGCACGCTGAGGTGCGGGATATTGGTCGGCACGGCGGATTCCGCCACGGAAAAACGCCCGGTCAGGACGGTGTAGGAATTCTTGCCGCCATGGATGCGCTTCAATCCCGTGCTGATGGTCGCGTTTCCCTGCGGATCCAGGTCGATTATCAGCACGTCTTTTTTCAAAGCCGCCAACGCCGTCGCCAAATTGACGACCGTCGTCGTTTTGCCGACCCCGCCCTTTTGGTTGGACATGGCGAAAATTTTCGCTTTTTTATTCATAGGCAACACCCTCCATTTTAATCACATATCCCTCGCCCGTTTCGATTTTCGCGACAGAGCCGACCCGCGGCAGCCCGCGCAATTCCTTGTCTACCGACTTTCCTTTCAAAAACAGGCAGGTCGTTTCGGGGCGGATGATGCGGCGCCCCCAGTCCAGCATCTGCCACAGCGTCCCCACCGCGCGCGCCGTCACGACATCGACATCCGGCAGGGCGGTTTCCTCGATCCGCCGGTTCAGGATGACAACCGCGTCCAATGCGAGCACTCTTTTTATTTCCTGCAAGAAAAGGCATTTTTTCAAATCGCTTTCGATGAGGTAAATGCGGCTTAATTGCCGCCGCTGTTTGTTCAAAACCGCCAGCACCATTCCCGGGAACCCTGCCCCGCTGCCGAAATCCGCCAGCGTTTTCGCCACAGCCGGGATGAAATCAAACACGCGCGCCGAATCGATAAAATGTCTTTGCCAGATATCCGCAGCCGTCTTATTGGAAATCAGGTTCACCGATTTTTGCCATTGCAGCAGCTTTTCCCGGTAGACAAGCAGATCCTTTTCGGCAGCCTTTAATTCTTTTTCAAATCGTTCCACGTGAAACATCTCCGTTTTATCGCTGGCAAAATGTTTCACATGAAACATCCAAAAAGAAGATATACCCATTTCAGGATGATTTCAAGTCTTTTTATTCTTTTCTTTTAAATATCCATCTGTCGACCCAAAAGAACAGCAATCCGCCGATCAGGTTGGCCACAATAACCGAAACAACCGGATGAAATGATGTCATCATCATAAATACAACCACCAGAATCGGGGTTGACAATTGCCATCTCAACAGATACAGGCCATATTTTTTCAGCATGCTTACTCAAATATAAATTTGATTTGGTTGGCGGCGGAGCAGGCATCGGCGGCGTCGTTCTGGTTGTTGATGACTTTGCGCGCATCGATGCGCGACGCGGCCAGCCGCCGGCAAGCGGCTTGATTCAGATTCGGAACAATGATATAAAATTGGTTGTTATCCCCGCCGACATCCCAAGGCGTATTCAGCGCGGTTCGATCGATGTTTTGATACCGCCCGAAAAAAGATGTCCGGATTTCCATCTCCAACCGCATCAATTCCGAGATGATTTTATTTTCCTGCAGGAGGCTCGTCGCCAACCCCATGTCGCGCGCGCTTGATTGGACCAGCGCTCCTTGAACACCCAGCCCGCCGATCGTTTCCACCATTTGGGCGGCCGCGGCAACCGGCAGCAAACAGATTAGGGTTAAAAATATATGTTTCATGACACACCCCATAGATTATTTTTTATTTTCTTTATGAATTCAGTATGTTGTTCCAATTCTGCCGGCGACACCTCGAAAGATCGGGGCGGCCGCTGAACGGGTTCAAAACGGATGGGCTGCGCGACCTTCAAGGATATTTCCTGCTTGACCGCCGCAAAGGTCAATCCCGGCTCCCTGCCCCCGATAAGCTCCAAATAAACCTCTGACAACAATTGGCTATCCAGCAAAGCGCCATGGAAATTACGGGCGGATAAATCAATCCCAAACCGCCGGCACAGCTCGTTCAAATTGACGCGGCTGCCCGGAAACTTTTGCCGCGCCAGCTGGATCGTATCGATCACATTGTTCACTAAAACAAACCCCTGTCGGACGCGCGCCAGCTCAAAATTCAAAAATTTCAAATCAAAGGCTGCATTGTGGATGATTAACGTTGTATCCGAGCCAATAAAACCCAAAAAATCATCAATGATTTCGGCAAATTTCGGCTTGTCAGACAAAAATCGTTCCGTCAAACCATGCACGGCGACGACTTCCTCGCTGATAGAGCACTCGGGATTCAGGTACCGATGAAACGTCCGGCCCGTCGGAATATGGTTTTCCAACTCCACACACCCGATTTCAACAATCCGATGTCCCTGCGCCGGATCCAATCCGGTTGTTTCCGTATCCAAGACGATTTCTCTCATACCGGCAGCATATCATATTTCCGATATGATTTCAATTTAATTTCTTGTGGATAACTTTCTATCCGCCGGTTTTTATTTTTTCTGTGCACATTGTATGCGCGCGCAAAAATAAATCCGAGTATGCTCTTGACAGGACCGCCGCCATCCAAATCAACCGAGTCGGTCCGGCGGGAAAACATGTCAATCGTTTTTATTAAAATTTATCCCCGATATCCACAACCCGACTATTCCTACTTTATATAATATAAAAGGGAAAGGATAGATTGAAAAAATCAGAGGTATCGAACAGATAAAATCTCGTATGACTTGATACCGCCCGGCGTTTGGAACTCCACAATGTCCCCAGCGCTTTTGCCGATGAGCGCGCGTGCCAGCGGCGAGAGTAGGGAGATGAGCCCCTTTTCCAGATCCGCCTCATACTGGCCGACAATCTGATAGGTGTATGTTGTCCCCGCGTCGCAATCCGATACACTAATTGTTGCGCCGAACATCACTTTGTCGCCGGAGAGTGTTTTCGGGTCGATAACCTGCGCCCGCGCGACGGCGGATTCCAATTCCGCAATGCGCCCCTCATTGAAGCCCTGCTGCTCGCGGGCGGAGGCATACTCCGCGTTTTCGGACAGATCCCCGTGGCCGCGCGCCTCTTCGATCGCGGCGACAATCCGCGGGCGTTCTATCGTTTTCAATTTCTCCAGCTCCAGGGACAATTTTTCATAGCCCCCCGCCGTCATCGGGATTTTCTCTTCCATAGCAAACTCCTGCTTCAAAAAAATAACCACGGATCCGCCGCGGTCTATTCTGATAGTATAGTGCTTTTTTTTATAAAATCAAGGGGTGGGGGTAAAAACGCTCTCCGGGTCGACGCGCACATTGTTCCACAGCAGCGTGAAGTGCAGGTGCGGGCCTGTTGCGCGTCCCGTCATGCCGATGGTGCCGACGATGTCCCCGTGCTTGATCGCCTGGCCCTTATGCACGGAAATATCCTGCAGGTGCGAGTAGCTGGAGAACACGCCGAAGCCGTGGTCGATCACGATCGTTTTGCCGGAATAGAACATATCCGGATGCGTCAGCACCACGATGCCGTTCGCCGGTGCCGCGACGGGCGTTCCGGCGGGCAAGGCGTAGTCCGTTCCGCTGTGGCCGGACATCCTGACGCCGTTCAGGATGCGCCGCGATCCGAAATGCCCGGAGATGCGCGCATTGGCGACGGGGCGCGCCAGTTGCGCCGGGAACAAATCCCGCGTCGAAGAAGCGCGCGCCTGTCGGAGCAGCCGGTTGTCACGCGCCACGCGGCGTTCGTCTGCCGGCGATAGCACGACTTTCTCCGGCGGCAGGCCGTCCACTTTCTCTTCACGCCATTGAATCGGGCGGACATCGAAGGTCTGTTCCGCGCCGTTAAGGGTCAGCGTGATGTCCGCGGCGTCCTGCGGAATGCCGAAAACGAATTGTCCCGTCCGGGTTAAGGACAGAGGGGTGTCCTCATAAATCAAAGTATCCGTCGGTTGCGTGCGTCCGTAGACCAGCCCCCCCTGTTGCAGCGGGGTTGCGAACTCCAACGCCCGTGCCGGAAATGTGATTACAATGTAGATACAGAGTAAGCACATTGTAATTACTTTATGCGTCCGCATCGAATAAACCCTCTTGTGTCGCATCTGCGTCTAACACATTGTTTTTGCTTTTAATTCGGCGGACGGATGCCTTGCCGTCGTGCCAGTGGATGGTCATCTGCGTATAGGCGCCGGCAGCTTGCGCGCTGTCGACGGCGTGGCTGTAATGCGTGACCAGGGCGAACCCGCGTTTCAAAACGGACTGATAGGAGTAGGACTGCAACAGGCTGTGCAGGCTGTCGAACCGGGCGCGGCTTCTGTCCAAATAAAAACGGAAGGCGTTTTCCAGCCGCGCCGCCTGTTCGTCGAGCCGTTGGAAAATGTTTGTCAGGATATCCGCCAGGTTCGGCAGCGATTTCGTCAACATCCTGATTTTCAGCATATTTTCGGAAACCAGCCGGAAAATCCCCTGCGTTTGGCGGGCATGCAGCGCATCCAGCCGCATCATCAGGTCCGCGCGGACAGGGACGGCTTTCTCGGCGGCGCCGGTCGGCGTCGGGGCGCGCAAATCGGCCGCATAGTCAATCAATGTCGTATCCGTTTCGTGCCCGACGGCCGAAATAATCGGAATCCCGGACGCGGCCACGGCACGGACGACCTCCTCCTCGTTGAAACACCACAAATCCTCCAAGCTGCCGCCGCCGCGCGCGACGATAATCACATCCGGCTTTGGCGCAAGGGAGGAGGGCAGGGCGTTGAATCCGGCGATGGCCTGGGCGATCTGGCCGGCGGCGTCCGCGCCCTGCACCGCGACAGGCCACAGGATCACCCGCGATGGAAAGCGGTCGTTCAGCCGGTGCATGATGTCGCGGATGACGGCGCCGGTCGGGCTGGTGATCACGCCGATGACGGCCGGCAGATACGGGATTTTTTTCTTGCGCGCCGGGTCGAACAGCCCTTCTTTTTGCAGCTTTTCCCGCCGTTCGTTCAGCAGCTTCAATAGCGCGCCGACGCCGGCCGGCTCGGTCGTTTCGACGATGATTTGATAGTTGGAGCGCCCCGCGTATGTCGAAAGCTTGCCACGGCAGACGACTTCCAGCCCTTCCTGAATATGCGTGGAATCGCGCCCGCGCCAGCAGATCGCGTTCAACACAGAATCGACGTCCTTCAATGAAAAATACACATGCCCCGACGCGCCGCGCTTGACGCCGGACACCTCGCCGCGCACGCGGACGTCGGCGAACACCTGCTCCACAACGCCTTTCAGCGACAACGACAGCTCGGTCACGGAGAGAATCGGCTGCCCGGTCATCGCTTGTCCTTGAAAAAAGAGGTCATCAGCCCGCCGCATTCGGCCGCCGCAATGCCGCCGCGCACGCGCGGCTTGTGGTGTGTTTGCCGTCGGGAAAAGACTTTGGCGCCCTGCCGGACGGCGCCCGTCTTCGGGTCGAACGCCCCGTAGTGGAGGGCGTCCAGCCGTGCCCACGCAATCGCGCCGGCGCACATCGCGCACGGCTCCAATGTCACGAACAGGGAATACCCGGTCAGGAACTTGGTGCGCAGTTTTTGGCAAGCCTTTTGAATCGCGCGCATTTCGGCATGTGCCGTCGGGTTTTGCGCCGCCTCGACGCGGTTGCTTGCGCGCGCGACGATGGCTCCCGTCCGGGAATCGAACACGACGGCGCCGACGGGCACCTCGTCCGCCCGGTAGGCCCGGCGCGCCTGCTGCAAAGCTGCTTCGACAATCAGCGGATTCATTTTTTGCTTCCTATTTCGACAGATATCCTATAATATACCAATTATGGACGAAAAGAAAGAGCGAATTGCAAAAACCATCGCCGCCGCCGGCGCGTGCTCGCGCCGAGATGCCGAGCGCTGGATCGCCGCCGGCCGCGTCAGCGTGAACGGGCAGGTACTGGCGACGCCCGCGTGCCTGGTCGGCGCGGACGATGTCATTCTGGTGGATGGGCGCCCGCTGAACAAGCGGGAAGCCGCGCGGGTCTGGCTGTATCACAAGCCGCCGGGCCTGGTGACGACGCACCGGGATCCCCAGGGCCGGCCGGCGGTGTTCGATCACCTGCCGCCCGGGTTGCCGCGCGTGGTGTCGGTGGGGCGGCTGGATTTGAGCTCCGAGGGGCTGCTGGTCCTGACCAATTCCGGCGCATTGGCGCGCCAGATGGAATTGCCGAGCTCCCGCCTGGAACGCGTCTACCGCGTGCGGGTGCACGGGGCCGTGACGGCCGAAATCATCGGGCGCCTGCGCAAGGGCGTCAAGGCGGACGGCGTCCACTATGCGCCGTGCGTCGCGCGCGTTGAGAAAAAACAGGGCAGCCATACATGGCTGACCCTGACGCTGACCGAGGGGAAAAACCGCGAAATCCGCAAGCTGATGGCGTTTTTCGGCCTGTCCGTCGCGCGGCTGATCCGCGTGTCTTACGGCCCGTTTGAGCTCGGCGATCTGCCCCGCGGCGCGGTGCGGGAGGTGTCCGCCGATTTGCTGGGAGAGCCGCTATGCGCGTGATAGCGGGACTCTGGCGCGGCAAGAAGCTGCGGGCGCCCGCCCGCGGGACGCGGCCGACATCCGACCGCGCGAAGGAAACCTTATTCAACCTGATCAACGTGTGGCTGTATAAGACCGGCCGGACGCTGGGCGGCCTGATTTTCTGCGATGTGTTCACCGGGTCGGGCGCCGTCGGAATCGAGGCGATGTCCCGCGGATGCAAGACAGCCTATTTCTTTGAAAAAGACGCCGCGGCGATGGATGTCATCCGGCGCAATATCCAGCTGATCGACGGCGCGACGCTGGTGCTGGGGGACGCGCTGCGCCCGCCGCCGACCAAGGTGCCGGCCGGCATCGTGTTCATGGACGCGCCGTATGGCCAGGAGCTGTGGGTCCGGGCGCTGCTGGCGTTCAACGCCCGGGGATGGATCGACGGCAATACGCTGGTCATTATCGAAATAGACAAGAAAGACCCGCGCGTCCCGCCGGCCGGGTTCATATTGCTGCAAGAGCGCGGCGAAGGGCGCAACACGTTTTTGTTTTTGCAAAGGAGTCCCGCATGAATCTGACCCAGATGGCGCATGCCGTCCGTTTTTTGTCCGTGGATATGGTGGAGAAAGCCAAATCCGGCCACCCGGGGGCGCCGCTGGGGCTGGCGGACGTGATGGCGGTTTTGTGGGCGAAGTTCCTGAACATCTGCCCCGCGCAGCCGCTGTGGCACAATCGCGACCGGTTCGTCCTGTCCAACGGGCACGCGTCCGCGATGCTGTATAGCCTGATGCATGTGAGCGGGTTTGCCGACATGACGCTGGACGAGCTGAAAAACTTCCGCCAGTGGGGATCCAAAACGCCGGGTCATCCGGAGCGGCAGCACCTGGCCGGCGTCGATTTTTCCACGGGCCCGCTGGGGCAGGGGGTGGCCGGCGCCGTCGGCCTGGCGCTGGCGGAGCGCATTCAGCACGCGCGCTACGGCCGGCTGGTCGATCACAAGACCTACTGCGTCGCCGGGGACGGGTGCCTCATGGAGGGAATTACGCAGGAAGCCATCGACCTGGCCGGGCACTGGAAACTGAAAAACCTGATTCTTTTGTGGGACGACAACGGCATCACGATCGACGGCGCCGTGGCGCTGTCCGGATCGACGTGGGTGCCGGCGCGGTTTAAGGCGGCCGGGTGGCGCGTGCTGGCGTGCGACGGGCATGATTTCACGGACATCGAGCGGGCGCTGGCCGCCGCGCAGAAATCGACGAAGCCCACCCTGATCGACTGCCGGACGCAAATCGGATACGGCGCGCCGACGAAGTGCGGGACGGCCAACGCGCACGGGTCGCCGCTGGGCGCGGAAGAGGTCGCGCGGCTGCGGGAAATCTTGCATTGGCCGCACGCGCCGTTCGATATTCCCGCGGATATCCGGGACGACTGGCGGCGGGTGATGTCCCGCGGGGACGCCGCTTATGCGCGCTGGGCGCAGGCGCTGGACAAGTCGCGCCTGAAACGGCAGCTGACAGCCGAATTATCCGGCGCCGTGCCGGAATCGGCGGCGGAGGCCGTCCGGCAATACGCGCGGAAAGCCGCCGCGGCGCAGGAAACGCTGCCGACGCGGAAATGCTCGCAGCAGGTTCTGTCGAAGCTGGCGGCGCAGATGCCGAACCTGATCGGCGGGTCGGCGGATCTGGACGCGGCATGCTTCACCAAAACGCCGCATGCGCAGGACATCCGGGCCGGCCGGTATGCGGGGAATTACCTGCACTACGGCGTCCGCGAGCACGCGATGGCCGGGATCATGAACGGCTTGGCGGCGCACGGCGGCCTGATCCCGTATGGCGGGACGTTCCTGGCCTTTTCGGATTATATGAAGCCGGCGATGCGGTTGGCGGCGATGATGGGGCTGCGCGTGATTTATGTCTTCACGCACGATTCCGTCGGCCTCGGCGAGGACGGCCCGACGCATCAGCCGGTCGAGCACCTGACCGCACTGCGCGCGATGCCGGGCATCCGCGTGTTCCGGCCGGCGGACGGCGTGGAGGTGGCGGAAAGCTATCTGTCCGCGCTGGCGTTTCCGGGGCCGTCGGCGATCGTGCTGACGCGCCAGGCTGTGCCGCCGGTGCGCAGGGAGGCCGCCGCGGATGAAACCGCGCATGGCGCTTATGTGCTGGTGGAAGCCGCCGGCGCGCGTCAGGCGACGATTATCGCGACGGGCAGCGAGGTGTCGCCGGCGCTGGCCGCGCGGGAGGAATTGGGAAAGAAAGGCATTCGGGCGGCGGTTGTGTCCGCGCCGTGCCTGGAAATATTCGACGCGCAGCCGGCGGCATACCGGCAG